>CAYWDK010000020.1:0-25212 GCA_964457025.1 uncultured Balneolaceae bacterium | reverse complement strand
GCCCGGTACCGTAAAAGACTAGCGCCGCATCAATCCCGTCGCCGGCATTGGTGGCAAAACGGAACGACTGCGAGCCGCCCCAGCAGAAGCCGACTACCGCCACCTCGCCGTTCCCGGCTTCGATGGAGTTCGCATAGTCCAGTACGTTCTTCAGGTCCTGCGTCACCATATCCGGATCGAGCGCATAGATTGCTTCACGTGCGGCATCGGACGTTTCAAAGTCGGAGGTCTTCTCCACACCTTCCACGGTATTGGAAATCAGGTCGGGCGCTACGGCAATGTAACCTTCGGCCGCCAGCTGGTCGGCGAAGCTGCGCGCCCAGTCGTTGAGCCCGCGGTTTTCGTGGATGACGATGACCACCGGCGCTTTCTCTGAACGTTCGGGATAGGCCACGAAGGTGTGCATGGTGCGTCCGCTCGACTCCATCGTAACCCACTCGTGGTGGCGCGGTGAGTTTTCAAGCTGGGCTACGGCATAGTCCTGGGCTGCTGCGGTGAATGCCATGGCTGACATCAGCAGGGTGGTGAGTAGTAATTTCATTTTCATAATTAACCCTTCGGGAATGTTAAGTGTTGAATGTTAAATGCTAAATACGTCCCTGTTCATCATTTAACAATTGTAATATCAAAAACTTATGTAGTGGAATCTTTCGATTGATCGGGGCTTTTGCAAATTAATTGCGGGAAATTCTTAAAAATTGCTTTATTGACACACACGTAACCGACACTTTCAACCGAAACCGGCAACCGATCGTATGAACCGCTTACTGACATTTTCCGTTCTCACTTTCCTTGCAACCGCAATTCTACTGGCCGCATTCCCGCTTCAGTATGCCACTGCCCAGCAGGCCGGGAGCTCAGCCTGGACGGTAGCGGACGTCATCAACCAGGAGAGCGCTTCGAGCCTGGAGTTTTCACCCGACGGTAACAGCGTGGTCTGGGTCAAGCGGCGGCCCGACCGCGAGAAAGACCGCTTCGTCAGCGACCTCTATCTCACGCGACTGGACGTGAAAGAAGATGACGGCAGCTTCAAGACCGTACAGCTGAGCCGGGGCGGGGATTCGGACTACAGCCCGCTCTTTTCCCGCGACGGCAAGACGATCTACTTCCTCTCTTCCCGGGAGGATGGCGACAAACTCTGGGCCATGAGCATCTACGGGGGTGAGCCCTGGCAGGTACACACCTTCGAGACGGGCATCTCGGGCATTCAGTGGATGGGCGACGACAAGCTGGCCTTTGAATCGACCGAAGGCAAAACGCTTTATGAGCAGAAGCTGGAAGAAGAGAAGGACAATACGGTAGTGGTTGAGGATACGGCCCACTTCAAGCCGAGCCGGGTCTACAGTTTCGATATCGACAGCAAAGAGATTGAGCGGCTTACCGACAATGAATTTCCGGTAGGTGAATTTGAAGTATCCGACGACGGCAAATGGCTGGTCACTTCGCACATCATGTCGCCGCATTACGGTGCCGATGCCAGCCCCAAGCCCACCTACTACCTCTGGAACCTGCAAGACGGCAGCAGGCGCCAGATCCTGCAGGAAGGCTTCCAGACGCCCGGCAACTTCGGCTTTGATGCGGACAAGAACGGTTTCTATTTCGTCTCGGTGAAATCATCCGATCCGCAATGGAACGGCGCCGGCATTTCTCTGCTGCACTACTATGAGCTTGGCAACCATTCGGTAACCGATGTGCCCATCGACTGGGACTGGGGCCTGGGCGCCGGCTACGACCTGGTAGGCAACGACCTGATCGTAGGCCTGGCCAACGGGCCGACCATCAGGCTGGCCTATATGGAGAAAAACCGCAACGGCTGGACCAAAAAGACGCTGGATGCCGGACCGCGTAACGAGCACGTCATCGTCAATGCCGTGGGCAAGGACCACGCCAAAATCGCCTACGTCTACTCCACCGCCTCCACCCCTCCCGAATATCGTGTAGCCGAGCTGGACAAAGGCCGCCGCAGCGTGACGCTGCCCGAGGGGGAGGAGCTTTTCGAGCTGAACGGCTACCTGGATAAGAAACCCATTTCCAAAACCGAAGTGGTGCGCTGGGAAGGCGCCAAGGGCGACGAAGTGAACGGCATCCTCTACTACCCGCACGACTACAAAGAAGGCCGCCGCTATCCGCTGGTCGTCACCATCCACGGAGGGCCCGCCAGCGCCGACCTGGACCTCTGGAACGAATCGTGGACCGATTTCAACAACATCATGACGCAGAAAGGTGCCTTTGTCTTCATGCCCAACTACCACGGTTCGGGCAACCACGGGCTGGAGTTTGTAGAGTCGATCAAAGGCCACTATTACGAATACGAGCTGCCCGACATCATGAGCGGCATCGACATGCTGGTGGAGCGAGGGCTGGTTGACCGCGACTCGATGGGCGTAAAGGGCTGGTCGAATGGCGCCATACTCACCACCATGCTGACGGTTAAGCATCCTGACGTTTTCAAGGTAGCGGCACCGGGAGCCGGCGACGTGAACTGGACTTCCGACTACGGTACCTGCGCCTTCGGGGTACAGTTCGACCAAAGCTACTTCATCGGGGCTCCATGGGACGATACCGACGGCCGTATCTTCAATATGAACTACATTGAAAAGTCACCGCTCTTCGAGATGGAGAAGGTGCGCACGCCCACCATTATCTTTCACGGCAGCGAAGACCGCGCCGTACCGCGCGACCAGGGCTGGGAATACTACCGCGCCCTGCAGCAGGTAGATAAAGCGCCTGTGCGGTTCCTCTGGTTCCCCGGACAGCCGCACGGCCTGCAGAAAATCACCCACCGCACACGCAAGATGGAGGAAGAGATCAAATGGTTCGACCGCTACCTCTTCGGTGACTTTGATCCTGAAAACGAAGCGTTTAAGGAAAACAGTCCGCTGGCACAGCTGCTGAAAAAAGACAAAGCAGCAACCTCCGACGGGCTCTACGGCCTGATGAGGGACGGCGCCCTGATTCCCGAAACGGTGCCGGTCAAAGACGACTCCATCTCCATCGGCCGCTTTGAAGTGACTAATGCGCAGTATGCCGCTTTCGACGGCAATCACACCTACCCCACCGTACGCGCCAACTACCCGGTTACCGGCATCACCGCTGAAGAGGCGCGCGCCTACACCCAATGGCTCAGCGGGCAGACCGGCGAAAGCTATCGCCTGCCGAACGCAGAAGAAGCACAGCGGCTTCATAAGCAGGCCAAGGCCTCGGCCGCTTCCGAAAACACACTCAACTACTGGGCGGGATATGACATCACTATAGACGAGATTCCCGACTTCAGGCGGAAACTACAGGAGCTGGAAGGCAGCCTCCTCCGGGAGGTAGGTTCCTACAAAGGTACCGAGGCCGGCGAGGCCCTCCTCTTCGATCTGGGAGGCAACGCTGCCGAATGGGCGGGCGACGGCAGCACCTACGGCTGGTCGGCCGTCAGTTATGTAGACGAGCGCGGAAGCAAAGCCGAAGCCGACAGCAACTACACCGGTTTCCGGGTGGTGAAGGAGTAGGATTACCAGCTATTTGTCGGTCAATGCCGCCACTCCGGGCAGCTCCTTGCCTTCGAGAAACTCGAGACTGGCGCCCCCGCCAGTGGATACGTGCGAAACCCGGTCCTGCAGCCCGGCCTTGATGATAGCTGCCGCCGAATCGCCGCCGCCGATGATGGTGGTGGCTCCCATCTGAGTGGCTTCGGCCAGTGCTTCGGCTACGGCGAGGGTGCCGTCGGCATAATTCTCCATCTCGAATACGCCCATGGGACCGTTCCACACCACGGTGCGCGCCTGCTTGATAACGTTGCCGAAAGCGATGGAGCTCTGCGGGCCGATGTCCAGCCCCATCCACCCTTCTTCGATGCCGTCTTCATCCACCACCTTGTGTTCGGCATCGTTCTTAAACTCGCGGGCTACCACCGAATCCATGGGCAGCATAAGCTTGACACCCTGCTCTTCGGCCTGTCGCATCAGCTTTCCGGCCAGCTCTACTTTCTCTTCCTCTACCAGCGAATTGCCGACCGGCAGTCCTTTTGCTTTGTAGAAGGTGTAGGTCATGCCCCCGCCGATAAGGAGCATATCCACTTTGGTAAGCAGGTTATCGATGACACCGATCTTGTCAGATACCTTGGCGCCTCCCAGGATGGCCACGAAAGGACGGTTGGGATTGTTGACGGAGCGGCTGAGATAACGGATCTCTTTCTCGAGCAAAAAACCCGAAACAGCAGGCTGCAGAAAACGGGCTACGCCGGCTACGGAAGCGTGGGCGCGGTGGCTGCTGCCGAAGGCATCGTTTACGAAGAGATCGCCGTGGGCGGCCAGCTTTTTACAGAACTTCTCGTCGTTGGCTTTCTCTTCTGGATGGAAGCGGACATTCTCCAGCACCACAATCTCACCTGCTTTGGCTTCTGCGATTGCTTTTTCAGCCTCCTCGCCGATGCAGTCTCCGGCAAAATGGACCTTCGTCTCCACCAGCTCCTGCAGGTGTTCGGCTACCGGACGCAGGCTGAGTCCCTCGTCGGCTTCGCCGCCCGGCCGTCCAAGGTGACTCATCAACACCAGCGTGCCGCCCCCTTCGGTCACATAGCGGATGGACGGAAGCGCCTGTCGAATCCGGTTGTCATCACCGATTTTTCCGTCCTCGATGGGCACATTGAAGTCCACCCGCATCAATACCTTTTTCCCTTTAACATCCACATCCCTGAGAGTCATCTTATCCATAGCAAAACATGAGTTAGAAATTTTGCCTGAAAATAATGAGGCAATACCTCAAGGCAAAGTTAAATCTGCCGCAATGCAAACGGAGCTCGCGTTCCGGCCTGTTTTTCTGAACCTTTTTTAATATCTTTTCACGATTACAATTCGAACCTAAAACGGAGTCATGAGCACGGTATATTTTGATCATGCGGCGACCACGCCCGTCGACGAACGGGTACTGGAAGCCATGAAACCCTATTTTACCCAACACTATGGCAACGCCAACTCCCCGCATCAGCTAGGCAACGAAGCCAAGGTGGCCGTAGAAGAGGCGCGCGAAACCATAGCGGAACTGATCGGTGCCGAACCTGCCGAGATTATCTTCACCAGCGGGGGGACCGAAAGCGACAATGCCGTCATCAAGGGGGCGCTATCGGCTACAGGTAAATCGGAAGTGATCACCTCCCCTCTCGAACACCACGCCGTGCTGCATACCGTGGAAGGTGAAAAGCGCAACGGCGCCAAACCGGTCTACCTTGAGCCTGACGCCAACGGCCGCATCACAGCCGAACAGGTAGCCGGCGCCATCAACGAGAACACCGCGCTGGTTACGCTGATGCACGTGAACAACGAAATCGGTACTATCAACCCGCTGAAGGAGATCGGCGAGGTGTGTCAGGAGCACGAGGTGCTCTTCCATTCCGACACCGTACAGAGTATCGGCAAGCTGCCTGTTGATGTTGACGATCTGGGCCTGGATTTCCTGAGCATGAGCGGGCATAAGATATACGGACCGAAAGGCATCGGGGTGATGTACATGCGCCACGGCTCGGCCTGGCTACCCTGGATGACCGGCGGCTCGCAGGAGAGGCGGCGACGAGGGGGCACGCTGAATGTGCCGGGCATCGTGGGACTTGCCAAAGCGCTGGAGCTAAGTGTCGAGCGGATGAAAGAGAATACCAACCACTTCACCAAATTGAGAAAAAAGCTGGTCGCCGGACTCGAAAAAAGTTTTGAAGGAAGGTACCTCATCAACGGCGACCCGGAAAGGGGCGTGCCGCATATCCTCAATATTTCGTTCAAAGACGGACAGGGCAACGGCATCGACGGCGAGATGCTGTTGCTGAACCTGGACGTGGAAGGCATCTGCCTCTCCGGCGGATCGGCCTGCACTTCGGGGGCGGTCGAACCCTCGCACGTGCTATCCGGCATCGGGCTGGACGACGAAATTGCCAACTCCAGCATACGCATCAGCATGGGCAAGCAGAATAGCGAAGAAGATATCGACTACTTCCTTGAAAAGCTGGAAGTGGTTGTCAACCGCATGATGGCAACCACCGCATAGCCATGGCCGAAACCGTCAAGCGAATCTGTGTCTTTTGCGGCTCCAGTACCGGAAACAATCCCGCCTTTGCCAAACAGGCCTCCCTCCTCGGATCCAAACTGGCCGAAAATGGTATCGGACTGGTCTACGGCGGGGGCAACATCGGCCTGATGAATGAAGTAGCCGAGGCCGTACTTGCCGGGGGAGGCGAAGTGCAGGGCGTCATCCCCGTCCATCTGAAACAGCGCGCCCACGAAAACCTTTCTGCCCTTCACGTCACCAACAGCATGCACGAGCGCAAAGCCATGATGGCCGAACTGTCCGATGCCTTCATCGCCTTGCCCGGAGGTTTCGGGACCTTCGAAGAGCTGCTCGAAATCATCACCTGGAGTCAGCTGCAGCTGCACCGTAAACCGGTGATCCTCTTCAATGTGGACGGCTACTACGACAAGCTCATCGACTTTTTTGACCAGGCCGTAGGCCAGGGCTTTATTAAAAAAGATATGCGCACAATTCCGAGAGTGGCATCCACCGTGGAAGAGTGCCTTGACTTTTAAAATGCCGGGTACCGAAGAAACCGGAAATTATTAATCGCCGTACCTTTCTGCAGGGGCGGGAAAAGGCTGTATTAGGCTTGGCTAACCTAAATTAAAATTGCCTAATGTATCCCAAAATGGATACTATATTAAATAAATTATCATCTGAACTCCCCTGCTCACGAACATAGTGCAACTATACAGGCTTTGATGCGGAAACATAACCCTACATACGGCTTTTCTAAAAACAGCTGGATGGCAGTTCTGACGTTCCTGCTTCTGGTGATTTTCTCTGCCGATGCCCTGGCCCAGGTTTCGGGCTATTCCTTCCGCAAGCGGTTCGATGTGGACAACACCCAGGTCAGCGGAACAAGCAACCTGGCCGATTTTCCGGTACTTGTCGATATCACGGATCCGGATCTGCGCAGCCTGGCCAACGGCGGAGAGGTCAACAATCTGAATGGCTACGATATTGTCTTCACCTCTTCTGACGGCAGCACACTGCTAAACCACGAATTGGAATCGTATAATCCGACGACCGGCCGTCTGCTGGCATGGGTCCGCTTCCCCGTACTCCAAGCCACTTCCGATACCCCCTTTTACATCTATTTTGGTAACAGCTCCGTCTCTACCGACCCTTCTACTCCGCTGACCTGGAACAGCGGTTATCAGTTGGTGCATCATTATGAAAGTGGCCTCGGTGATGCGACTTCGGTAGGAAATAACGGCACCAACAACGGAACGGCCAGTACAGCCGGTAAAATTGGAAATGCCCGCCAGTTCGATGCTACTGACTTCATCACGGTAGCCGATAACGCCTCCCTTGATATCACGGGAAACCTTTCCCTTTCCATGTGGATAAACGGCTCGAATATCGGAACCGGTCCCGACCTGATCAGCAAGGGAAGCTGGAACGAATCCTATTCTGCCCTCCTTCGCACCAACGGGAAAGTCAGGAGTACCATAAACGGGGCCAGGCCGCTCGATAGCAATTCCAGCCTGACCAACGGTAGCTGGTACCATCTGGTGATTACCAAGACAGCCGGCCAGCGGGTCGTATATTTGAACGGGACGGCAGACGCTTCGTCTACCAATTCCCTCAACTATACAACCAATAACAATCCGCTGAACATCTCCTCAACGGCCTTTCCCTTTAACGGTGTGATCGACGAAGTACGCGTATCGACAGCCGTACCGACTGCCGGCTGGGTAGCCACGGAATATGCGAACCAAAATAATCCGTCCTCCTTTGTAGCCGAAAACTCCGAGCCGCCGGTCCTTGCCAACATTGAGAGTACCGCCCTTACATACAACGCCGGCAGCGGGCCGACTACCATTACTTCATCCGTTACCGTCAGCGACCCCTTTTATACCAATCTTCAGGGAGCGAGTGTACAAATTACAAGCAATTACCTGAGCAGCGAAGACAGTCTTGCCTTTCCCAATTCCGCCAATATTACCTCCAGCTTTGATTCCGGAACCGGCACACTCACCCTTACCGGCTCTGCACCCGTTTCGGAGTATGAAACCGCATTGAGGAATGTAACCTACGAGAATACCAATACCAGCTCGCCCGATACCAGTCTGCGCACGGTCTCCTTTTCGGTAGATAACGGCATTTATGTGAGCAATACCGTTTCCAGAGATATTGATGTTACTCTCCCGCTCGGTGAATTTGTCGCTTTTCGGGTAGAACAGGCCCCCTCGGGCAATATTACCTCCAAAACGGCGGGACAAAACTTCGACATTTCCATTTCTGCCGTTGACGGAGGCGACAATGTGGTAACCACTTTTGAAGGAACAGCGGAGGTAAGCTCAACAGGAGTATTGGGAACCGGCATGGGTACGACCGCCGCCTTCACCAACGGTGTGCTCTCGGCCCATACCGTCAGTATTACCAGTGCAGGTACTTTTACCATTTCGGCTACCAACAGCTCCGGCTCCGAATCCGGCACCAGCAACAGCTTTAGTGTATCCCCCGCAGCAGCATCCGGCAGCACTTCACTGATCAGCGCCAGTCCAACCGTGATTCAGAACGACGGCGCCAGTACCTCAACCATCACAGTACAACTGAAGGACCAATTCGGCAACAATTTAGTGACGGGCGGAGACAACGTCGTATTAAGTACCGATAACGGCTCACTCAGTGCCGTCACTGATAACGGGGACGGTACGTACACCGCCACGCTGACTTCCTCTACGGCACAGGTTACTGCTACCATCAGCGGTACGGTTAACAGCAACCCCATCAGCGATACCGCCCAGGTAGCGTTTACCATTTTTGACGCCATCTGGCAAAGCAGCACCGGAAATGTCACCAACGCCAGTCAATGGAACCGTGCCCAGAACTGGAGCGGCAACTTTGTTCCCGGACCGGCTGACATCGTGCTGATTCCCGCCAATCCTGTCGGTGCGACCATCTTTCCCATCGTCGAGATTTCCGGGCAAACTGTCGGAGAAGTCTCTATTGAAAGCGGAGCCGACATTACGGTAACCGGCGGAGTGAATTTTATCATTCAGGGTGCCCTCACAGGTGCTGGAGAGATCAATGGAGGAAGCACCGACACTCTTTCAGTAGGTGGAGATCTCTCCCTGCCCACTCTGGCAATCGGTACGGTACAGCTGAACGGCACTTCTGCCCAAACCATAACCGAGCCGGATACCTATACCGACCTGGTAATCGATAACGCAGGCGGAGTTGAGTTTAGCGGCAACCTTTTCGTCAACGGTACGCTGAATCTGGCTTCCGGCACGGCCATCATTCCCAGTGGAGCAAACCTTCTCGCCAATACCAAAACCATCGGTTCCGGAACCCTTACATTTGAACGTGAAATTTCAGGACAAAAAGGATGGCGTGCCGTGAGCGCTCCGGTTGCGACAAGCTACACCGACTTTCTCGACGGAACCATTACCCAGGGATATGCGGGAGCATTTTACTCCACCGGCTCCCTGCCCGGCGATACCCTCCAGCCTAACGTTCTGTATTACGAGGAAACCGTTGCCGGTACCGACAACCAGCGCTGGCGAGCCCCGGTCAATGCCGGCGATACCATACTGCCCGGACGCGGGTATTTCGTCTACTTCTTCGGGGATGTTGCCAGCGATCCACTCTATACCGAGGCCCTGCCCGATACTCTGAACAGTACCGGCCAGGAACACGAAGGCGACGGCACGGAATTTAACTTCAACGTTACCTATACCGCATCTGCCGACACCGGGTGGAATTTTGTGGGCAACCCCTTCGGCGCAACACTTGACTGGGATGCCGCCGGATGGACCAAAACCAATATCGACAACACCATTTATGTTTGGGATCCCGAAGCCAACGGGGGCAACGGCGAATACCTGACCTGGAACGGTACTACCGGTACGCTTGGAGACGGGCTTATTGCGCCATACCAGGGGTTCTGGATAAAAGCAAACGGGCCTTCTCCCGTACTGACTGTCGCCAAATCCAATAAAACCACCGGAGGCAATTTCAAACGCAAGCAGCCGGCCGAATCTGCCTCGGCTATCGTTGAGATGACCCTTAGCTATGGAGAAATGAGCGCCCGCACCAACCTTATGTTTGACAATATGGCCAGTACTGGCAAAGACAGTCAGGACAGCTACCGTCTGCTACCCTTTACCGATACCTTTGTGGAACTGTACACCACGATGTCGGACGGCACCCAGCTGGTTGTCAACCATTTACCCGAGCCAATAGAAAGCCGGATGCTCATTCCGCTACATGTAGGTGGATTTGACGAAGGCCAGCCTGTTTCCGGACAGGCTACTCTGAGTTGGACGGTCTTCCGAAACCTCCCGGATAACTGGGTAGTTTCGCTGGTCGACCGGCGCACCGGCGAAGTAACGGATATGCTTTCCGACTACTCCTATACTTTTGAACTGGTAACTGCCAATGCCAAACGGTATAAAACCAATGGGGCTGGAGGAGAATTCAAGCTCAAAGAGCAATCATTAAATGAGGGACGCTTCACCGTCCGCGTATCCACCCAGGAAATTGAAGACGATATTCCAAGCAAAATTTACCTCTACCAGAACTACCCGAATCCGTTTAACCCCTCCACGATCATCGAGTTTGGATTGGATAAAGACGTCAATGTTGTACTTGACGTATATGACATATTAGGGCGCAAGGTACGCACCTTAATTGATAATCGTCTGGGAGCTGGTGAGTATAAAATTACTTTTGACGGTGCCGGACTTGCCAGCGGGGTCTATCTCTACCGCCTGCGAACCGACAACTTTACTCGCGTGAAGAAGTTTACCCTCATCAAATAATTCAGGTGGTATGTTCTCTTTTTTTGGATCACGATCTTCCCAAATACCGGATTCTGCAGCTATGAACGAAGTGACCAATCCGCTTCCTCCCTGTCCCGACGCCGTATTTAATTGCGTGCGTACCTCCCGGCACAAGCAAATGCCCGCTACCGAAGCCATGAGGCTTTCGTTTGAGGTACTGGAGAAGATGGGTGCTAAAGAACTGGTCGAAAACCGTCCCCAAAAACGTATTGACGCCGTATTCCGGGTTTTTCTTTTTAAAGACGACTTCTCTATTCAGTTTCAATCAGACCCGCTGAATGATAGTTTCTGTCACCTCCATATCCGAAGCTCCAGCCGCTTTGGCGTCTTCGACCTTGGGGTAAACCGCAGAAGGGTGCTCCGTTTCCTCGAATTGCTTCGGGACTGACCGTCCCGACTGGCGTCGCGAGGACGGGCCCCGGTTGCCACCGGGGCCGGCCATCTTCTAGAAAGGTTTAAAGAGTCCGAGAAGGGTATTGATCACCACCAGAAAATAGACCACCAGCGAAAGCCTGTAGGCGCTGCTCCAGGCCGAGCGGATCTCATCGGTAATCCCGGCCTCACTGGCACGCAGCTTCTTCTTAAACGCCACGCTGCGTTTGATGGAAAAACCTACCAGCACCAGGATCACAAAGAACAGCAGCTGCTTTACCGCCAACCAGGTAAAAAGATCGAAGTTGAACCAGCCCCATTTGGGCCCGCTCGGGATGGAGGCCATAGCCCCGCCCGAAATCAATATCCCTAAAGCCCCGAGGTGGGCGCCGATACTGGTTGACCTGCGCTCGAGCTTCATGAACTTACCCTCCTCGCCGGTCTGATAAGCCTTGCCCGTCTTCCAGGCAAAGTAGACGCTGCCGACCAGGGCCAGCAGCCAGGCGATGTACGATACGATGTGAACCCAGTAAAAAACGTTATATGACATTCTTTTATAATTTTGAATGTTAAATTTTAAATTCGCTAAGCGGTATCGTTGGAAAAGATATCTTCTATCAGGTGACTGTATTTGTCTTCGATTACACGCCGCTTGATCTTGAGCGTAGGCGTCAGCTCGCCTGTTTCAACGGTAAATTCGCTGGAAATGAGCCGGAAATCGCGGATCTTCTCATGTGAAGCCAGTTCGCGCGAATAGCTTCGAATCTCCTTGCTGTAAATACTCTGGATATCTTCATGTTTGATAAGATCTTCTACGGAATCGTAGTCGATCCCCTCCTCTTTGGCATATTTCTCAAGCACTTCGAAATCGGGCACTATAAGCGCCGCCATATAGGCCTGCCGCTCGCCCAGCACCACCATCTGGTCTACCCACTTGCTGGTCTTGAACATATCCTCAATGGGACCCGGATAGATATTCTTTCCGCCGGCATTCACAATCATATGTTTGATGCGGTCGGTAATCTGCAGGTTTCCCTTGTTGAAACGGCCCACGTCACCGGTGTGCAGCCAGCCCTCTTCGTCAATCATCTCGCGGGTGGCTTCGTCATTTTTCCAGTAGCCTTTCATCACATTGGGTCCCTTGCAGAGGATTTCTCCCGCTTCGGAAGTGAGGTCGGTGGGATAATCCTCCCCGCTTACAGCGGCTACGATGGAGTTGTCTTCCAGTTTCTGGATGCCGACAGTCACGCCGGGCAGCACCTTCCCTACCGTACCCATCCGCTCGTCGCCATAGGTATTGCAGGTCATAACGGGCGAGGTTTCGGTAAGTCCGTAGCCCTCCAGGATATTGAGTCCGGCGGACATAAAAAACTGCCCGATGTCGGCAGGCAAAGCGGCGCCCCCGCTCACAAAAAAGCGGATATTGCCGCCGGTGCGTTCTTTCAGTTTGTTGAATACCAGCGTGTCGGCCAACGACTTCTGCAGCGATACCAGCCCGCGCTTGCCTTCCGAATACTTCTGCCCCACATTCAGCGCCCAGTTAAAGATCTTCTTCTTGACGGCGGTACCCTCTTCCACGCTCTTGGTCACCAGGTTATAGATCTTTTCAAACAGGCGCGGCACGCTCAACACAATAGTGGGATGCGCCTCCGGCATATTTTTGGCGACCGTATCCACGCTCTCTGCGTAATAGATCTCCGCTCCGCCGGCCATCATGGCGTAGTAGCCGGCCGTACGTTCAAAGGAGTGGCAGAGCGGAAGGAAAGAGAGCACGCGGTCGTTCTCATCGATATAAATCATCTGGTGGGCGGCCTTGGCGTTGCTTACAATGTTGCGGTGTGTCAACATGGCGCCCTTGGGCTTGCCCGTTGTCCCTGAAGTGTAGATCAGCGTGGAAAGGTCTTCGGGGGTGATGGATTTGGCCCGTTCGTGGATGGCGTCTTCGTATTTGGGAAAAGCCTTCATCCCCTCCGCCATCACCTTGTCGAAAAGCGTTACATAGGGCTCCTCCAAATAATCCTCCACCCTGGGCGTGTCAAAAGCCACCACCTGGCGCAGTTCTTCACAACTGTCGAATACCTCAATCGCCTTCTTCAGCTGGATGCCGGTAGAAACAAAAAAGAGTTCGGCTTCCGAATCGGTCAGGATATATTCGCACTGTCCCGAGGGTAGCGTGGTATACAGCGAGACATTGATCCCGCCGATGAGCTGCAACGCCAGGTCGACAACGGCCCATTCGTAACGGTTCTCACTGAGGATGGCCACCCGGTCGCCGGCTTCGATACCGTGCTTCATCATATAGGCCGCCAGGTTCTGCACGTCTTCGGTTACCGTCTTCCAGTCGATCGTCTCATATTCTTCGTTGGGGCCGGGCTTTCGGGCAAAAGCCGTCTTGTCGGTATCCCGGTATTTGCGTGACAGATTGATGAACAGTTCCGTCAACGTTTCGAATGCAACTACTGTTGGCATAATAGCGATGTTAGGTTCGTGTTAGCGGCCCCGGGCCCTGTGTGCTTCTTAATGTCACTCAGTCACGCTCGAATATAACATTCTGAAATCAAAATTCAGCAATAAGCGACACCCTGCGGCAAATGCTTTTTATTGGCTTGCGGTATTTCTTATATTGACAACGAATTAAAATATAGTGACCCCTCATGGCACACCCGGCTAAAGAAGAAACGATTGATCTTGTAAAGGAAATTTTCCGCTCCTACCTGAAGGAGCACAACCAGCGCCAGACACCCGAGCGTTTCATGGTGCTGGAAGAGATCTACCGTGCCGACGGGCATTTCGATGCCGACGACATCTTTTTCAGCATGAAAGATACCGGTGACCGTGTCTCACGGGCTACCGTCTACAATACCCTCGACCTGCTGGTGGAATGCGGACTGGTACAACGCCACCAGTTTGGCAAGAACCAGTATTACTACGAGCGGGCCTACGCCTACCAGCAGCACGACCACATCATCTGCAAAGAGTGCGGAGCCGTATTGGAATTCTGCGACCCCCGAATACAGGAGATCAAGACCATGATGGAGAAAATCCATGACTTCAATATTGCGGGACACTCCCTCCACTTTTTCGGCACCTGCAAGGACATTCAAAATTGTACGCGCCGCTCCGAAATCAAGGACAAAAAGGGCGCCCGGGTTAAATAGCGTTTCAGCTCTCCGATATTATTGTCCTTTCCACCTGTAATAAACCGTTGTTATAGCCTGATTTCGGCCTTGATACCCGATAAGCAGTAAAAATGGTGTATATACACTATTGCGGAAGGGGATCCTGTTGGTTAGAATAACCGTTGACCTGAATACAGTATGACCTGTTAATCTATTTCCTTTAACAATCAATGACCTGATGCGGCTGATGATGATATCACAGTCGCATTTTTTTTGCCTTCCTTTTCTGCAGGATGCAGCTGATCAAAACTCTCGAGTCGAATTGCCTACTCTGAAATCGAGGTCTCCCGGATAAATCTTCTTGCGGCCCACTGGCTTCCCAAGAAGCCCATCAACACGGCCAGCAATACCATCGCACCGCTGAGATAATACCAGCGCCCGAAAGGCCACTCCAATATCCCGAATTGCGGGATGTACTCCGGCAAGGCGAATTGAAAAATGAAGTAGGCGATCGCGGTAGCCAGTCCGCCTGCAACAAGACCTTGTATGACGCCTTCAATAACGAAAGGACGCCGAATAAAGGCGTTGGTTGCCCCTACCAGCTTCATCGCCTTGATAAGGCTGCGCTTGGCGTAGATGGTAAGCCGGATGGTGTTGAAGACCAGTACGAGAGCGGCCAGTAAAATCAGCAGCCCAAGTGCTCCCCCGCCGATCGCGACAGTCTCAAAGCGTGTCTGTATCAGCTCGAGCAGCTGCTGGTTGAATTCCACCTCGTCTACCCCGCGGTATCCGCTGATGACATTTACCAGCGAATCGACGCTTGCCAGCTCGGCTTCGGGATCGATTTTCAGTTTGAAGGATGCGGGCAGGAATTGCAGGTCGGCCAGGCCGGAACCGCCGGAGCCGAACTCCTGCTCGAAGATGGCGGCGGCGCTGTCTTTGGAGATATAGGTAAGTTCCTGTACCATCGGATGATCTTCCAGGCTGGAGCGCAATTCCTGCGTAGTGCGGTCGTCGATGTCGAGCAGAAAGACCTCCACGTCGATCGATTTTTTGAGGGATTGTGCGACCTCGTAGGCATTATAGGCGATGCGTGCCAGTACGCCCAGCAGCAGTACAGCTATAAAAAGCGAGAATATGGAGGTGAATGATGCCAGGCGGGCCCTTTTGAAGCCTGCCATCCCTTCTTTTATGACGTAACCTAAGCTCATGTGATGTTTTCTTTTCTCTGCATTCCTGCAATCCTTTCAACGAGGTAGAATCTCTGTAAAGATGTACTTATCGTCAAATGTTATTTTTTGAGGCTGGAAGTTCGAGATTCGAAGGCGGATGCTCGAGGCTCGAACTTTAAACCTCCCCTAATTCCGAAACAACGCCCGCACTCCGAAGAGAAAACGGCGGCCCGTCATCGGATATTGGGCCGTCTCGAAATAGCCGCGCTGGGCTACGCCATGCAGCACATTCTCCCACCGTAACACTACCATAATGCCCCTGATACGCGCCGAAATATCCATATCCAGCCTGTTGAAGACCGGCAGGTATTGGTCCTGTGTAGCCGGCTGCCAGTAGTCCAGGACAGGATTGTAGGTATCGGCCCTGTACCGGAAAGGCGCCATCATCCCGGAAAGCCCTGCCTTCACATAGGTAGCGCGGTTAAAGAGATACCCTTTCACATAGGCCTGCCCCTTCAGCCACACCCGCTTGAAATTGTCAACTGGAAATGGGGAGGGGTCGGAGCGGATAAACCGGCCGTATTTGTGGTAGGTAGCCGAGCCGGAAAGCTCGAAATGGGTGGAGTTGAAATCAAAATAAGGCGTGACAGATAGTGAATTGTAGGGCGATACATTGGTAAAGGTGCCTCCGCTCCCTAACAGTATCCCGTCCTGAATATCTTTAAGCTGAGCGCGGATACCGATATCAAAGCTGTCAAAAAAGCGGAAACTGACATCCGTCCTTCCTTCCAGAACCTGCTCGCTTTGCAGCTGTTCGTTGCCGCCGTACTCTGCCGACGACCAGTAGAGCTGCTGCATGGTGGGCATCTTCGTACCCCTGCTCAGTCCGGCAGAGAGCCTGATCCTGTCCCACAGGTTAAAAGAAGCTCCCAATCCCGTGAGATAGGAATTGCGGCCGTCGCTTCGCATGCGGAATTCGGCATGGCCTCTCAGCTCAACCAGCTCCACCGGACTCATGGCCGCTTTCGAATCCAGCTTCAGCAGGTTCCAGTTACCGTAGTCGAGTGACGACTGAGCCCGGTTTTTCGGAAAGAAAAATTCATAGGAGGCCCCGCCTTCCAGATCGATAAAACCCAGATCCAGCCACTTGCGGGCGGTGGCGCCGGCTGACCGGATTTCATATCCGGTTGTATCTTGCGAATAGGTAAGCAGTCGATTCCTGTTACTGAAAAAGAGGCCGGCGTGCAGGTCATCGGTAACCTTCGTGCTGTCTTCCGGCCTGCGGTAATAATTCAGTGCCAGGTGCGAGTCCGTCAGGTCCGTCTCCGCCTGAGCCTGCTCGGGATTGGCCGCAAAACGGTCGAAAGCAAAAAGCCGTAAATCCGGGATGCCGTAGCCGAAAGGCTGTCCGACGGTGTACTTGCTGTTGGCATAGTGGAGCTTAATGGCCTGGCGGTGGTCCAGCTGGTGAAATATTCTTCCATAAATTTGTCGGCCGCTTACGCCGGTATTGTCATACTCTCCCTCCTGCCTCCGGTCCCAATAACTGATCTCGGCATTCGTCCGCTGCCCGAAGTTGCGGCTCACCATAAATTCAAGAGTGCGGTAGTCGAACTTGCTCTCGGTGTAGTTAAGCTGGGAGAGCGGCTTGTTCAGGTAGTACTGTTTCAGATAGTAGCGAGACTCATACCGCAAGCCCTTATCCTCTTCATACATGCGGTCTACCTTGTTTAGCGGTATCAGTCCCCAGTGCACCGCCCCGCTTACCGGGTCGTTGAGACTGACGTCTTCCCAATAAAGCTCCTGGAATCGCGGCTCATGGGCGTGTACCAGCATGCTGTTGGTCCGGACAAAGGTCCCCATGCGGTAGGTAAGCACTCCCGGGTCCCGGTTCTTCTGTGTCATCCAACCGGGCACAACTTTCCAGCGCAAGGTACTGTCCGATTCCACCGTCATGGCATGCAGCGGGGCATGGTACCTCCAGCGCTGTACCTTAAAGAGATCTTTCTTTGCCGAATCGGCTCGGGCTGCTGTCGTATCCTGGTTGATGCCCACCCTCATGGAATCCCGGATACCCTCGATCTGGGCTACGGAAGTAATGGGAAGCAGCAGCAATGCCCCCGCCAAGATTAGGACCGGATAACTGTATGTAGTTTTAATTCTTTTCAAATATCAGGCAGATTATTCAGCAAATGAAGGTTTGAGTCCGTATGGCATGGTTTTGATTCCCGACACTTTTCGCCGTACCGTCTCAATGGCAACGGCTACACTCCGCTCTTTATTGATCAGCCGGTTGTTGGTAAATAGTGTGTGCAAGGCGAAATGGGCATCTTCCGACCAGTATCCGATCCAGACCGTACCCACCGGTTTCTCATCGGTTCCTCCGCCCGGACCCGCAATGCCCGTCGTGGAGATGCCGATGCCGGTGCCGAAACGTGCGGCCACGTTTTTTGCCATCTGCAGAGCCACTTCCCTGCTTACCGCGCCCCGGCTTTCCAGTGTGGCTTCATCCACGCCCAGCAGTTCAATCTTTGAACGGTTTGAATACGTCACCATACCGCCCATCAGGTAATCGCTGCTGCCGGGGATATTCGTAAGCGTATCACTCAGCAAGCCGCCGGTACAACTCTCGGCCGAAGCAATGGTGAGGCCTTTCTCGCGGAGCAGCTTGCCGACAGCTTCACTAAGCGTCAGTTCCTTTCCTTCGCCCACAATGACTTCACCCGCCCGCTCGTAAATATACTGTGCGACCGGTTCGATAAGCTCATCCACTTCCTCCCGGCTTTGTCCGTAAGCGCTGATGCGTATGCGCGCACCTTGCGGGCTCGGCAAATAAGCCACGCTCACCTCTTTGTTCAAAAGGTGGTCAAGCTCGCCGATAATCTCATCGCTCAGCGTGCTTTCTCCCACACCGGCCGTCAGAATATAGCGCGAATAGCGGTGCTCGTTGCCCTTGGTCATCTCGCTGATGCGCGGCAGCACCTGGTCGTTCATCAGCTCCTTCACCTCGAAGGGTACACCCGGCAAGACAGCCAGAAACGAGCCTTCCGATTCGAACCACATGCCGGGAGCGGTGCCCTGCTTGTTGAACAGGACATCGCAGTTGTCGGGCACTTCGGCCTGGTAGTAATTGGACTTGCTGAAAGGAATATTCCGCTTCTCAAAAATGCGTTTTACAAAGTTGAGGGTGGGCTCATGAATCACCATCCCCGCACCAAAGAGATCTGCAACGGCTTTTTTCGTGATATCGTCATGCGTGGGACCCAGTCCGCCGGTGGTGATCACCAGATCGGCCTCACCCAGACTCTGCTCTACCGTGGAACGGATCAATTCGAAATCGTCGCTGATGGTGTGCACCCGGCTCACCGCGATCCCGTTTTCCGTCATAAACTGTCCCAGCCAGCTGGCATTGGTGTTTACCGTATCACCGATAAGCAGCTCATTGCCGATACTGATAATTTGGCATTTCATAGGCACGCATTAAAATTGTATCACTAAAACGATGAGAAAATAAACAAACTTTCCACCCTTTTCGAAGCCCATTATCCACCGGCTAAAAAAGATTTATTTCCGGCAAACTATTACTATCTTTGAGCCGTGAGTCGGATCCCGAACATACTGAGTACCATACGGCTGATCCTGGCACCCATTTTCCTGCTGCTCTACCTGCAGGACGAGGTGGTCTGGAGAGCCCTCAGTGTCGGCGTTTTCGCGGTAGCCGTAGTCACCGACTTTTTCGACGGCTACATCGCCCGCCTCTACGGAGCACAGACGCCCTATGGCGTCTTCCTCGACCCGCTGGCCGACAAATTCCTCACATTTGCAGGATTCATCTGTCTCCCTTTTATTGATGCCACCCAATTCCCGTGGTGGGCAGTCGCCGTCATCGTAAGCCGCGACATCCTTATTACCGGCATGCGGATGGTAGCCGACTACCGGGAACTGCCTATGGAAACCAGGCTTACCGCCAAATTCAAAACCATGAGCCAGATGTTTTTCCTCTACCTGGTGCTGATGGTCGGGGTGTTTATCACCACCGACGTCTGGCTGAGCGCCTGGTGCCGGGAGCTGATGGCCTCAGGAATACTGGGCTGGGGTATGCTGGCAATTGTGATACTGACCGTCTGGTCCGGCATTGAATACATATTTATTAACCGAGAAATTTTCTTTAAAAATAAAGATGCAAAAACTAAAACCCATCATCGGTAGTTTTTTCTATGCCGGATTCCTTCCCAATGCCCCCGGTACGTGGGGAAGCTTTTTCGCACTCTTTCCCATCTACTTCGTCGGTATGTATGCCCCCTGGTACGGCATGGCTATATTTACGCTGGTCTGTTCCCTGCTGACACTTTGGGTTTCCGAAGAGTGTGAAAAGGTATGGGGAGGAGACCCTTCGCCCCTGGTGATGGACGAATTTGCCGGACAGGGCATGGCCTTTATCGCCATTCCTTTCTGGAGCACCACCATCAGCCCTATTATGCTGCTTCTGTTGGGCTTCCTCTTTTTCCGATTCTTTGACATCAGTAAGATACTGGGCGTTGACAAGCTCCAGAAACTGCCCGGAGGCTGGGGTATCCTGGTCGACGACCTGCTGGCGGGCCTCTACGCATTTTTCTGCCTCTATGCCCTCGTTTGGTTTGTAGGCTGAGCGGATGGATAATACGCTGTTAATATGAATGTTATATATTTGAACCTGAACTAAACCGGTGCAGCACTTTATGACCGGCCGAACACAACGAAGCTGAATAGTACCTATATGATTATTGATACCGATTTTTCAAAAGAGATAGCGCTCGACCTGCTTAATATCAACGCGGTGATCCTGCGGCCACACGACCCCTTCACCTGGTCAAGCGGATGGAACTCGCCGATTTATTGCGATAACCGTCTCACGCTCCGTTACCCGGAGATCCGCAAGAAGATCGCCATGAAATTCATCGACTTTATCAACTCCGAATACGGCGATGTTGATGTCATCACCGGCACGGCTACGGCCGGCATCCCGCACGCCGCATGGGTGGCGGGTTCCACCGACAAGCCGATGGCCTATGTACGCGCCAAGGCGAAAGCCTACGGACTCGGAAACCAGATCGAAGGCGGCATACAGAAAGGGGAAACGACAGTGGTAATCGAAGACCTGGTATCTACCGGCGGCTCGGCTATATCGGTTGTGGAGGCGCTCAAATTTATCGGCGCCGACGTCAAGGCGGTACTCAGCATCTTTACCTACGGCTTCGATAAGGCGGTCAACCGCTTTGACAAAGCCGGGGTCGCCCTGCACTCGCTTACCGACTATGCCACCCTCATCGAAGTAGCCAAAGACAACGACTACGTCAATGAAGAAGACCTGGCAACGCTAACCGACTGGCGCAAAAAACCCGAAACCTGGCCGAATTAGAAGTTCGAGGTTAGAAGTTAGAAGCCCGAAGTCAAAAATTCGTAAGAAACCCATACTTTATACTTTCTACTATTAGTTACCAGTTGCTAGCTGCCAGTATCCAGTATCTAACCTCCAACTTCTAACTTCCAGCTTCCAAAATGTCCATCCAGATCAAACGCGCATACACCGAGCCCTCCGAAAGCGACGGCTACCGGGTGCTGATCGATCGCCTTTGGCCGAGAGGAGTCAGCAAAGAAGAGCTGCGGCTCGACGAATGGCTCAAGGAAATAGCTCCGTCCAATGAGCTCAGAAAGTGGTTCCACCACGAAGCCGGGAAGTTTGCCGAATTTAAAAAACGATACCTTCGTGAACTGGAAGATGCGGAAGAGCCTATAGCACACCTGCTGGAAAAGGCACAAAAGGGACGCCTGACGCTCGTTTACGGCGCCAAAGACGAAGAAAACAACCAAGCCGTCATCCTGAAGGAGCTGCTGGAACAGAAGCTTTCCGGATAAGTCGACGACCGGCGACGGACGACCGTTGACCGTTGGTCACCCCAATCCCTGATCCTTAATCCCTAATCCCCTTTTGCTTCGAAAATAAGCGATCTATTCTTATATTGTCCCGTCTAATTTCGAAGCTAAAACCACACATCCTTGGACCAACGCAACTTTTATATAGAAACCTACGGCTGCCAGATGAACTTCTCCGATACGGAGATCGTCAACTCTATCCTGATGGAGGAAGGCATGCAACCGGTGCAGGAAGCCGAAGAAGCCGACGTTATTTTCGTGAACACCTGCTCCATCCGTGAAAATGCCGAGACTCGTGTCTGGAACCGGCTCAAGGAGTTCCGCTCGCTCAAGAAAGAGAAAGAGCACCTTACCGTAGGCGTGCTGGGCTGTATGGCCGAACGCATCCGCGACCAGATCATGGAAAAAGAAGAGTTGGTCGACCTGGTGGTAGGTCCCGACGCCTATCGCGACCTGCCGAAGCTGCTGGCCGATGTCGACGACGGGCGAAAAGCCGTCAACGTACTACTCTCCCTGGAAGAGACTTATGCCGACATCAAGCCGGTGCGCACGCAAGACAACGGCGTCAGCGCCTTTGTAACTATCATGCGCGGCTGCGACAATATGTGCGCTTTCTGTGTGGTGCCTTTCACCCGGGGACGTGAACGCAGCCGTCCCATGGGCAGCATCCTCGACGAACTTAAGCAGCTCAGCGAACAGGGCTACAAGGAAGTAACCCTGCTGGGACAGAACGTCAACTCCTATATGGACGGCGACAACGATTTTACCAAGCTAATGTATGAAGCCAGCCAGGTGGATCCTGAGATGAGAATCCGCTTCTCTTCTCCGCACCCAAAAGATTTCCCCGAAGAATTGCTACACGTGATAGCCGAGCAGCCCAATCTCTGCAACTATATCCATATCCCGGCACAGTCGGGCAATGACGAGGTGCTGGAACGCATGCGGCGTCCCTACACCCGCAAACAGTATCTCGATCTGATTGACCGCATGCGGGAGATCATTCCCGGACTCACCCTTTCTACCGATATCATCACGGGCTTCTGTGACGAGACCGAAGAAGAGCACGAAGACACGATGTCGCTGATGGCCGAGGTGAAATACGACCTGGCCTATATGTTCGCCTACTCCGAGCGCGGGCGTACCCTGGCACAACGAAAATATGAAGACAACGTGCCTGAAGAAGTAAAAAAACGCCGCCTTTCCGAGATTATCGAGCAGCAGATGAACATCCAGGAAGAGCTCAACAAAAAAGAGATCGGCAAGCGGCACCTGGTGCTTATTGAAGGGACCAGCAAGCGGTCGGACGAGCAGTTCTGCGGCCGGACCGACACCAATAAAATGGTGATCTTTGACCGCGGCGACCTTCAGAAAGGCGAATACGTAGAAGTAGAAATTACCGGCTGCACCTCTGCCACCCTTTTCGGAGACGTGATCGGCAAAAGCAGCATCCGGGAATACAACCGTAAAGCGGTAATGGCCTGAGAGGCAATACCGCTCCACTCTTCTCATTCCGATTCCACAATTTATAGACAAAAAAATAGAGGCCTGCGATCAAACAGGCCCCTATCGTCATTTAACTCGTCTATGTGTTGGGGTATAAACCGTCTGATGTATGGAATCATCAGTTCTGGTTTAACTCGACAGTACCTATGTCGTTTGTCTCTCCTACAGTTACGCTTACGTCATTTTCGTTGGTGATGGCATAGCCGCTGTCATCGGCGGGATCAACCGAAACCGTATAGGCGCCGGCTTCGAGGCCGATAAGCTTGAATGTACCGTCCGTCTCGTTGGGTACCGTCGATGCCAGTGTATCGCTATCTGCAATAGCATATACAACAGAACTTACCTCGGCAGGAGAAACCGTACCGGAGATATTACCGGTTATGGCTTCGTTGGTAGCCCGGATAACGGGTTTCAGCAGGTACTGAACGGCCGGATTGTCCTGACCGGCTTCTACTACCGAACGGCTGGCATCAAAGTCCAACAGCAGACGATAGGTAATATCTTCCTCGATCTCGGCATTAACGTTCAGCTTGACACCGGTTTGGGGTCCGCTGGGTACCATCATGTCATAGACCGTTCCGCCTACTTCTACGGAGTGGCCGCCCTGGCTAAGAATCAATCGGATCTGGGGATAGGTTCCAGCTTCCAACTCTGCTTCACCCAGGAGCGTATAGGCACCGTTGGTGAGTTCCAGCAGGTCATACGACTGCTGAGGCTCTGAAATTACCTGCCAGCCCTGGTCGCTTGTGGTATTGTTCACTTCTACTCGTTCTATAAATACGTTGACGGCATCTGCGCTGTCAATCGGGGCATCATGCATTAACACTTCCAGTGTGCCCGTACCGGGATCACTGCCGGTACTGCAACCGCTGATTAAAAGTGAAAAGGCAACAAGTGCAGCAAAGGGTATCGTCAGTAGCTTATTTAAAGATTTCATAGATGTCTGAGGTCTTTTGATTCAGTGTTTCGGATTTCTACTCATGTGACGACCGACTGTCCAAGTGGTTACCAGATTTTTTGAATTTTTTTTTGCTGTTTAGAGTATCTGAACGCACTTTTTATCCGACATTCGCCCAATCAACACAAAATAGATGCAATATAGAAGGGTGGTTTGTTCATTCTTTTAAGAGGGGCGGTAAGGACCGTAGGCTGTGACAAAAATCAGCTGGATCGGGAGTAAAATAGCAACAGGAGTGAGAAAACATGCAAAACAGAAAAGGGATTAAGCGGCAAAAAACGCTTAACTATTGCATCTCGCAGGGAGGCAGTGTGCCTTAATTTTTAATATGAATTAAAGAATGAAGCTTTTAATCAGCCTCCGGTCCCCCCGCGATCAGGCCTGTTCCCCAATCCCTGGGGGAGGCCGCCGGGAGGTCCGCCTCCTATATTGCCGTTAAAAAGGTTTTTCAGGATCTCCTGGGCCGGTATGCCGTCCCTCATTTGGTTGGCCACGCCCTCTACCACGCTGGCCGCGGGGAGCTGGCTGCGCTGCTGGGCTACCGACATGGCACCCGGCAGTTTTTGCAGGTCGGATGATGAAAAACCGGCTTTCAGTGACCGTATAAGCAGTGAACGCGACATCTCGGGGTTCTGTGCAGAAGTCGGAAGTTCGGCAAAGATGCCTACGGCAGTCACGATACTTTGCGGGCTCGACTCGCTCATTACATCATCAGAACCGACTTCATCCAGCAGGGCCGAAATACTCTCGGAGGTTATCTCAGCCGAAACCCCTCTGGAAACCGACTTAATCATCTCATTTCGGAAGGCATTCCTTTCCATACCTTCGTTCTGCTGAAGCATATTAGCCACCTCAGGCTTGCCTATCCAGTTGTCAACAACCGGAGCCATCCTCACGGTATTGCTTTGCAGGTTCTGAAGCACCGGCAGGATGCGGTTCGGCGAAATGCCTTTCGACAGGCCTTCCAGAGCCTTGTTGAAAAGGGCATCGGAAGGAAGGTTCTGTTCCGCGAGGCTGACGGCCGGCGCGATAAGGCTGGCCAGTTCGTCATTACTCAGCCCCTGCTGACCTGCTCGTTGCTGCAGTTGATCCAGGTTGCTTTGCTCGATACCGACTGCCCGGGCGCGGCGAATGAGCTCATCGAGACCCGCATCCTGTGCATGAAGCAAGGCGGGTAAAGCCATTAGCAAGCACCAAAGCAGGCACCACAGCAAAAATTTTGGAGTGTGTTTAACTGTATCTCTTAATGTCGTTTTCATACAATCACCAGATGTTTATTGAACAAAAATTAATCCGTTTTTACCGCCGAAACCGTCCTCTACGGTATAAACGTC
>CAYWDK010000019.1:0-26982 GCA_964457025.1 uncultured Balneolaceae bacterium | reverse complement strand
GCCGCAATCATAGTATCGAAAGCCTCCCCTTTGATTGACAGCCCCGCCCTGCGCAACATCATATAATCGAATTTGTAGTTATGGGCTATCTTCAGGCTCTTTTCATCAGTAAAGAGTGGCTGAAGCAGCTCAATCGCCTTTTTATGGGCTATGCCTTCCTCCACATTCACGGGAATATAGTAGGCCGATCCCGCGGTAGTGCTGAGTGAAATCCCCACAAGATTGTTTTTCATAGGGTCGACGCCGTCGGTTTCCGTATCGAAACAGAGGGTGTCGTGCCCTTTAAGTTTTTCAACCAACCCTTCAAGGTCTTTGGCTTTGTCGACCAACTCATAGCTGACTTTCTCCTCATCAAAGCTGTGCAGTCCGTTCTCTTTTTTAGGCGCCGGCTTGTTACCCCCGAAGAGGTCACCCTGTCCGTTGCCGGAGTCGCCGGCCGAAGAAGGTGCCGCGGCGGCTTCCTCGCCAAGATATTTCTTGGTAAGGGTCCGGAATTCCATTCTGCGGAAAAACTCGCCCAGTGCCTCCTTGTCCGGCCCTGTCCACTCCAGCTCTTCCCAGTCTTCAATATCCGGCACGTCGGTATGGATGGTCACCATCTTTTTGGCGTGCAGCGCCTGTTCGGAATACTCCTGCAGGCCTTCGCGGTGACGTTTGGATTTCATATTAGGCGCATCTTCTATGGCTTTCTCAAGCGTGCCATATTTGTTGATAAGCTTTGGGGCTCCCTTCTTGCCGATCCCACGCACACCCGGTATGTTGTCGGAGGTATCACCGATGATGGCGAGTACGTCGATCACATTTTCGGGATAGACTCCGAAATACTCCTTGACCCCCTCCCGGTCGATGATATTGAAGCCGCCGTTCTGGTTGTCCGGTTTCATCAGCTTAATATGGTCATGTACCAGCTGCATAAAGTCCTTGTCTGGTGTGACCAAAAATACATCCACATCCTCCTCATTGGCGTCGCTGGCGATAGTACCGATTACATCATCCGCCTCAAAACCGTCTTTTTCGATATTGGGGATACCGTAAGCCTCCAGCATCTCCTTGATCAGCGGGATACCGATCTTCAGCTCTTCCGGTTGCGGAGGCCGGTTGGCTTTATACTCTTCATCCATCTCGTGCCGGAAAGTGGGCTCGTGCGTATCCCAGGCAACCGCGATATGCGTGGGCTGCTGCTCCTCCAGCATCTTCTCGAGGGTATTGGCAAAGCCCAGTATGGGTCCCGTAGGAATCCCTTCGGTATTGCGGAGATTGCTGCTGATAAAGGCAAAATGCGAACGGTAGGCCAGCGCCATCCCGTCCAATAAAAATAGAAGGCTTTTAGACATGTGCGGTGATAGTGAACTAATTCTTTACAGGTGGAATTTTTAAAAAATAAAAGGTACCGTACTTCAATACCGTACGGTCAGGCGAGATCGCCGGAAGCGCGTATTTTCATTCGACAACCGTAGCCCGTACACTTACGACAATAAAGTAAAACTTTTTAAGTCAGATTTCGAATAAAGACTTCAAGTTTTAAAATCCGACCGAATTTTTTCCCATGGGCTTAAAAAACGAAGCACAATCAGCATTTCAGGACACCAAGTCGTTTTATAAGGAATACGTTTCCGGCATGACCAAAGAGCGTATCGGCAAGGAGTTCTATGAAGATACCGACCGCCTCAAGCAACTCTACCGCGACGCTATCGGCGAAGAGATCGAACGCGCAAGGGGACGCGAACTCCCGGGGCATATCAAATTCCTAAGGCTCTTCTCTTCCCTGACCCAGCGGCTGAATCCGACCCGCCGGCTTATCTTCGGCTTGTCTTCACTCTCATTTTTGGGCTACTACCTGTTCGACCTTCTGAACATCACCAACTACATCATCTTTTATGACCTGATGATCCCATTCTCTTTCGGTTCCATACTGATGCTGCTGCTTGTAGAGCTTCTTGAAAAGACCGATGTGAAAAGGGAGATCGACCTCGCCAGGGAGATCCAGCTGAGCCTGCTGCCACCTACCGAATATGCCCGAAACGGTATGGAGATCTACTCCTTTGCCAACACCGCCAAAGAGGTAGGCGGCGATTATGTTGACATGATCGAGACCGACAAAGGGACATACATTGTTATAGCCGACGTATCCGGTAAAGGGCTCACGGCTGCACTCTACATGGTTCGCATGCAGGCTTTGGTACATCTTATTATTGAAAAGAGCAACCCGACACCCAAAGAGCTTTTCCTGGAACTGAACAACTATGTAAAGTCGGATATCAAGGATAAGACCTTTGTTACGGCATGTGCCGCATTTTTCCCGAAAGACGAAGCCAACTTCACCTTTGCCCGCGCAGGCCACAATGCACCTATCTTTTTCAGCAACGAGCGGGATGCTACTTTCGACCTGCGCTCGGACGGCTATGCCCTGGGGATGACATCCTCACCTAATCTGAAGCACCATCTTCAGGAAAAGAAGTTCCATTTCAAAGCCGGGGACAGTGTTCTGTTTTATACCGACGGACTTACCGAAGCACGCAACGATGTCGGAGAGGAGTACGGAGAAGACCGGTTGGATGCCATCATGAGTGTCTACGGCTCGCTTCATGCCAAAACCATCGTCAGGAAAGTGCAGGCTTCACTGGAAAACTTCATCGGGAATGAGAAGCCGGCCGACGACATCACCTTTACCTGTGTCCACAAAACGGAGACCAAACAGCTCTCTGCCGGTTCGGAAACTACAAAAGCTTCCGGCTCTCCTGAAGAACCCGTTCAACAGTAAGGCCGAACTGCTTGTAGATATCCTCGTAAGGAGCCGAGGCCCCGAAGTGATCCAAACCGATGGCCGTTCCCTTATCGCCTACCCAGCGCTTCCAGCCCAGGGTTGAGGCTGCCTCGATCGATACACGAGCCGTCACCGAAGAAGGAAGGATCTTCTCCTTATAGGCCTCATCCTGCTGCTCGAAGAGCTCCCACGAAGGCATACTGATTACCCGTGCATGGATATCGTCTTCGGCAAGCTTCTTCTGCGCCTCCATCATCAGTTGAACCTCGGAGCCACTCGCCATTAAGAGGATATCGGCTTCATCCTTTCCGGAATCGGATAAGACATACGCCCCTCTATGCAGTCCAGATGCCGGATTCGCTTCGGTCCGCTCGAAGGTTGGAATGTTCTGTCGCGTCAGCACAATCAGTGAAGGGCCTTTTGTATGCTCAAGTGCCGCTTTCCAGGCCCAAGCCACTTCATTGGCGTCACATGGACGCAACACCAGCACGTTGGGCATCGCCCGCAGTGAAGCGAGGTGCTCGATCGGCTGGTGGGTAGGCCCGTCTTCCCCGAGGCCAATGCTGTCGTGGGTAAATACGAAGATGGAAGGAATATGCGAAAGAGCCGCAATACGGATGGCGGGACGGCAATAATCTGAAAAAATAAGGAAAGTACCGCCAAAGGGTATGATACCGCCGTGCAGCGCCATCCCGTTCATAGCTGCTCCCATAGCATGTTCCCTCACCCCATAGTGAATATTCCGCCCGGAATAGTTGCCCGCATCCAATATTTCCGCTTCATCTATCCAGGTCTTGTTGCTTCCGGTAAGGTCGGCAGAACCGCCTACCATAGCGGGAATTTGCCCGGCGATGGCATTGATAACCTTGCCCGATGCCGCCCGTGAAGCCAATCCCTTTTCACTTGTTTCAAAAACCGGCAACAGGGTATCTAAGTCTTCGGCTAACAGCCTGTTTATCTGGCGGTTAAAGGCCTTCGCTTTCTCGGGCGACTCTTTCCCAAAGTCTTCGACCAGCTGCTTCCAGCCGGCATACCATTCGCTTCCTTTCTGCTTGGCCTGTCTGAAATGGGCCAATACTTCTTCCGGAATGAAAAATTTCTTGTCGGGATCCCAGTTAAGATTCTCCTTGGTAAGCTTTACTTCCTCTTCACCCAGGGGCGCCCCGTGAGAATCGGCACTGTCTTGCTTATTGGGACTGCCGAAACCGATATGGGTCCGGCATATGATAATGGACGGCTTGTCGGTGACTTCCTGTGCTTTGCTGATGGCTTCTTCAACGGCATCACGGTCATGCCCGTCTATCTTCTGTACGTGCCACCGGTAGCTCTCAAAACGGCCGGCGGCATCTTCGGTATACGCCAGGTCGGTACTGCCGTCGATGGATATCTGGTTGGCATCATAAAGATAGATGATCTTGCCCAGCTTAAGGTGGCCGGCCAGCGAAGCCGCTTCGTGGGAAATGCCTTCCATCAAATCGCCGTCACTGACTATGCCGTACACATAGTGATCGGTAACGGTATGTGTTTCTGTATTAAACTTCTCCGCCAGGTGTGCTTCAGCCATCGCCATACCGACACCCGTTGCAAATCCTTGTCCGAGCGGTCCCGTTGTCGTTTCCACTCCGGGGGTCATGCCGTATTCCGGGTGGCCTGGCGTGATACTGCCCCACTGGCGAAAGTTCTTCAATTCATCGAGTGGAACATCATAGCCGGTAAGGTGCAGCAGGCTGTACAGCAACATGGAGCCGTGTCCGGCCGAGAGTACGAAGCGGTCCCTGTCATACCAGTCGGGATGGGCAGGATCGTGTTTAAGAAATTTTGTCCAGAGCACATAAGCGGCATCGGCCATACCCATCGGCATCCCGGGATGTCCTGATTCTGCCGCCTGAACGGCATCTATTGAGAGGGTTCGTATTGTGTTTACACAAAGTTCGTCTAAAGAGTTATTCGCCATGCTGAAAGATCCCGCTGAAATGTTTTGGAAGATTGACGGCTTGAATTACAGGTGAGAAAATAGGTAAAGCCGACAATACTTGAAACCCGAACTCTTGAGAATAAAAAAAGCCTCCCCGGAAAGAGGAGGCTTTAAACCAAAGGGTTTAAAATTAGTTAGTCGAGGAGTTGCACTTGAGTTCGAACTCCATCTGGTGTTCGGCCGGAGACTTGAAAGAACCGTAAGCCGCATTGGCAAAGGCCTTGCAAGCTTCAGAAGTATTCGCCTTGTTCTTGTATGCCGTACCCAGCTCAAAATAAATCTTGGCTTTGTCGGTACGTCCTCCGGTCTCAAACTCAAGAGACTTCTGTGCATGTTCGATTGCCTGATCCCACTGGGCTCGTTTGTTATAAGCTTCAGCAAGACGGTAGTGAGCGTCAGCAGACTGCTCATCGTAGGTCAAAGCACGCTCCAGAAGATCTATGGCGTCTTGATAACGCTTGTCCTGAATATTTTGTGAGCCCCTGTAAATCAATTCGTCACGGGCTGCTTCGCGGGCCTTGCGCACGATCTGATTGTCGTTCACTTTCTGTCCTACTTCCATAGCCTGGTTGAACCAGTTCAGAACCTCATCCAGTTCACCGCCCTGATTTTTTACGACCAGTCCACGCTGGTAGTAAGCCTTGGCGTAATTGGGATTGCGTTGGATAGCCTGGTCAAGTGAAGCAAGTGCTCCGCTAAAATCCTTCGACCTAAACTGAAGGATAGATTTGGTATAGAGCAGCTGGGTAATAACCTGTTCGGTTTTTTGGGCGATATTATCATTGCCGTATTCCGAAGACATTTGGCCTGCTTGGTTAAAAGATTCAATCGCAGTTTCCAGGCTGTTCAATGACTTGTCCTTTTGGAATTGTTTGTACTTGGTAAGAGCTAACTGGTAATACATGGAAGGCAGCTGGTTCTCGGAACGATCGACGATATCGCTTCCTTCTTCACCGAGCTGCTCGGCCTGTGCAATAGCCTGGTTATACATATCAATGGCCTGCTGATACTGTTCGGCCTTAGCATATTCCAGGGCCTTGTTAAATGCCTGTACAGCTGCACCGCGATCCTGAGCAAGAGCACCGGTAGAAAGTCCTAAAAGTAACATGCTGAATAAAAGAGTGGTAACGGTGTTTTTCAAATGCTTCATTGTCCTGTTTATTTTTTTAGTTGTGCTTTCCAAGCGATTAATGTAATGAATTAAAATATTTAATTAAAAGCCAAATATAATTGGTTGTAAATAACTGTTTAAGCTGCATTTAATGAATCGCTTTGTTGACTGGCAGCCTGACGTACCTACCTTTTTAAAGCCGATAGCAGGCATTAAGTTCCGATACATACAATCAACGGATTAAAACCGGATCAATTGCCTAGAAATTGGGACTGAGTTTATGCTTCTGATAAAACTCACAGATAATTCCAACAGCCTCATCAGGGTCATCTGTCAATCGGAAAAGGTTGACATCATCAGGTGAAATGGTTTTCTGTTCTATCATCGTCTCTTTGATCCAGTCTACCAGTCCGCCCCAGTACTCCGTACCGATCAGAACCACCGGGAAAGGAGTAATCTTGTGGGTTTGAATGAGTGTCATGGCTTCAAAAAACTCGTCCAGCGTGCCGAAGCCGCCCGGGAATACGATGAATCCCTGGGCATATTTTACGAACATCACCTTGCGCGCAAAGAAGTAATTGAAATTGATGACATAGTCGGGATCCACAAATTCGTTCACTCCCTGTTCAAAAGGAAGACTGATGCCAAGCCCCACCGATTTGCCGGTTCCCATGGCAGCCCCTTTGTTGGCTGCCTCCATTATCCCGGGGCCGCCGCCGGTAATAACTCCAAAGCCCTCTTCGGTAATTTTTTGAGCCGTCTTGGTCGCGAGCTCATAATATTTATCGCCGGGCTTGGAACGCGCCGAACCAAAAATGGAAACACAGGGGCCTATTTTAAATAGCTTGTCATATCCCTCGACAAACTCACCCATAATCTTGAAAATACTCCAAACGTCGTCGCTGTGAGTCTGGTCAAAATTATCGGGTACGGAAAGTCTCTTTTTGTCGCTGCTCATTATCTGCTGTTGTTTTTGTTAAAAAGTTCAATCGAGAGGGTCACCCCCGGACTGCCTTCCGCCAGTACCGACGGACTGATACGGGTACGCATGCTCAGGTCTTCCGATACATCGAAAGAGCGCATATGGGCAAATACATAGGCATCTACAACATTCAATCCATAAGCCAGGCCGATGGCAATATAGATAAAGTCACGCCGGTTCCTCAGGGCGTCCCGATTAAATTTTAGTGACTCCAGGTTATTGACCGAAGCCAGGTAGTCGGGCGTCGGGCCGAATTTAAAGTCGTTGGGAGTTTCTTCATTTAGGTTGTAGTAAGCGGCCCTGTAATCATGATACTGCTTGGTGAGGCGGACACTGTACCATGCGAGGCCTCCCAGCAAACCGTAAACAATAGGAACTTTCCAGGCCTGCTTATTGGTAATCTGTCCCCAGCCCGGAATCATCAGCGATTTGTACATCACGCTCATCGGATCGGGCAGCGATGAAGAGCCAGAGTTTCCGGTTGTATCTGCCGAATAGGAAAAATCAAAGGCCGAACTTTCCCGGGAGAAGTAATTTTCTGGTGCTGGCTTGTAAGAGTAGGAAGACTGTTGAGAAAAAGCCGGGGCAGCGGTCAAAAGGAAAAGCGCGACGAAAAGGCTAAGATATCGACTCGAACAACTCCAGCAGCCGGTCCAATTCATCATCCGAATAATATTCGATACGAATTTCTCCGCCATTTTTTTTGGGCTTGATATTAACTTTGGTACTTAACTTACGCCTCAGACGGCTCGATATTTCATTGTAGATCGCCTGGTTTTCACTCTTCTCTTTCTGTTTTTTGGTGCCGGACTTCTCCTCTCCCAGCGAACGCACGGCATCTTCAATCTGGCGTACCGAATACCCTTTTTTGACGGCCTTCTTAAAAATCCGTTCCTGGTCTTCCTCATTCTCGATGTTAATGAGCGCGCGTGCATGCCCCATCGATATTTTGTTGTCGCGAAGGGCCGCCTGAATAAAGGCCGGAAGATTCAGCAGCCTCAGCATATTGGTCACGGTGGTGCGGTTCTTGCCTACTTTCTCTGCCACCTCCGCCTGGGTATAATCAAGCTCGTCTACCAGACGTTTGTAGCCCATGGCCACCTCCACCGGGTTGAGGTCTTCGCGCTGAATGTTCTCGATAAGTGCAAAAGAGATGACTTCATCGTCGTCCACTTCGCGGATATAGGATGGGATCTCCTCCAAGCCGGCCAGCTTGGAAGCCCGGAGGCGGCGTTCGCCGCTGATAAGCTCAAATCGTCTCTCTCCTATATAACGGACAGTGATGGGCTGTATCAGGCCGTGCTTCTTAATTGAATGTGCCAGCTCCTCAAGGGCTTCTTCCTTAAACTCTTTCCTGGGCTGATGAGGGTTGGGACGAATATCGGCTACCGGCACATGCAGTACAATATTGACTCTCTTCTGGGGGTCAAGATAGGTACGGGAAGAACCTTTGGGCTGTTCCCCTTCTCCTTCTTTACCGGATGTACCTTTCCCCTCTTCTTCATAGTCGGGAAAGAATGCTCCCAATCCTCGTCCTAAAACTTTCTTGGATGCCATAATGAATCACTCCTAACTTCCGGCAAAAATGGGACTGTCTTTAAACATCTTCTTATTACGCTGGATAATCTCCCTTGCCAGGGCAAGGTAATTTTTAGCGCCGGTACTGGTAGAATCGTACAACAGCGCCGGTTTTCCAAAACTCGGGGCTTCGGCAAGACGCACATTCCGGGAAATGATGGCTTTGAATACGCGGTCGTCGAAGTACTTCTTTACTTCCTCGGCAACCTGGTCCGACAGGCGGGTCCGCGTATCATACATGGTTAGTAGCACGCCCTCTATTTCCAGTTCGGTGTTGAGGTGCTGCCGTACAATCTTGATAGTATTAAGCAGCTGACCCAAACCCTCAAGTGCGAAATACTCGCATTGTACAGGAATGATTACCGAATCGGAAGAGGTAAGTGCATTGATGGTAAGCAGTCCCAGCGAAGGAGGACAGTCGATAATGATAAAATCGTATTTGTCTCGCAGGTCTTTGATAGCCTTCTGCAGGATACGCTCGCGCTGTTCCCGGTCAATCATTTCAATTTCGGCACCAACCAGGTTGATGTGAGAAGGTACCAGATCCAGAAAAGGAAGTTCGGTCTCACGGACCGATTCGGTAGCATCTACCCCGCCTACCATCACCTCATATATGGAGTTGGAAACGGTTTTTGACTCGATACCAAGGCCGCTTGTAGTATTGCTTTGGGGATCGATGTCAATAATCAAAGTGGGGTGCTCAACGGCAGCAAGACTGGCTGCGAGGTTGATGGCTGTCGTAGTTTTGCCGACGCCTCCTTTTTGATTGGCTATGGAAATAACTTTGCCCATGTAACGCTTATAACAGATTTATCGCTGAAAGTTCGTTCAAAAATATAATGTGCTCACTCATGGTAAACAAAAATACTTATTAACAAGTTGTTAACTATTTTATCCATATCTTAACCTATTGATCTGCAATATGTTACCACCTAACACCTAGAATAAAAATATAATTCGTCCACATTGCCGAAGTACGCCCTCTGACACATCCTCAAACAGCCGAAAACAACAAAAAAAGCCGGATCCTGCAAAGTCAGGAAATCCGGCTTTCAAACAGCTGTATGAGTAGCTTAAAGTACGCTATCCATGGGTTTCCACTCCATTTCAAAAGCTTCTGCCACATCCTGATATACGATGTCGCCGCCGGCTATATTAAGCCCCATCTTCAACTCTTCGTCTTCTTTGAGGGCTGCCTTCCACCCTTTATTGGCCAGATCAATGGCATAAGGCAAGGTTACATTGGTCAGGCCGAGTGTCGAGGTATATGGTACGGCACCGGGCATATTGGCTACGCAGTAGTGAACCACATCATCAATAATATAGATGGGATTGTCGTGGGTAGTCGGCTTGGACGTCTCGAAACAGCCTCCCTGGTCGATGGCAACATCCACCAAAACGGTACCGGGCTGCATCTCACCAAGCATCTCTCTGGTTATAAGGTGGGGAGCCTTGGCGCCGGGCTTGAGTACCGCCCCGATGATCAGGTCGGTGTCGGGCAGCATCCGGCGAATGTTCGCTTCGGATGAGAACATCGTATTTACGTTTCTGGGCATTACATCATCCAGATAACGCAGGCGCGGCATATTGATATCCATGATCGTGGTAGTCGCACCCATACCGGCAGCAATCTTGGCAGCATTGACGCCGACCACTCCGCCGCCGAGTACCATCACATTGGCCGGAGGAACACCGGGAATGCCTCCCATCAACACGCCTCGACCGCCAAGCGCCTTTTCCAAATATTTGGCGCCTTCCTGTGCCGCCATCCGTCCCGCCACCTCGCTCATAGGGATCAGAAGCGGCAGTGAACCGTCTTCTTTTTCAACAGTCTCGTACGCGATGGCAATACATCCGGAATCGACTACCGCCTGTGTAAGCTCTTCGCTTGCGGCAAAATGGAAGTAGGTGAATATAACCTGTCCCTCTCGCATCCGGCCGTACTCCGACTGGATGGGCTCCTTCACCTTCATGATCATTTCAGCCTTCTGCCACAGCTCATCCACATCATCGAGGATGGTAGCTCCGGCATCAACGTATTGCTCATCGGGAAAGCCGCTGCCTACACCGGCCCCCTTCTCGATAAGCACCTCGTGGCCATTTCTTTTCATTGCCGTTACACCGCCGGGCAACAGGGCCACACGGTTTTCGTGGGTTTTAATCTCCTTGGGTACTCCGATTATCATGAATCAACAAATTTTAGGTTAGCTGAAATATTTCCGTGCCAAAGGTAGGTAATTTTTGAGAAAATATTTAGTACAGCCTGAAGAGAAGAATCTAAAAAAGAGTAAAAAATCAGGAAGAGCTAAGTTGCGATCTCTTCACATTTTTTTAAGTCCGTCGGAAGTAATGGTAATATGACCGTAGAGAAGGGGGCCGCCTATGGTTGCGATCTCTATATAGCCGAGCTCCTGAAAGTATTCCAGAATATTTTTGAGCTCGGTACGACCCAGTTCCAGGCGGTCGTTAAGGTCCTTAACCGAAATTTGATAGTCGGTATCTCCTTCCGACAGCTCCCCTATTTCCCGTAGATACTGCTGGTTCTTGCGGCTGAATTCACTTCTTATGATCATTCGGCTGATCTCAATGTTTCTGATTTACAAAAAGAATTTGACCAAAAGAGATCAAACAAGCCTCACCACAGTTTTATCAAAGTGTTATCTTAATGTTAAGGATGGGAAAGCGTTACGGATTCTCCATTGCCAATTTCGGTTTTTAAAATAACGGCAAAGATTGTATCCTCTCACTCTACAGAAGCCCGACGGAATAGACCATGATATCCAAGGAAATCCTTAAAAAAGTTCGCAAGATCGAGATACGCACCAAAGGTATGGTGAACAATATCTTTGGCGGCGAATACCAGTCTGCTTTCAAGGGAAGAGGCATGGAGTTTTCGGAAGTACGTTCCTACACCTACGGGGATGATATCCGCCAGATCGACTGGAACGTAACGGCCCGGACCGGCGAGCCTTTTATCAAAATTTTTGAGGAAGAGCGGGAACAGACCCTGATGCTCTGTGTCGATATTTCCCAGAGCGGTATTTTCGGGAGCATCGAGCAGAGCAAGATGGACCTGGCCATAGAGATCTGTGCCGTACTGGCTTTCAGCGCCATCAAGAACAGCGACAAGGTCGGCCTGGTACTGTTCACCGACGTTATCGAAAAGGTCATTCCGCCCAAGAAAGGAAGAGTGCACGTATTGCGGCTGATTCGCGAGCTGCTCACGACCAAACCCACCGGCGAAGGCACCGATATCAGCGAGGCCCTCTCCTATGTGAACCGGCTGCTCAACCGTAGAGCCATTGTAGTAATGGCCAGCGACTTCAAGGATGCCGACTATGAGCGGCAGATGAAAATCACCAGCAGGAAACACGACTTGGTCAACATTTTTATCAACGACCGTCTGGAAGACGACCTGCCCGATCTGGGTATTATCCCCCTCCGTGATGCCGAGACAGGCAGAGAAGTAATGGTGGATACCTCGAGCCAAAAGCTGAGAGAGGCCTACCGAAAACGAAGAAAAGAAGAGAAAGAGATGCTGCGTGAAAAATTCCTGCGGATGAAGGTAGATACCATCGAAGTGCATACCAATGAGTCATATATCCAGCCGTTGATGAACTTCTTCCACCGCCGGGTCAACAGGTATTAAGCTTTACTTCGGCCACCGTTTACCGGTCGGCAGTAACAGGCTGCCGAACAGTTTCAACTTCGGCTTCATCTCTAACCCACCGATCGTCGAAGTAGTCCCTCACCTGGGCAAACTCCTCCATCGAAGATTCGGGAACAGCCCGTGAAGCGGGAAGGTCGATCCGGAGGGGATTCACTGGCCGGCCGTTTTTATAGATCCGGTAGTCGAGATGCGTGCCGGTCACCCGCCCGGTATTGCCCACGTAGCCGATAACCTGTCCCTGCTTCACCTCGGCCCCGCTTCGAATACCTCGGGCAAAGCCTTTTAGATGCAGATAGGCGGTCTCATAAGTGCCGTTATGCCGTACCTTGACGATATTGCCGCTGGCACCGCGATAACGCGCCTCGGTCACCGTCCCATCTCCCACCGAGAGTACAGGAGTTCCGTAAGGTGCGGCGTAATCCACTCCGTAATGCGGTATGCGCCTTTTCAACACCGGGTGGAAGCGGTTCCTGGAATAGCCGGAGCTGATCCGATGGTTGTATTTGAACGGCGCTTTCAGCAGGGCTTTCTGCATACTATTACCGTTTTCATCGAAATAGCCGCTGATCTCATCATTTTCAAATTTGTACGCCCGAAAGCTTTCGCCGCGGTGGGTGAATTCGGCCGCCAGTATTTCTCCTTCCGAATAGAATTCGCCGTCGATATACTTCTGCTCATACACCATTTCAAAACGATCACCTGCCCTCAATCCGAAAAAATCGATCTCCCAGGCATAGACTTCGGACAGCTTGTACACCAGCATGGGACTGGCTCCCTCCTCTACCAAAGTTTCATACAGCGAACTGTTGATCTCACCCGAAACCGAAGCCAGTTCGGTAGTAATCTCCTTTTGATCTTTATAAACAGTCAGCGAATCCCGCCAGTCGAAGACCACATAGTCAACGGCATTGGGTTGCCACACCAGCCTTGAAACCGGCTTGGATGAATCGGCCGAAGCATAGACGCGATAGCTCTGTCCAGGGCGAAAGGATCGTACATCAAATACCTCTTCGGCCATGCGGGTGATGGAGTAAATTTGAGGAGGTGAAAAGTCGAGCTTGTCCAGAATCAGGTAGAGGCTTTCATTAGGCTGAACCTCATGGTCGGATACCAGCGAAGAGTCGTAAGCAAAACCAAAGGAGTCGTATTTTACATGTACCGTATCTGTAAGCTGTGAAAGGGTGTCGGCTTTCGCCTGCCGGCCGGAGGGATCGGTATCGGGATCAGGACTACCACAGGAATAAAGCAATCCGGTAAGTACTGTTAGCACAATGATGAAAAAGCGCATGCAAAAAGGGGTGTCTCAAAAGTTAAAATGGAATGGACAAAACATACTATTTATATCCTTAGAATGCAGGGAAAAATTAATTTCCATCGAACGTAAAAAAATGATGCCCGCTTTTATCAATGGATATAATTTTTCTATTTTAAGCGCCGTACCGATCTGCACCCATGCAATATTTAAGACGGCTTAAAGTTAAGCCATAAAATGTGAATTATCCGGTGGTCCCGAATTTGTATAAAAAAATACGTCTGAGCCTGCTCCTTTTTCTTTATATATGTATGGGAGTTTCTCTTACTTCCCGCGCCCAGCAGGCTACGGAATATGTCACAATCGACTCCCTGAAAGTCGGTGACACTTTCGACTACATCATCACGCTGAATAAAGACCAGCCTTATGATAATGTCATCTTCCCCGACTCCTCCTCTTTCGGCTCCGATTTTGAGATCAGCAGCCGTCAGCACTACAAGGTAACCGATTTCAAAGACAGCCTGGTCTACAGGCTCCAGTTTTTCGGTACTGAAGACGTGACCATTGACCGCATAGCTGTCAAACTGGTCAAGGAAGGCGATACCACGCTGGCTTACACCAATCCTGTGCCAGTCCGCTTTAAAAGTGTGCTGGAAAGCCAAAGCGAAGAATTCCGTCCCTATAAACCTATTTTCGATTTCGCAGCGGCGTGGTGGCCCTATATTCTGGCACTGTTGTTGCTGGGAGGGCTCGGATGGTATCTATACCGGTATTACATGGAGTACAAAAAACAAGAGGAGCCCCAACCGAAGCCGGCCTTCAATCCCCGTCCCTTTGACGACCCACTTAGCCAGCTCGAGAATACCCTCACCCAGCTGAGAAGTTTCAGTTTTGATTCTCATGAAGATTACAAACAGTTCTATATCAACCTCGGCGACGCCATACGGACCTATTTTGAATCGCTTTACTTCATCCCCGCCCTGGAGTCGACCAGCCGGGAGATACTCTACGAGCTCAACCGCCGGGCCGTGGACGAAGACCTGCTTGCCCGCACCCGGGATGTTCTGCAAGAAGCCGATATGGTGAAGTTTGCCAAATTCACCCCTTCCGAAGAAGAAGCCTGGGAAGCGCTTGACAAAGGCGAAGCTTTCCTCAAGAAAGCCAAGAAAGTGGATCAATCGAGGATCGACCACCTGCGCAGGCAGCATCAAACCAAGATGGAACAGGAATATCTGGCTTTCAACAGGAATCAAAAGCAAGACGGCGACGAAAGTGCCGTGTCAACCGAAGAGGAGGAGACCGTATGAGCTGGGCAAATCCCGAATGGCTTTGGCTTCTGCTGCTGCTTCCCCTGGTGATAGGACTCTACCTGTGGAGATGGTATTCCAACCGAAAACCCAGCCTAACCTACTCCGACACCTCCCGGCTTGACGACCTGCCGGGCAACTGGAGGAGTTACGGGGTGTGGATTGCACCGGGCTTAAAATGGATCGCTTTTGCGCTGATCGTGCTGGCCATGGCACGTCCGCAGTACAAAAACACTACCGTTGAACGCAATGCCGAGGGCATCGATATCGTACTTGCCCTGGACATCTCCACTTCCATGAAAGCCGAAGACCTCAAGCCCAACCGCTTTGAGGCCGCTCGCAATGTGGCCGTCGACTTCATCGACAAACGGATATCCGACCGGATCGGCTTGGTGGTCTTTGCCCGCAAAAGCTTTACCGTAGTGCCCCCTACCCTCGACTACCGGCTGCTCAAACAGCTGCTCAACGACGTGCAGATGGGAATCGTGGAAGACGGTACTGCTATCGGCATGGGTATCGCCACGGCCGTCAATCGCCTGAAAGAGAGCGAAGCCGAGAGCAAGGTTATCATCCTGCTCACCGACGGACAAAACAACTCCGGTGAGATAGATCCTGTCACGGCAGCCGATCTCGCCGTTACCTATGGCATCAAGATCTACACCATCGGTGCGGGGACCAGGGGAACCGCACCCTATCCGGTCCAGGATCCCATTTTCGGCAAGCGCTATCAAAATGTACGAGTGGATATTGACGAGGAGATGCTCACCGAGATCGCAAACATGACCGGTGGTTCCTACTTCAGGGCTACCGATACCGACCAGCTGAAAGAGATTTACGACCGCATTGACGAGCTTGAGAAAACAGAAATTGAGGAGATGATCTTCACCGATTATGAGGACCTTTACCTTCGCTTCCTGATCCCGGCCTTTCTGCTGCTGGTACTTTCCATTGTCTCGGACCGGGTGCTCTTCAGAACGGCTGTGAGCTGATCCGTGTTTGAGGCGGCGGTAGCCCCTTTGCGGTACAAACCTTATTTTGTCTTGTCTAAACCAAGCTGATTCATGGCGCTTCAATCCGTACTTAAAACCGTCTCAGCGGAAATTCCCTGGAAGGAACTCTATTCCAGGCTGAGATCGGACCGCGCCATCCGCCTTGAGCACTTTACAGGGTCCTCACCTGCTTTCCTTATATCACGCCTCAGCAAGAAATACGACCGGATTGTCGCGGTATGCCCGGATGAAGAGCAAGCACGCTTCCTCAAAGCCGATCTCGACCAGCTGGAGACCGGCAACTGCCTCCTTTTCCCCCAGACGGGACACAAGCCGTATGACGACCAGCAGATCACCGACAGCGCGGTGATGGTACAGCGTTCGGAAGTGCTTGAAAAACTGTTGCACTCCGATACCTCTGTGACCGTAAGTTCGGCCGGAGCTATTTTCGAAAAAATCGTTTCTCCCGAGGCCTTTGCGCAGTCATCCATTACTATTGACAAGGGGGATGAGGTGGACCTTCCGGCCCTGAAAGAAGAGCTGGTCGACCAGGATTACCAGCCCGTAACATTTGTTGATGAACCCGGTGAATTCGCCCACCGGGGTGGCATCCTGGATATCTTCCCCTATTCGGGAGAGTACCCGGTACGCCTGGAATTCTTCGGTGATGAGGTCGATTCCATACGGGAGTTTGACCCCGACTCCCAGCGCTCGATCTCTTTCCTGAATATGGTCCGCATCGTACCGGACGCCACCAACCTGAACATGGGAGAAAAGCAGCACCTCCTCTCCTACTTCGACGAAGATACCCTGCTGGTACTCTTCAACGAGGCCCTCATCAGTGCCGAGCTAGAAAAGAAGTTCGAGCAGGCCCGGGAATTGTATTCCGAAAAAAGCGCCAAAGAACAGAAGAGCCTGTCCTCACCCGATCATCTTTTCCTGGATATTGAAGAATATGAAGGCGTCGTTCAAAAACATCCGAAAATCTGGTTCGGCGGTTTCTCCGGCGATAAAAAAGAAAGCTGGTCCTTCCGTCTCGACTCCAAGCCCCAGCCTGACTTTAACGGAAGCATCAAGCTGCTACGGGAAGATATTGAGAAGCTCAGCAGGCAGGGATACGATGTCTATATACTATGCGACAACGAAGGCCAGCGCGACCGTTTTGAAGAGCTGTTGGGCGAGGCGGGAAAAGATTTACGCTATCATCTCTCCATCGATACCATCCACGAAGGATTTATCCTGCCCGGACAAGGGCTCGCAGTCTACACCGACCACCAGATCTTTAACCGCTACCACCGTCCGAAAACCAAAAAGCGAAAATACCACGGAGGCATCTCATTCAAAGAGTTGAGGGATCTGAGTGTAGGCGACTATGTGGTGCATGTCGATTACGGCATTGGCAAGTTTGCCGGCTTCAAAAAGATAAAGGTGAAAGACGTATTGCAGGAATCGGTTGTACTTAAGTACAAAGAAGATTCGGTGCTCTATGTCAACGTTTCCAGTCTGCAAAAGATCCAGAAATATTCAGGGAAGGAAGGGACCCAACCGCGTGTCACCAAACTGGGCTCCGGCAGCTGGGCCCGTAAAAAGGCGCAGACCAAAGCCCGGGTCAAGGATATAGCCCGCGACCTGATCAAGCTTTACGCCAAACGTAAGTCGCAGAAGGCATTCGCCTTCGAGCCCGATACCTCGTGGCAGACCGAAATGGAAGCGCGCTTTGAATTTGAGGAAACTCCCGACCAGCGCGACGCCATTGAGTCGGTCAAGGCCGATATGGAAAGCGAGACGCCCATGGACCGCCTTATCTGCGGCGACGTCGGCTTCGGGAAGACGGAAGTGGCCGTACGTGCCGCCTTCAAAGCCGTAATGAACCACAAGCAGGTAGCCATGCTGGTACCCACCACCATCCTAGCCGACCAGCACTACAAAACCTTCTCCCGCCGGATGAAAGATTTTCCGGTCACCATCGAAATGCTCTCCCGCTTCCGCTCCAAAAAAGAGCAGAGAGAGACCCTCGAAAAGCTGAAGGAAGGCAAGGTAGATATCGTGGTGGGTACGCATCGTCTCACCTCCAAAGATGTGGAGTTCAACGACCTCGGCCTGCTCATCGTCGATGAAGAGCAGCGCTTCGGGGTCTCGGCCAAAGAAAAACTTAAAGAGTATCGTGCTACGGTGGATGTGCTGACGCTTACGGCGACGCCCATACCCCGTACGCTGCAGTTTTCGCTGATGGGAGCCCGTGATCTGAGCATCATCAATACCCCTCCCCCCAACCGGCAGCCCGTGGAGACGGAGATCCACAGTTTCGATGAGGAACTCATTCACGACGCCATCATGCAGGAGATGTCCCGGGGCGGGCAGGTATTTTTCATCCACAACCGGGTCAAAAATATCGAAGAGATGGCCGGTATGGTCCGGCAGCTGATCCCTGACGTGCGCGTCCGCTTCGCCCACGGACAGATGAACTCCTCAAAGCTGGAAAAGATTATCGAGGATTTTTATAACCATAAATTTGACGTGCTGGTCTCAACAAATATCGTGGAAAACGGCATCGACATCGCCAACGCCAACACCATGATTATCAACCGAGCCGACCGATTCGGCATGGCCGAGCTGCACCAGCTGCGAGGCCGCGTCGGTCGTTCCAACCGCAAGGCCTTCTGCTACCTGATCACCCCTCCCATCGAGACGCTTACTGATGAAGCCCGGAAACGCCTGCTGGCACTCGAAGAGTTCTCCGATCTCGGCTCCGGTTTCAACCTGGCTATGCGCGACCTCGATATACGAGGTGCCGGCGACATACTGGGCGCCGAGCAGAGTGGTTTTATCAATGATGTAGGCTTTGAGTTGTACCACAAAATCCTCAATGATGCCGTCAAGGAGCTGAAGAAAGAAGAATTCAGTGATGTATTTGAGGATGTAGAGATCGAAACCGAACGTCCCGAGACCACCGTTGAATTCGACCGTCCCGCTCTGCTCGAAAACGACTATGTTTCCGACAATATCGAGCGGCTCAACCTCTACAGGAAGCTGGCCGGCGCCGGCTCAAAAGAGGAGATTGACGACTGGAGAGACGAGGTCATCGACCGCTTCGGCCCGATGCCCCAAAGCGGAGAAAACCTTGTCATTGCCGCAAAAATCAGGCTCTTTGCCTCACAGAACTTCTTTACACGCGTGAGGATCCGTTCCGACCGCATGTGGCTGGAGTGCCCGAAAAACAGCTCCGAACTGGGAGAAGAGTTCTACGGCCAGCACTTCCAGCCGCTATTGAAAACACTGCAAAAAACGGCTTCCGAACATCTTCAGGTTGTACAAAAGGACGACAAGGTACGATTTGTGGTACACGATATTCCCGGCATAGAAGAAGCAGAAGTCTTCCTGGAAAAAATTGCAATCCAAAAGGAGAAAGAGGCGGCCCTTGCTTGACAGCTACATCAAACGAATCAAAGATGGAGAAGCGGTCGCCTTCCCGACGGAGACGGTATACGGCCTAGGAGCCGATGCGTGGAACCCTTCCGCCATTCAAAAAGTTTTTGAGATCAAGGGGCGCCCCCCCGATAACCCACTCATCGTCCATATCGCTTCCCGCAAAACGGTTGAGGAGTTTGCAGCTGAAATACCCGGTGAAGCCGAAAAGCTGATGGATCATTTCTGGCCGGGCCCGCTCACACTCATCTTCAAGAAGAAGCCGGAAATTCTGGACAGTATCACGGCGGGACTTCCCACGGTGGCCCTTCGCTGGCCCAACCATCCTCTTTCGCAGGAGCTGATAGCACGCGCAGGACCGCTGGTAGCACCCAGTGCCAATTCGTCCGGAAAACCGAGCCCCACCAAGGCCGAACATGTTAAGGAAGATTTCGGCAGTGATTTTCCTGTTGTAGAGGGGGGCAATACCCAGATAGGCCTCGAATCAACCGTGCTGGACGTTTCTGAAAAACCGTTCAGGATCTACAGGCCCGGAGCCGTGGGCAAAACGGAAATTGAGAAAGTGACAGCTCAGGAAATTGCAGACTTCTCTCAAAAAAAAGGGGAAAAAGGCGTGGCAGCCAAAAGTCCCGGAACCAAATACTCGCATTACGCCCCGAAGGCGAGCGTCCGGTGGCTGCGAAACGACGAGGTAGCCGACGATGAAGAAACGCTTTACCTTTTTCATGACCGGAGTCCGGACCTGCTGGGCGATACCATCATTCACTATCGGGGTGATTACTCAAGGATGGGGCGGGAACTGTACGACCGTTTCCGGCAAGCCGACCATAAAGGACTCAAGGAAGTGGCTATAGAACCGATCCCGAATCAGCTACAGGAAGAGCATGTTTTGGCCGGCGCCCTTGCCAATCGGATCAATAAAGCGATCGGTAAGTAAGACACCTTTCCTGCTCTAAAGGACGCTGAAAGTCTGGTCAGGCTCCAATGCCAGCACCGATTCTGTCATGAGCTCGATCAGTGCCTTCACGTCTTTCATGGATGCCGTCTCTACCGGAGAGTGCATATACCGTAGCGGCAGCGAAATGAGTGCGCTGGGAATACCCGCTTTCTGATGAAAAATGCTGTCGGTGTCCGTGCCGGTCCGCACACTGGTGGCTTCGTGCTGGATGCTTATCTCCTTACTCTTGCTGACCTGCTCTATAAACTCGACTATTTTTGGATGGTTTGCACCGCCGTGCTGTACGACAGGCCCCTCCTTCAGTTTTACCAGTCCGTGCTCCTTGTTATCGATACCCGGCGTGTCGGTGGCATGGGTCACATCCGTCACCAAAGCCATATCGGGGTCGAGGCGGTAACTCATCATCCGCGCGCCGTAGCCGCCTACTTCTTCCTGGACGGAGTTCAGGGCCATCACATTCACTTTAAGTTCATTCCGTCGCTCGCTCAGCTTCCTGAGCACTTCAGCTATCATATACCCGCCGATACGGTTGTCGAGTGCCCGACCGGTCAGGATGTCATCCGACAAGAATTCAAAATCGTCGGCATAGGTGATCGGATCTCCCACCTGCACCATCTTCAGCGCCTCTTCCTTGCTGGAGGCGCCGATATCCACAAAAATATCTTTCCAGGCCGGCTGTTTGCCGCCGCCGTTCTTTTTCTCCTGCAGGTGAATGGCCGTATTGCCTACCACTCCCGAAACGATGCCGTCGCTGGTATGAATAAAGACGCGCTTGGCCCGGGCAATGGTCGAGTCACTTCCCCCGAGCTTATTCACAAACACGTATCCCTCATCGGTAATATGCTGCACAATCATGCCGATCTCGTCACAGTGCGCTTCGAGCATCACCGTAATTACGTCAAAGCTGGTGTTCAGCTTGGCAACGGCCGAGCCGTAGGCGTCGGACTGCACCTCATCGGCAAATCCCTCAGTGTAGCCTGTCCATATCTTCTGACCTGCCGATTCAAAACCGGTAGGGCTCGGCGTAATTAGCAGCTGTTCCAAAAACTCAAGTTGATCCGAATTGCTCATGATATCTCTAGAGATTAATAAAATTCATTTGGTTCTGAATTCGGAATATACAAATTCAAAACTCATCCCCTAAACAAGAATTGGGCTTCTTCGGTTTTGATTTGACCTTTTAAGGTCGCATTTTTGGAAGGCCTAATTTTCAGAACTGCAAGCTGATGATCCGACCCGAATACAATCCCGACCTTTTCCCGCACTGGACGACCCTGCCCATTCGTTTCCGCGACCTGGATCCGCTTAATCACGTCAACAACGCGCTCTTTAACACCTATTTTGAGGAAGCTCGTATTCGCTTTATCCAACAGGTACCCTCGTTAACCGAGCAGCTGGAACAAGGCTACAGCTTTGTGCTGGCCAACATCAGGATCGACTTCGTACGGCCCGTCGAGTATCCGGCCGAGCTGCTGATCGGCTCGGGCATCAAGGAGCTGGGAAATTCCAGCATCACCAGTTTCCAGGCTATCTATGAAAAGGAGAGTAAATCACTAGCCTCGGTTGCTGAAGCATCCGGAGTCTGGTTCAACCTCAAAACGCAGCGCCCCAGCAGAATACCTGAAATAATCGAAAAAGATGCGTTACTTCTGGACGGTAAACTTTTTGAGGAAGGCAACTGAATGGACAAAAGCACGCAATACAAAATTTTTAACGACCCCATCCACGGTTTCATCACCGTGCCCAAAGGGACCATCCTGAAGCTGATCGACCACCCCTATGTGCAGCGTTTGCGGCGCATCAAACAGATGGGCCTGGGATATCTCGTATTCCCTGCTGCGGAACATTCCCGTTTTTCGCACGCCCTGGGCGCCATGGAGCTGGCGCAACGTACCCTGAACAACCTGCGCGAAAAAGATACGACCATCAGTCCCGCCGAGTTCGAAGGCACTCTCATAGCGGTACTGCTGCACGATGTCGGCCACGGCCCCCTCTCCCATACCCTGGAGTTTGATCTCATCAAAGACTTTCACCACGAGATGATGACCCTGTCTGTCATGAAGGAGCTGAACCGGCAAATGGACGGGGCGCTCGACCTTGCGATAAAGATATTTACCAACCAGTATCCCAAGAAGCCCTTTCTGAATCAGCTCGTATCATCGCAGCTGGACCTGGACCGGCTCGACTACCTGAAACGCGACAGCGCCTTTACAGGCGTCTATGAGGGATCTGTTGGAATCGACCGCATCCTGAAAACGATGCGCGTCCACAAGGGCAATGTGGTAATCGAGAAAAAAGGAATATATGCCATAGAAAACTACATCCTGGCCAGGCGGCTGATGTATATGCAGGTGTACCTCCACAAAACCGTACTGAGCGCCGACCAGCTCATGCGAAATATTTTCATGCGCGTGCTGCAGCTGCTGGATGAGGGCATCGAGCTTCACCAGCCTTCGCCTGCCCTGGGATGGTTCCTGAAAAACAGGCCCAGTGCCAAGAAGGGAATTTCTGCGGAGATGCTCGAACAGTTTGTCCAGCTCGATGACAACGACATTTTTCAAAGCATCAAGTACTGGCAGAAATCGGCCGACCCGGTCCTTTCCGACCTCTGCAGGCGCTACCAGTCGCGATCGCTGTTTCGAACCAGTTTCACAGAAAAGAAGCCGACAAAAAAACTTGAAGAAGAGGTCAAGGCAAAAACAAAGAAGTCTCTTAAAAAAGCCGGCTTGCCCTACGACGATGAGACCGCCGGTTATTACTACAGCCTGGACAAGAGCTACAGCGAAGCCTACCGCTATAAAAATGAAGGCATCTGGATACTGGAAGACAAAAATACGGCTGTGGAGTTTTCAAAAGCGGCCGACACGAAAAATATCATAGCCCTTACACAGCCGGTTGTCAAGCATTATGTGATTCACCTGAAGGATTTCGAGCTGGAAAACCTGTAGAGTGCTATTCTATAGAATCGGCAAGCTTGCTGATAAACAGGTAGTCATACTGAAGGGCCGCTTTCTTGATCCGTTCGAGTATACCGGCAGGTAGCACCTCTTTAATAGCCGGATGCTCATCAAGCTTAAGCAGCTTCTCCATATCCTGCAGCTCTAGCGTTTCCCGTATAGCCGATTTTACTTTCGAATCAAGCGGATTGATGCTTACGGTTACGTCATTTACAGATAGCTGATCTTCAGCCTCTATCAGACTGATGCTGGCCGCCTTCAGGCAGGCTCCGCTCACCGACTTGACCGGCAAGGTGACGGTAAAACAGCTACCCTTCCCGGGCTTACTTTGCAGTTCAATCGTCCCTCCCAGAAAACGGCACAAACGGCCGGCCAGCGTCAGCCCGAGGCCGGTGCCTTCTTTATATTCGGAATCCCCTTTGGCGAACGGATTGAAAATAGATTTCTGCTTTTCTTTCGGAACTCCCGCCCCCGTATCGAGCACCTTGATTTTCAGTAAACCCATCAACTCTTTACGCCCTGATTCGACCTCATCATAATCTACGAAGATATCAACCCCGCCATCATCGGTAAATTTAAGAGCATTATTCAGCAACTGGTGAATCACCATACCTATCTTTTCGAAATCACCTTTAAAGCCGGCAGGTATCTTCTTCTCATAATGCACCTTCAGCCCGATATTCTTCAACCGGAAGTCATCCAGATAAGGTGCCACGCCTTCAGAAACAAGATCTTCAAGCAAAAATCCGGATTCCTCGTAACTTATTTTTGAGGAATCGATCTTAGAAAGTTCAATAATGTTGTTGACCATCGAAAGCAGCTGGTTGCCGTTTCGCCGGATCTCACTCAAAAACTCATACTGTTCCGCTTCCAACCCCTTTTCGTTTTCAAGGATCTGGCTGTACCCCAATATCGCATTGAGCGGGGTTCTCAATTCATGTGACACATTTGCGATAAACCGTGACTTGGCAATATTGGCTTCTTCAGCCATTTCCCTGGCTTTGAGAAGCTCTTGCTCATGTTGCTTTTGTCGGCTGATGTCTTCGCTGAACATGATGAGTCCGCCAATTTCCCCGGAACCTTTAGTCCAAGGATGAATCTCCCACCGGATCCACCTGCTTCCTTTGTCTGCCGACTCCACAAGGTCTTCCTGTCTCTTGGTCACCCCCGAAAGGCATACCTCAAAAACCTCTTTCCAATTGCTATCCAGTCCGGGAAAAAGCTCGTAATGGCAACGGCCGATGACCTCCTGGCGCTTCAAGCCGTTGTCGGTGAGCCACCTGTCGCTTACCGCAAGATAATTCATCTGGTCATCGAACATGGCAACCGCCGCAGGCGTGTTTTTAATAAACAGCCGAAACCGCCGTTCGTTGCTCTTGAGTTCATCTTCGGCCATATGACGGTCGGTGATATCACGGGCCATAGCCTGGAAACCGACCAGCGCTCCGCCCTTTTTAAGCATGCGAACATTCTGGCCGAACCACATTTTCTGTCCTGATTTGGTTACCACCTCAAACTCTTTGTAGGTACTCTCTATACCCTCCCGGATCTGTTGCACATAAAAATGTTCTACCTCTTGCCGGTATTCGGGTGAAACGATCTGCAGGTAATGCATACCCAACAATTCTTCCTCGGTATATCCCGAAATAAATTCTGCTACCGGGTTTACATAGGTGAAGTTTCCGAGGGGATCAATGCGATAGATGACATCCGTGGCATTCTCGATAAGGTCGCGGTAGTGCTCACGGCTGTTGTCAAAGTCGTGGATATCCGGCTGTGCCTGCCGCTGTTGAACGGTTCCCCTTTTTTTAAATGCTTTTTGCCCATACCGTGACAACAGTATAGCCAAGGGAATCAAGGGAAGTGCGAGTTCCGGAAAGTGACCTGTAAATAGAAGCAAGACGTAGTTCAATGACGGTACGATTTCAGTTGAAAGTACGAGTCGCTGTTAAATTACTTAAAAACGGGCTTCAACTCCGTTAGGCTTTCTTAATGGGAGCGGCAAGGCCAATGGCGTTCAGATGCGTTCGTAGACCAGAAAAGTGAGCTCAGGATGCTCTTGTCGTTCTATTTCTCTCCATTCCGTGCTTATGGAGTCCCTGTATTCGGGAAAGAAAGTATCACCTTCAAACTCCTCATGAATCTCTGTCACATAGAGAAGGTCGGCTTCGGGTAAGAGCTGTCGGTACACCTCGCCGCCGCCAATAACAAATACGATCTCTTGCTCCTTTTCCCTGAGATAAGATAGGGCGTCCTCAAGCGAGGAAAAGGTAGGGACGTTATTGTAAGTCCGGGTCCTGCTAAGTACAATATTCTCCCGTCCGGGCAAAGGTTTTTCATTGAGCTCTTCGAATACCCCCCTCCCCATAAGGATGGGGCTGCCCATAGTAACACGCTTGAAGTATTTGAGGTCTTCCGAAAAGTGCCACGGCAGTGTGCCGTCTTTACCTATAACGAGGTTGGGATCGTGTGCGACGATGAGTGCCAGCCTCATACAGCAACCTCGAACTTGATTCCCGGATAAGGGTTATAGTTCTTCAGTTCAAAATCGTCGAAAGTGAGTTCGTCGACCGGCTTATCAGCTATCTCAAGTGTTGGAAGCACACGCGGCTCTCTGGTCAGCTGCTCGCGCAATCCGTCCACGTGGTTCTCGTAGATGTGGGCATCCACGATGGTATGGGCAAATTCGCCGTACTCCAGCCCCACTTCGTTGGCTATCGCCATGGTGAGAGCGGAGTAACAGGCCAGGTTGAAAGGAATGCCCAAAGCGATGTCGCCCGAACGCTGGGTAAGATGGCAGTTAAGCTTTCCGTCAGACACGTTGAAGATATACATCACATGACAGGGCGGCAGCGCCATCTGATCAAGCAGTCCCGGATGCCAGGCGCTCACCACGATACGCCTGCTGTTCGGATTCTCCTTGAGCATGCGGATAGCCCGCTGAACCTGGTCGAATTCCTTCTTGACCCAGACGGTCTTGATCATGTGTGAGGCGTTGCCTTCAAAACGTACTTCCTCTTCTTCGTAGTAAGGGAAACGGCGCCACATCACCGGATAAATCGGGCCTACCCGGCCATCTTCATCGGCCCAGTCGTCCCAGATATGGCAATCCATTTCATCCCTGAGCCAGCGGATGTGATCCTCACCCCTCAAGTACCAGAGCAACTCCAGGATAACCGAACGAAAATAGACCTTTTTAGTGGTAAGCAGGGGGAAACCTTCACTCAAGTCCACTTTATAAAACTGTGAAAAACTTGAGATGGTATCGATGCCGGTGCGGTTTTCTTTTCGGACTCCGTGTTCCAGTACGTGCTCCACAAGATCTAAGTATGCTTTCATCTGAGTCAGTCGGTTTGCTGTTGCTGTTCTTTGGCTTTATAAAACAACGCCCTCCAAAAGGCTGATTGCGATGGTAAAATAGATAATAATTCCGGTAACATCACTTAAGGTAGAAACAAAAGGTGCTGAAGTTACCGCAGGATCCAGGTTGAACTTCGAAAGTACGAAAGGCAGCATCGATCCGCTTAGGTTACCCCAAAGCACTACGCCGATCAGGCTGAGCCCTACCACAAGGGCGCTGAGAATCATTTCCTGCGAAAAGGCATCGTTCATAGCATAGCCCCACATGACGATGACAAAAAATCCAAGTATGGCCATTAGCCCGCCCAGCATCAGGCCCGAAAGCAGTTCCCTTCCCAGAATCCGCTTCCAGTCTTCCCGGCGGATGTCGTCGGTGGAGAGCGCACGGATGATCAACGTTGCGGCCTGCGATCCCGAGTTACCGCCGCTGGAAATAATCATCGGTATGAAAAGAGAAAGAAATACTGCGTTGGCGATGACGCTCTCGTAGGCGCCCATGGCCGTGGTGGTAAACAGCTGACCGATAAAGAGGATAGCCAGCCAGCCAATGCGCTTCTTTACCATCTCCAAAACCGAAGTCTGGGAATAGTAATTGTCGAGGGCGTCCATACCGGCCATCAGCTGCATGTCTTCCGTGGTCTCCTCTTCGGCTA
>CAYWDK010000018.1:0-27210 GCA_964457025.1 uncultured Balneolaceae bacterium | reverse complement strand
GGGATGAATCCACAGCCCGATCTCTAATCAGCAATTTTCAAACAGAAGGCTATCGTACCGTCTTGCAGAGTGCCGTCGTTGGGGGTGACACCTACTGGCGGGTAGGCCTCGGACAGTTCAGGACGGTAGCCGATGCGAACCGTGCCGCTGACGGCTTGCCGGAGCCTTTAAACAGTAACTACTTTGTGAGAAGAATCAATTAAGTAATTAAATCGAAAACAGCACGAATATGACCTTTTTTAGTTTACTTCTTTTTCAGCAAGCCGATACGGCAGCCGCCGATACCCTCAGCCTGGCAACCGAACAGGACACCATGTCGATCTTTTCCCTTCTGGCCGAGGGCGGTATTCTGATGATTCCCCTTTTCCTGTTATCCATTTTGGCGGTTTATGTGATAGCCGAGCGCTGGAGATCGCTAAACAACTCCCGGATGGAGATCGACGGCTTCCTCCGCACCATTGAGGGCATGCTGAAAGACGGTGACCGCCAACGCGCACTGACCTATTGCGATGGCATCGACAAGCCGCTGGCCCGGATCCTGAAAGCCGGAATCCGTCGATTGGGCCGCCCGATCCGTGATATTGAAGATGCCATCCGTAATGCCGGAAAGAAGGAAATTTTTCACCTGGAGAAGCGCATGAACTGGCTGGCTACCATAGCAGGTGTAGGTCCGCTGATCGGTTTTACCGGTACGGTAACCGGCATGATCGAGGCGTTTATGGACATCCAGTCGCTGCAGGGTAATGTGAATCCGAGTGTACTTGCCGGCGGCATTTGGGAAGCCTTGATAACTACTGCAACCGGCCTTATCGTCGGGATCATCGCTTTCGGATTCTATAATTTCCTGCTTGGCAAAATAAACCGCATGGTTCATGAGTTAGAGAATGCTTCGGCCGATTTTATTGACCTGCTGCAGACACCCTCTGCAAAGAAGGAGAAAAACCAGCAACATCAGGAGGTCTCATGATGAACTTCAGAAAAGATGAGGACCGGCTGGAACCGCTGACGCTGTTCTCGCAGTCATCATTGACCGATATCGTATTGTTGTTGCTGATCTTTTTCCTGCTGACATCCTCTTTCGTTACCAATTTCGGTATCAGGGTAGATATCCCGAAAGCAGAGACCGGCGCGCAGACCGATACCCGGTTTATTTCCGTAGCCGTAACCAAAGACGGTGAATTTTATGTGGATGGCAACCTGACAAGCAGCGGGATGCTGGCTTCAGCCATCCGCGAAGCCAAGAGCAAGAAACCGCAGGGTACACTCGTTTTAAGGGCGGATAAGGAGGCAATAGTGGATAATGCGGTACGTATCATGAACATCGCAAAGGCCCTGGAACTTAAAATTGTACTCGCTACCGAAAGGAGCTCAAGCTAACAGTCGACAACTTATGTCTGCTTTAAATCTCAATATAAAAGAGGAAGATCGATTTGCACTGGCCATAACAGGAGGGGTACACCTGGTCCTGCTGGTCTTTTTCCTGCTGTATACCTTTTCGATGAACCAGAATGTCCGTCCCTCTTTTATAGAAATTGAGTTCGGCGAATTCAGGACGGGTACCCTGGCCGAGCAGGCTGAGGTAAAAAACGAGCAGGTTGCTACCAGCCCGAATCCTTCCGAGACCCAGCCTGAAGAGCCTCAGCCTGAGAAGCCGGAGCCCGTCAAAGAACAGCAGACCACGACTACCGAGACGGTCAAACCGGTAGACGCGCCTGACCAGAAAGAAGAGGTGGAAGAAGATCCGGTCAAAACTCCGGAAACGGATAAGGTGGATCCCAAGAAGGAGGCCGAGACCAAGGAAAAAGAAGAAGTTACGGTCCCGCCCAAAACACGCAAGGACGAAGTGCAGCAGGAAGGCGCTGAAACCAGTGGTGATACCGAAGGCAACAAAGGCGCCGTTGACGTCGATCAGGGGACCGGTAATGAATCGGAAAAGTCGGCACCCTATGAGCTTGATTGGGAGGGTGATATCGAACGCCAGCCTATGATACAGCCGCTTCCACAAAATACGGCCGACCTCGAGGCCACCATCACCATCAAATTTGAAGTAAAACCGGATGGCCGCATCGGCCGCATCGTTCCGCTCCGAAAGATGAATCCCGAACTAGAACGGGAGGTTATGCGCACGCTGCGTGATTGGAAATTTTCAAGTCTACCCTCCGGCGTGCCGCAGCAGTCGCAGTGGGGAACGATCACCTTTCGCTTTGTATTGGAGTAGCACTCTCGAACCGATGATTTTCAAAGGCCTTTATGAAAAGACAGCTGCTTTTATTAATTGCTACGGGCCTTCTTTTAATCGGATGTAAAAGCGGTACAGGTTCCGGCGCCGAGCCGGTCATCGATTCGATAACCCCTCTTAAAGGCCCTCCCGGTGTTGCGGTAACGATCAAGGGCTCAGGCTTCAACCCGCAGCCGGATAAAAACAGAATAGAATTCAACGGAAGAAGAGCGGTTGTAGACTCGGTCTCATCCGAGTACATCATTGCCTTTGTGCCTGAAAATGCCACCACCGGGATCGTGGAAGTTACGGTCGGGGGAGAGACGGCGTCGGGATCCGTATTTTTTGTAGACCCGGGCTTGCCGGGTATCCGTTCGCTGGAACCCCAAAGCGCCAAGTTTGGTGAGAAAGTTACTGTCACCGGCTATAATTTCAGTTCTGATCCTCAGCAGAACGAGGTTTCTCTTAACGGCCAGGACGTACCGGTTGAAAGTGCCGGAGAGACTGAGCTTGTTATCCGCATACCCAAAGGTGTCGGCAGTGGCTCATTACGGCTTACGGTAGGCGAACAAACCATCAACGGACTCGACTTCACCTATATACCGACCGTGACGGTCAAGGCCTGGGCAGGAAGCATCGAAGGCAGCCTTGACGGTGACAGTACAGAGGCGCGCTTTTCGAGTCCCGCCGGTATCGTAGCTAATAATGACGGGAGTCTCTACGTAGTGGATCAGGCAAATCATCGCATTCGGTTTATCAGTCCTTCCAGGGAGGTAACTACTTATGCAGGCTCAAGCCGGGGTTTTCGGAGCGGATCTGCTACCGAAGCCCGGTTTTATGATCCCCTGGACATCAGCGTGGGGGATGACGGCAATTTATACGTCACCGATACCTACAATAACTCTATACGGGTGGTCAGCAGAGATGTCAATCAAGGCATCATCGTAACCACACTTGCCGGCAATGGGGATAGTGGTGACCAAGATGGTTCCAGGGGTACTGTCAGGATGCACCATCCGGCGGGCATAGCGGCACACCCTTCCGGTGACCTGTACGTAACAGATTATATCAATCACAAAGTAAAGAGGGTTGAAACGGACGGGAAAGTAACTTCGGTAGCCGGTGATGGTGCTTATGGCTACAGGGATGGTGACCGCCCTCGTTTTAACAGTCCATTTTATTTAACAGCCGATCGAAGGGGAATTATTTATATCTCCGATTACATCAACAGCCTTGTTCGGACCTATGATCCGGGCGCAGACGTGGCCGGAACGCTTGCCGGTAAGGGTAGCTTCGGCTATAAGGACGGTCCGGCTGAGGAAGCGCTTTTTAACCGGCCTGCCGGTATCGTACGGACCTCCGACGGGATTATCTATGTTGCCGACAGCTTCAATCACTGTATCCGCAGAATTTCGCGGGATGGTATAGTAACCACGATTGCGGGCAACGGAACAGCCGGTGAGGAGGATGGCCCGGGAGAACAGGCCCGTTTTAACCGCCCGACCGGCTTGGCGCTGGGCCCAGATGGAAGCCTGTATGTGTCAGATTCAAAGAACCACCGTATTCGCAAGATCACCATTGAATAACCATCTGTTTTCGTTCGGATGGATTGTACAATAGATTCTTCTTTCGGTTGTTAAAGAAGTGCTGATTTAAGAAAAAGGGAGATGAATGATGGAAAATCACTTTTATAAACCAGCATCCAGAATCGGCTTCTTCGCTATATGTGCACTTTTCATTTTGGTACTTGCCTCCTGTTCGATTTTTTCTTCAGATGAGACAGTCAGCCGTGAAGAGTTGGATGAACTGGAAACACAGATCAGGGAGATAATCGGTGAAGCACCTGCAGAAGCCGAGGAGTATTGTAAGGTTATCGCATTTGGTTCAAAGCCGTGCGGCGGCCCCTGGTCTTATCTTGTGTATTCTTCCGATCATTCCAACAAAGCTCGCCTTAAGGTCTTGGTAGACAAGTACAATACGATGGAAGATAAATACAATCGACAGCATGGCGCTGTCTCAGATTGTATGGGTGTGCCTAAACCCGAAGTAGAATTAAATAATGGGCAGTGTACCGCTGTTTATAACTGAACCATCCCGGTTCTGGTTCTACTCTGGCAAATATATAAAACCCCGGGAATATCAATTCCCGGGGCTTGGGCATTATTGCTTATGGGGTAGCTTAGACTTAATCATCATCCAATCATCACTTTCTAACTGTTATACACCCGGGTCAGAGGTATACCCCCAAACCGATAAAACCGTTCTGAGCAGTCACAAACTGTAAAAACGTCCGGCTATACTGTACTTTCCCTTCTCATTTTTGCACATTGAGCCAAATCCACAATTAAAAATGGAGATCGTATGTCCTCTTACCGTAAAGTCCTCTCTTCTGGCTGCACGCTGCTTTTTGTTCTGATGCTTACAGTTTCTGCCCTAGCCCAAAATGCAGACACTTTTACTCTCGAAAACGTCTTTGACCTGGAATATGCCTCTGACCCACAGATTTCTCCCGATGGTCGTCAGATTGTTTATGTGCGGAATTTTATGGATATCATGGATGACAGACGCCGCTCCAACCTCTGGATCATCAATGCTGACGGAAGCCGCCACCGGCCATTGACGTCCGGCAATCAGAATAATTTTTCGCCACGGTGGTCACCTGACGGTGACCGGCTTCTTTTTGCCTCTACAAGCGAGGGCGGCGGCGTGGAACTCTACATGCGCTGGATGGATACCGGACAGACTGCCAAGATTACGAATTTGAATCGCTCTCCCGGCGGACTTTCCTGGTCGCCCGACGGCAAGTGGATTGCTTTTAGCATGTTTGTGCCAAAATCGTCGGCGCCTATGGTATCGCTGCCCGGCAAGCCGCAGGGGGCCGAGTGGGCAAATCCGGCCAAGGTAATTGATAAACTGACCTATCGGGCTGACGGGTCCGGCTATCTTGAGGATGGTTTCAGACATATATTTGTGGTCCCGGCCGAGGGGGGTACGCCCCGACAGCTGACTTCCGGAGAGTTTAACCACGGTGGCACCCCGCAGTGGACGCCCGACGGAAACAGCCTTATCATTTCGGCCAACCGCCACGAAGACTGGCGATACGACCCCGCCAATTCGGAGATTTATAAAATCAGTGTAGCCGACGGCTCAATAACGGCGCTCACCGACCGTGAGGGCCCTGATTCTAATCCCGCTGTTTCTCCAGACGGACGGTTTATCGCTTATACCGGCTATGATGAAGAGTATCAGGGGTATCAGGTATCGCACCTTTACCTAATGAATATTGACGGTAGCGGCAAACGGATTATCAGCGATGAGTTTGACAACGATGTATCGAACCATCAGTGGAGCTCGGAGCGCAACGGCCTCTATTTTCAGTATGATGAGGAAGGTAATTCAAAAGTCGGCTTTATAACCTTGGGCGGGAACGTACAAAAACTGGCCGACAACCTGGGAGGGACCTCCCTCGGCCGGCCATACAGCGGAGGATCGTACACTGTGGCGCCGAACGGTACCTTTGCCTACACCCATAGCCGTCCTTCCTATCCGGCCGATGTAGCCGTAGGTAAAAGGAACTCAAGGACGCAGCGTATTACCAGGCTTAATGACGACCTCTTCGGCCATAAGACCCTCGGAGAAGTGGAAGAGATCTGGTATGAGTCATCCTACGACGGCCGCCGCATTCAGGGGTGGATTGTTAAACCGCCGAATTTTGATCCGAATAAAAAGTACCCGATGATTCTGGAGATTCACGGCGGGCCCTTTGCCAACTACGGTGACCGTTTTACCGCAGAAATCCAGCTCTATGCCGCCGCGGGATATGTGGTGCTCTATACCAATCCCCGGGGCAGCACCAGTTATGGCGAGGAGTTCGGGAACCTGATCCATCACGACTATCCGAATCATGACTACGAAGATTTGATGTCGGGCGTTGATGCCGTCATCGATAAGGGCTATGTGGATGAGAACAAACTCTATGTTACCGGAGGAAGCGGTGGCGGTGTGTTAACGGCCTGGACGGTCGGCAAGACCGACCGCTTTAAGGCGGCAGTGGTTGCCAAACCGGTGATCAACTGGTACAGCTTTGTATTGACGGCCGACGGAGCTCCATTCTTCTATAAATACTGGTTCCCGGGTCTGCCGTGGAATCATTTGGAGCATTATATGAGAAGGTCGCCTATTTCGCTGGCCGGGAATGTGACGACTCCTACCATGCTGTTGACAGGCGAGGAAGATTACCGCACGCCTATTTCGGAGACTGAGCAGTATTATACGGCGCTGAAGCTTCAGAAAGTGGATGCTGTCATGGTGCGCATTCCGGGAGCAAGCCACGGTATTGCTTCTCGCCCCAGCCAGCTTATGACGAAGGTGGCGCATATTCTGAAATGGTTTGAGCAGCATGATTAGCCTGACAGCCAATTCCTGAGGAAGGTTATGAAAATGTTGAAAGCCGTAATTGTATCAACCATGCTGGTTGCAGTGGCGGGCTTGGCAGGCTGTCAAAAAGAAGCGTCGCTTTCACAGGGCGAAACGGCTCAAACTCTGGACGCCTATTTCAACGCCTTCAACTCGCACAATGTCGAGGAGCTGGTAGCGATGGCTTCCGGTGATATCCGGCTGATGAGCGTAACGCCGGATACCGTTACCATTGACCTGAGAGGACAGGACGAGCTGAAGAAGTGGCTGAACGGCTACTTCCAAAGCTTGCCCAATATACAGTCCGCCTATAGCGGATTAACCGTCGAAGGCGACTATGTCTCTTTTGTAGAGACTGCCACCTGGGGTGAGCAAGGTGCAAAGAAAAGCCAGTCTTCGCTGGCTACTTATCTTATCAAAGACGGTAAAATACACCGGGCCTGGTACTATTATCCCGGAGAATGATCCGTGTGGCACGTAGCCTGTAAAGAGCCGACAGCTGTTCTTACATTTCCTCGACCTTAAAATCTTCAATATGCAGGTTGAGACGGTGGTTAACGCGCAGGCCGACAAAGCCGTCGATATCCAGCTGGTCTTTAGGGAGAGTGTCCACCTTTTCTCCGTTCACAAAGAAGGAGACCTCATTCTCTCCAACTTCAATCGACAGGGTGTTGGCAACCGAGCTTTGTGATGTATCGTCGTATTGAACCATGGAAGGTGCCGGTGACCAGTTCTTTACGAGTGCCGTTTCACTCCCAATCCTCTTTTTGATGAGGTATTCCCCACTGTTTCTGATGAGGAAGTAGGTGTAGGTTTGATTGTCTTCTTTTAGGTTTTCTCCTCCCATAAAAAGCCCGAACGCTTCGTTCCTTCCTTGGGGATCAAAAAGATGAATTTTGGTTGAGGCCCGGAATGTCCCTCCGGCCGTGCTTGCCGGATGCCAGAAAATGGCACGCGGCCCCGTAGTAATGTGCCAGCCCGGTTTCATATTTACAAAGTATATATCGGCAGAATCCGGATCGGAACCGATAACGACATCGGGGTTGGGGCTGTCAAGCCTAACTTCCCAGCCAGCAGGGACTACCAGGTTTTCAGGGACGGGGTTGTTCGGGTCGGGTTGATCCTGTGCATAAACATCGGAAAAGGAAAAGGCGATAAGTGTCAGTACAGCCAGTATAGAAATAATTTTTTTCATGGCGGTCGGTATTGGGTTAACTAAAAATGAAGAATAATTGGTTTTTGTTACCTTAGCAAAGTATAAGTAATATTGAAAAAACTATTTCCTCAGGTCTATGGGCTGGATAGAAGATAATTTACAGACGGAAGAAGAGCTTATTTACAAAACCAGGTTGCACTGGTCACTTTTTTTGTTCCCCACTCTTTTTTTTACAGGCGGCCTGCTTAATGCTCTTTTCATCTATGCGGGATTTTTAGCTTTGCTATATAATCTTTATCGGTTTTATTCTCACGAATATGTATTGACCAACCGAAGGATTATCTACAAAAAGGGGCTATTCTATATTCGTATTAATGAGATGTCGTTGGATCGGGTTGAAAATGTGCTCTGTACCCAGACTGTTGCGGACCGTATTTTCGGTTCGGGTTCGGTCATTATTCTTGGGAGCGGTATTTCCACGCTCAAGAGCCGGGGATTGAATCAGCCCGATGTTTTTAGAAATGCAATCTATAGCCAGCTTTCCATTTGATGATGTCTGCCAGGGAAATGAAATGCCCGCTTTGTGCATCCGCTAAGATGGAGCCCTACCACAGAGACCGTAACAGAGAATATATTGAGTGCGGAAACTGCGGGCTGGTTTTTGTCCCGCCGAAATACCGCTTATCTCCGGAAGAGGAGAAACAGCGATATGATCTGCATGAAAATGAGCCCGATGACAGCGGCTACAGGAAGTTTTTAAGCCGTATGGTAGAGCCTATGGCCGAAAGAGTCCCGGAAGGCAGTTCAGGGCTGGATTTCGGTTCGGGACCCGGTCCGGCCTTGGCAGCGATGTTCGAAGAGAAGGGATATCCGATGACACTTTACGACCCTTTCTATGCAGATGACGAGTCGGTCTTCAGCCGGCAGTACGATTTCATTACAGCTACCGAAGTGGTGGAACACCTACACCGTCCCAAAGAAGAACTCGACCGTCTGTGGACATGCCTGAAAGAAGGAGGCTGGTTGGGCATTATGACCAAGCAGGTCAAGAATAAAGAGGCATTCGCCGGGTGGCATTATATAAGAGATGAGACACATGTTGCTTTCTTCTCAGAAGCGGTATTCCGGTGGCTTGGTAGCGAGTGGAATACCGAGCCCGTCTTCATTGGAGATGATGTGATCCTGTATCACAAATGATCCGGTAAATACCCTGTTAAACGGTCGGTTATCATTGTAATTGCAGCTTTGCAACGGAGCCTGTTTGCGCTATTGCAAAGGTGCAAGATTGTTCCTGCAGCATATAGTCCTGTCCATCGTGCCGGCAATTATTTTTAATTAATAATAGGCCTCAGTTTTACATGAGGTACGATTTTTTAAATTTTTTTTGTCTTTGGCACACTTTGGAACGGATGTTGTTTCGTAATGAGTGAAAGCAACCCAAACACTCTCAATTAACCCCAAAATCAGAGGTTATATTATGAAACTAACAACTAAACATATCACTTCACTTCTCCTCGCATTGTTTGTGATGGGTGGAAGTGCATTTGCCCAGTTTAACCGGGACATGCAGTACTTCACCTATCCGGACCAGCGAGGACTCAACCAGTTTGAAGCCCCCTTTATGACGGATGTAGATTTTGAAGACGTCTATGTTCGTTTGGGCGGAGCCAACACTCTGCAGTTCCAGGCGCTTCGTCACGATAACAGCGGTGCCGTTCCTCTGGCAGACCTGGGTTCAAACTTCAACCTGGCTACTTCCAACCTGGACCTGGATGTTGCTCTTTATGACGGTCTGCGCATGCACCTGAGAACCTATCTCTCGTCACAGCACCACCCGGAAGCATGGGTTAAAGGCGGATACATGCAGATTGACAAGCTTGACTTCATTTCTGAAGGCTTTGCTTCCGAACTGATGAATCACGTACGCATCAAAGTCGGTCACATGGAAATCAACTACGGTGACAACCACTTCCGCAGAACGGACAACGCTTTTGCGATCCATAACCCCTTTGTAGGTAACTACATTATGGACTCCTTTACTACCGAAGTGGGTGGAGAAGTTTACATCTATGGCGGCGACATGTTTGCCATGCTGGGTATCACTAACGGCAAGCTCAATCAGAGCGTAGTCGATTCCGATCCCAACAACAAAGGCAGCTTCGTAGGAAAGCTGGGATATGACTCTCAGATCAATGATGACCTGCGTTTCCGTCTCACCGGTTCTATCTACACCACCGGCCAGGCTGCCAGCATCTACCTGTATGACGGCGACCGTTCCGGTTCACGTTACTACAATGTGATGGAAGGCAGTTTCCGAAGTGGACGCTTTGATCCCGGCTTCAACAACGAGATCACGGCTTTTATGATCAACCCCTTCGTGAAGTATCAGGGACTCGAGTTCTACGGTGTGATTGAAACCGTTACCGGTAAAAACATTGGCGATGCCGACTCCCGTAACTTCAACCAGTATGCCGGTGAGCTTATCTACCGCTTTGGTGCCGAAGAAGACGTATACCTCGGCGGACGCTACAACGTAGTTAGCGGTGAACTGGCTCCCAACACTGATGTCGAAATCACTCGCCTGAACATTGGTGGTGGCTGGTTCCTGACCAAGAACGTATTGGCCAAGCTGGAGTATGTATCTCAGAAATACAATGACTTCCCGGTTGGCAGCATTTATGAAGACGGAGAATTTAATGGATTCATGCTCGAAGCCGTAATTAGCTTCTAAGGCAGAACTCCCTTAATAATAACCTCCCTGATTGCGGTGTCACAAGAAATTGTGGCACCGCTTTTTTTTTTGCCTGAACTCCGGATGGATATCCGTATCCATGGCAGATCCCTTCTGTCTAAAATAGCACAGACGCTTTTTGCCTGTCTCTTTGAAGGAGCTAAATCCGTAATCCTTAATCCTGGGCGTGGATTATTTTGTGAACCCGTTCTACCAGGTCTTCGAAAGTGAAAGGCTTGATGAGGTATTCGGTAGTGCCGAAACCGATCAGGTCCAGCATATCCCGGATCCGTTCGTAGGTAAGCAATACAAGAATAGGGGGTGGGTCGGAGTACTCTTTTAGGGCAGCTATAACCTCGCCGGTATCGGAGTGCATAAGGTTGATGTCGGCAATGATAAGGTCGGAGTCGTGCAGATCGACGGCACGCAATAGAGAGGCCCGGTCGGATACCGGGTGGCAGTCATAACCTTCATCCTTCAGGATGAGTTCGATAGACTCCCGTATGGCATCTTCAGGCTCGGCCAGTAATATCATGGCTTTTTCAGGCATTATCGATTTGCGTATTAATAGTGATCTGCGATTTATTACATCCATCTGCTACTGTTAATGCAATAGTAATACCAAAGCGAAAGCTCCCCGCCCTTTTATTGCAACAGCAGCCTTTCAATAGCAGAAAAGCAGGAAAAATTTTTTGGTACTGAAAAAGCGGTTTAGATAAGGTTAAAATGTATTGCACGCTTGCAAGGCGGATGAGGCGGCTTTTCTGCATGAGTGCAAGAAATGTTGAAGCGCAGGCGTTAGCAGTGGCAGAGGCACTTTTGGAAACGCCTCTATAATGTACTATAGACCGTTTTTGGGAATGCGAAAAAAATATTATTCATTTTGATTATTTGGAACGGAGATTGCACTAATTACTGGAAAAGACACACATAACTTCAATCTTTTCTATTATGAAAACAGCAACCAAACTTACTACACTCGTTGTCGCATTAGTTATACCCTTAATGGGAATGGCTCAATCTCCCGCCTATAAACTTGACAAAAGCAGTACCATGACGATTACCGGTACTTCGACGCTTCACGACTGGGAAGCAAATGTCAAGGAGATGAACCTTACGGTTTCCCTGAATCCCGATATGCTGAATCAGGAGAATCCTGCCAGCCCGGTTTCTTCTCTGTCACTCAGCATACCCGTCAAGTCTATCGACAGTGGCAAGGGAGGAATGGACAAGCGAATCTACGGTGCTCTTGAAGAAAAAGACCATCCCAATGTTATGTTCAACCTGGTTTCGGCCGAGGTTGCTAATATGGGCGAAGCAGGTGAATCGTTTACGTTGAATGTTACCGGTCAGCTGAATATCGCCGGAACCGCCAAAGAGGTGACTTTCCCGGTACAGGGAACTAAAGTAGCAGAAGGCGGCTATCGATTTGAAGGCAGCTATGGTCTCAATATGAAAGATTATAATGTAGATCCTCCCTCAGCCATGCTTGGCGCTATCAAAAGCGGCGAAGAAGTGGAGATAAAGTTCAACTTCCTTTTTTTGGCCAGCTAATAGTAAGTTTACTATCCTTATGTCCCGGACCGGAAACACCCCTAATCTCATCCTCCTGTTAGCTGTTAGTTTGCTGGCACTATCTCCGTTTCCGGCCGGGGCTCAAATTGTTCCCCAGGGTACCATCGAAATAGAAGAAGGTGGAGAGCTCTGGATCGAAGGATCAGCCAGCATCGTCGATTATACCTGTAATGCCGAAGAGTTGTCGGGTAACGGCAATATCGAAAACACGAACCGGCCGCAGGAGAATGTTAAAGGTCACGGCATGGTTGCTATTACGGTTAGCATCCCAGTTACTTCTCTCGACTGTGGCAAACGGGCAATGAACAAAGACATGTACGAAGCACTTAAAGCCGACCGCTTTTCTACCATCAATTTCACCCTTCTGGATGCGGTGCTGGTAGAAACCGACAGCACGGCTACCGCATCGGGCTACATCGAAAAATGGATGAACATCCGAACGACGGGCATCCTGGAGATAGCCGGTGTCAAAGATACCACTGATGTTTTTGTAAACGGCTGGGTAATGAACAATGAGCGTTTTCGGGTGAAAGGAAGCAAACAAATCAGCATGAAACGCTTTGATATCAAGCCGCCTACCGCACTTCTCGGGCTCATCAAAGCAAGCAGCGAGCTTACCGTCCATTTTGATGTTACCGTACGCCTGAAAGATTCCTGAAAGAGAAGGGAACCGACAACCTTTCCGGCCAAGCTTATCAAATCCCCATTTTCTCCATCTTCCGGTACAGCGTTGAGGGATCAATACCGAGTAACCGTGCCGCCTCGGTCTTGTTTCCCTCCGTCTGCTTCAACACGCTCATGATGTGATGCTTTTCAAAATTCTGAACAGCTTCTTCCAGGGAGTTTGGGTCAAAAGTATAAGTACCTTCGGTATTGCGTATGCTGTTAGGCAGGTCGTCAAATGTGATAAAGTCGCCGCTGCCGAGCAGGACAGTCCGCTCGATGATATTTTCCAGTTCGCGCACCTGCCCCTTCCATTCATAAGACATCAGCGCACTCATGGCATCGCCTGAAATTCCTTTGACAGGCCGATTCAGTTCCCGGCTGTATTTGTTGAGGAAATGGTGCGCCAGCAGGGGTATATCTTCCCTGCGTTGTTGAAGGGTGGGGAGCGGTATTTCAACCACATTAAGCCGGTAGTAGAGGTCTTCCCTAAAATTCCCGTTTTCTACTTCCTGTTCCAGATCTTTGTTCGTTGCCGCAATAATGCGGGTATCAAAGCTGATGGTTTGGTTGGAGCCGATAGGTTTGACTTCTCTCTCCTGGATGACCCTCAGCAGATTAACCTGTTGTCCCAGGGGAATCTCTCCCACTTCGTCCAGAAAGACCGAACCTTTATTGGCGGCGGTAAATACTCCGTCTTTGTCGGATATGGCTCCTGTAAATGCTCCCTTCTTGTGGCCGAAAAGTTCTGATTCAATAAGCTCTTTCGGAATAGCCCCGCAGTTTATAGCAATGAAGGGCTTGGACGAGCGGCTGCTGTTGGAGTGTATGGCACGTGCAACCAATTCCTTCCCGGTTCCGCTGGGTCCGGTAATAAGTACATTACTGTTGGCCTCGCTTACCCGCTTTACCATGCGGTAGACCTCTTTCATAGCCGGACTTTCGCCTATGATGTGGTTGAAGTTGTATTCGCGGTCTATCTGGTTTCGGAGATAGTTGTTTTCGCGGATGAGTTTTTTCTGTTTCAGCAGCTTTTCGATACGTATGATGACCTCGTCAAAGTCCAACGGCTTGAGGATGTAGTCGGCGGCTCCCTTACGCAGCGCCTGAATGGCGGTTTCGATGGTTGCATGTGCGGTAATAATAACCGTGAGGATATCTGATGAACGCTGCAAGGCCTCATCAAGAACTTCCAGCCCATCGGCTTTGGGCATTTTAAGGTCTGTAATGAGGATATCAAAAGAGTGCTCTTTCAATGCCTCGATAGCTTCTTCACCGTCAGCTACAGCGGTGCACCGGTATCCCTCTTCGCGCAGTACAATTGAGAGAGATTCGCGAATTTCCTGTTCGTCGTCTGCTATTAAAATGGATCCGATCATGCTGAAATAGAGTTTTGGTCTTTGGGAAGTGTTATAACAAAGCGGGCACCTCGGTTGTAGTCCGGGTCAACCTCAATGGTACCTCCCATTTTGGTGATGATGCCGTGGCTCACCGACAGGCCCAGGCCGGTACCGCTGCCAACTTCTTTAGTTGTAAAGAAGGGCTCAAATATTCGTTTTTGGTCTTTTGGGGGAATTCCTTTTCCGACATCCGAAATGGAGAGTTTTACATTTTCGCCTTCCTGCCAGCTTTTAATGCTGATAGAGGGGTCCTTGACTCCGTACATAGCATCTACGGCATTCAAGAGCAGGTTTACCATAACCTGGTGGATATGGTCGGGCACTCCTTCAAGTTTCGGAAGCCCTCCGGCAAGGTCAAGCTGGAACTCGACAAAGCGGCAGCGGGCATCGTGTTTCATCAGCCCCACCGCCGACTTGATAATATCATTTAACTGCATCTGTTCTGATTGCAGGCTGGAAGGCCGGGAAAAATCTACCAGGTCGCGCACAATCTTGGTAATCCGCTGGATATGGTCGCGGACCTTTTTAAGCTGATCCTGTATAAAAGGGTCGTCGGTTTTTCGCTGGCACACCTGGACGAGCGATGAAATAGCTGTAAGCGGGTTGCCTACTTCGTGGGCCACGCCGGCCGCCATATGGCCGACCGTGGCAAGTCGCTCTGAGTGCTGGATCTGTTCCTCCTTCACTTTCAGGTCGGTCAGGTCGCGTAATATCTGGGATCGCCCGATGATCTCATTCTTCTCGTTGCGGATAAACGACTCGCTCAGGTTAACCAGTACCTTTTTTCCTTCCTTATCAAGACGTTCTGTCTGGTAGTTCGAAACAAAGCCCTTGTAACTCATACCGAAGGCGAGGCATTCCATCTCCTGAAGCTTTATCAGTTCTTCGGGAATGATCTTCGCTACCGGTTCTCCTATAATTTCCTCTCTCTTCCAGCCGAGTATCTCTTCTGCCCCGTGATTCCAGGATGTAATTTCATCATTATTGTTTAAGCTGAGAATAGCGTCCGCGGAATGCTCTACGATATTCCGGTATTGCTGTTCGGCAACATCAAGCTTTTCCTGATACATTTCCCGGTAGCTGTAAACCGTCCAGGCCGCCCAAACCATCAGGCTCAGGGAGACAATGATTCCACGGCTAAAATAGAGGGTTTGCAGGGCTCCCTGCGAAGCATCGTCTAAAAAAACAATCTTGAAGATTTCAAAAGCGCCGAAAAAAGCGCCGAGAATCAGTAGGGAGGTAAACAGGAGGTAACCCATCCTTACATGTTTCAGAAACTGAAGGAGGTTTTTGTTCATATTTTCCGAAATTGCAGTTTTATATGATGAATCCGGCAAGGCATAAATATATGACTGCTTGGATTATTTAAAAAAGAACCGGTTTTTTGTCCGATTTAAAAAGGTACAATCGTCTTTGGCCGTATCTTTTGCACAATTAAGTGGGAAAAAAATACCATATTATGTCCCAATGCGTTTTTTTCAACGGATGGTACATTTTTCCAGCCCCATTAAAGCTTTAAACCTCATGCCTTAATGATCATTAAACCGATTAGCTCAAGAATTGATTTCCATATTCTGGCAGTACTCGTACTGGCTACGATTTCGGCATGTACGATGTCGGGGGCGGATTTTGACGAAAAAAACGGTGGCAAGTCGGGCCTCAATCAAAATATGGGCACCTGTATAGAGGGGATGGCTGCCGGGACCTATCCCTGCTCCAACATCGACCTTGTAGCCCACCTCAGCCCCCAAGAGTTGCTGGGAGATCGCCTCAATGACATCTGGGGATGGACCGATCCTGAGACCGGCAAAGAGTATGCCTTGGTCGGGATGTCCGACAGGGTGACTTTTGTGGATATTTCGATTCCCGACCGGCCGGTCGTTGTAGGAACCTTGCCAGAATCGGCAAGTGGAGCAAAAACGTATTCAGGTGGGCACTACATCCTACATGATGATGACGACAGTGGCACTAAATCGACGTGGAGAGATCTGAAGGTATATAAGAACCATGTATTCGTTGTCAGTGACGGACAACCGCACGGATTGCAGGTTTTTGATTTAACAAGGTTGAGGGACGCTGAGGATCCGGGACAGCTTTTTGAGGAAGATGTTCATTATACCGGTTTTGCAAATGCACACAACATTGCTATTAATGAAACTTCGGGCTATGCCTATGTGGTGGGTTCGAACATGGCAGGCGGAGGGTTGTTCATTCTCGATGTCAGCGATCCCTTGAACCCGGAAGCGGTCGGCATCCATGCCGATTATCTGGTCGGCTATGAACAGACCGGCTATGTGCACGATACCCAATGTGTGAATTACGAAGGTCCGGATTCGGATTATGTAGGGTCCGAGATTTGTTTCAACGCCAGCGAGACGCATTTGGTTGTTGCCAATGTGACTGACAAGCAGTCTGCCTATACTATAGCACGACGCGATTACACCGGCCGTATTTACGCACACCAGGGATGGCTGACCGAAGATCAAAGGTATTTCCTTCTAGATGACGAGTTGGATGAACGCAACCTCAGCCATCCTACCAGAACCTACATCTGGGATGTACAGGACCTGGATGATCCTCTTCTGATCGGAACCTATACTGCCGAGAACGCTTCCATCGACCATAACCAGTACATCAGGGGATCCTATTCTTATCAGGCAAATTATACTTCCGGCCTAAGGATACTGGACCTGTCGGATATCGCGGAAGGAACGCTTTCGGAAGCTGCTTTTTTTGATACCGTCCCTGAAGATGACCGGCAAGTATTTGAGGGTGCGTGGAGCAATTATCCTTTCTTTGAGAGCGGCATTGTTGTCGTAAGCGATGTTTTTGGCGGACTGTTTATTTTGTCACCGAATCTGGATTAATTACAGGGCACAATCTTGAATTATTAAGCAGGGATGTATGAAAGTCTTAAAGATCATTGCAGGCATTATCCTTTTGGCCGTCATTGCCTTTTATTTGGTTGGTTATTTCAGTCCAAGAGTAAGTTATGAGAACAGGGTAACAGTACGCAAGCCGGCTGGCGTTGCCTGGCAGGTTTTTACGGATACCACTCTTATGGACCGCTGGCTGACGGGTTATCAATCGATGGAGACACTTGAGGGAGAGCCTATGAGTCCCGGAAGTAGTTATAAAATCATCATGGAGATGGAAGGTGAGAGAATGGAGCTCACCGAATATGTTACGGCCGTGGATTCAGCCCGCCTTTTTGCTTTTGACCTGGAAAGCGACGTGCTAAACTCTCAGAACATGGTCCGTTTTGTGCCGGTCGATTCCGCAACGACCGAAATAGTTGCTACCAGCTATGCCGAAGGAAACGGTTGGTTCTGGCGATCAATTCTCTCCATGTCGGCTTCCATGATGCAGAAGCAGGGCCAGCAATCCTACGACAAACTCAAGCAGCTCATCGAATCCCAGCCGGATACCTTGTTGGAATAAATAGAAAAGGGTGGTCCGGAATGGAACCACCCTTTGACTGATAATCTTGCTTGTATGTTTACTTAAAGGAAATCCTTACGGTTCCGCCGGAAGTGCGTGCCGAGATTTTTGGTCCTCCTCCGTTAATGCTTCCCTCAACTTCGTCACGCTCTACCTGGCCGGAGAAGTTTTTGAGCTCGGTACGTACGCGGCTGCCTCTCAGGTCAAGGTCGAGACCGATTCCGCTTGGAACTGCAATACTGATGCTTCCGCCGCTGGTTCGCAGGTCGACAAAGTCGCCAACGCTATCAATATCGGCTGTGATACTGCCGCCGCTAGTCGAGGCTTCTACGGCACCACTGACGTTTTCCAGGTCGATATGCCCGCCTGAGGTGCGAAGGTTCAGGTCGCCGCTGGTATAACGGGCTTCGATATGTCCCCCGCTGGTGCGGGCATTCATGCGGCCTTCAAAATCACTTATTTCAATATGTCCGCCGGAAGTGCGTGCATCAACCGTTCCGCGAAGGTTGATCAGTTCAAGGTGTCCGCCGCTGGTAGAGACTTCCTGATTGCCGTTCAGGCCGTTGGTCTCAATATGACCGCCGCTGGTCTTGAGTTCGGTGCTCATTTCACGCGGCGTATATACTACAAATGAAATGGAAATATTGTTGTTGTTCCAGAATCTCCAGTTGCGGCCGCCCTCCCTTTCGGCATGGGCGGTTACTTTATTACCCGACTGGCTGATGGTGATGTCAAATTCATCAAGGTCGGTATCTTCGGGAGTGAGGGATCGGCCGTTTCGGCGCACGTACATCTCCACGCGAACACGGTTGCCATCCGAAGCCCTGACGGTGATATGTCCGCCGGAAGTACGGACATCCAGCTCGCCGGGGGTGTTTATGGTATACTCCTGGATACGATAGGGTTCGTCTTTAACTTCAATCTCTGATTTTTCAGAGGCAGGCGCGAAAGCCGATGCGGGAACTACAAGTAGCATTGACAATAAAAATGAAAGGGTAAATGCTACTGCAACTTTGGTTATGTATAGGTTACGGGCTGTCATACAATCATCTCCATAAAAAATTTTATCAAAAAGTACTGTCGTTTTGAACAGTGTGCTGCTACGTAAGAGAAGCCGAATAGTTACATTTGGCTGCTTGCGGCATAAAAGAAGAGAGGTAGGAGAGAAGGCCGCAATTTCTTATTTTCATCCCGCATTCAACCTATGAACGAAAAATCAGTGCCGCATGAAACTGCCCTTTTTTCTTGCCAAGCGATTTGTAGCCGGAGAGACACTTGAGCAGGCCATCCCCAAGGTCGAGGATCTGAATAAAAAGAACATCAAGATAACGCTGGATCTGCTGGGTGAAAATGTTAAAGTCCGCGAGACGGCAGACGCCACCGTGACCGAATATATCGAGCTGCTGCGGGGCATTGAAGAAGCCGGACTCGACAGCACCATTTCCATAAAACTGACGATGCTGGGTCTGGATATCGATGTCTCTTATTGCAAAGACAATCTTTTCAGGCTGCTGGATGTGGCGAGAGAAGAGAACCAATTTGTGCGAATTGACATGGAGGGTTCCGATTACACCCAGGTGACCATCGACCTGTTTCGGGAAGCATTTGAAGAATATGGCAAACATGTGGGGATAGTGATCCAGGCCTACCTGCACCGCAGCCGGAATGATATCACGGAGCTTGCAGAGATAGGTGCCGACATCCGTCTCTGCAAGGGAGCCTATAAGGAGCCGGAGGAGATCGCCATACAGGATATGCCCGACATTCGTGAAGCCTTCAAGGAGTATGCCGCCATCCTTTTGGAAAAAACGGACTATCCGCGCATAGCGACGCATGATGACGAGCTGATAAACTGGGTGCGGAATCACGCTGCCGAGCAGGATATCGACAAGAAGAATTTTGAATTCCAGATGCTCTACGGCCTTCGCCAGGAAACCATGGAAGAGCTGACCGGCTTGGGGTATAATACGCGTATTTATGTGCCTTACGGTACCATGTGGTTCCCCTATTTCAGGCGGAGGCTTACCGAGCGGAAAGAAAATATCTGGTTCGTGCTCTCCACCTTTTTCAAGAAATAACCAGGCCAGCCATGACGTCACTCCTCGCCGAAGCTGCAACAAGCCGGTATCTGATTGCAGGCATCTTCATCGTCATGGGCCTGTTGCACTTTGTGAAGGCCGGAGCTTTTGTGAAAGTCATGCCCGACTATATCCCCTGGCACAAGACGATGGTCTATATTAGCGGCCTGGCGGAACTGGCGGGAGGCCTTGGCATGCTGTTTCCGGCTTACAGGGTAGCGGCTTCGGTTGGATTGATTATATTGCTTTTTGCCGTGTTTCCCGCCAATATCGATATGGCGGAAAAAGCCTGGCAAAACAGGGGACGCAGCTGGTATACTACCATACTTTTTTTGCGGTTGCCCCTGCAGTTCATATTGATGTATTGGATATACTGGGCTGGCATAAAGACCGTTTCTTGAAAGGATCAAGCTTTCCGTTGTAAAACCGGCCGATATGGTACAACAATATCCCATAAAAAAATATGGCCACTTTGCTTTGCCCTTGGCACTGGGAGTGGTATTGCTGCCGCTGCCGCTGCTCGGCGACTTCCACCTGGAGTCTGCTATACTGGCATCTTTCGCCGGTTGTTTATGGGCCGGGTGGAGAGCCAGCCGTGATTCATCCGGAGCTGATTCCGATATTTCTTCTGCACTGTACGTGGTGGGATGGCTGTATGTAGCCGGTCTTCCTTTATTGGTTTTCGCCCTTTTCACCGGTTGCTTTTCGATTCACGGACTGGGCTTCTGGCTGCTTTATCCCATCCCTTCCGTCTTTTTCGGATATGCCGTGGGCAGGCTGTGCCGGTTGTGGGGTTTGCCGTGGAAAAGTGCGGTTACAGTCTCAGTACTACTTTTAACAGCTATTGGCGGATTTCTGCTTGAGTTTTTTACCCTTCCCCAGGTTTACTTCTTCAACCACGTTTGGGGCGGTTGGCCCGGACCTATTTACGATGAATCGGTAAGGCTTTCAGGCAGTGTCTTTTTCTTTCGTTTCATAAGCTTGCTTTGGATTCTTATTCTTTGGCACCTGCCCGGTCTGTCGGATCACCGCACCTCCAAATGGGTTACAGTTGCCTCAATCATTGTTCTTTTTTTGAGCTATACCCAGCTTTCGGAAAGAGGTATCATTTCGCCGCCTTCATATATTCAGCAACAGCTGGGCGGCAAGGCCGAAAGCCCTCACTTTAAGATTTACTACGACCGCAAAAGCTACAGCCAGGCCGAGGTAGAGCGAATTGCCCTTGAGCATGAGTTTTATCTCGAAGAGATAACGCAACGCTTGAATCTTGCCAAGCCGGACAGCAACCGTAAAATATCCAGCTACCTCTATGCCCATGCATGGCAGAAAAAGGAGCTGGTGGGCGCCAAGTTTACCAGCTACGTACCGGTTTGGCTCGGAGAAGACCAGCTTCATATTGCCAAGCAGCAATTGGGTGGCAGCCTCAGGCATGAGATGGTGCACGTGCTTTCCAAGCAGTTCGGAAACAGACTGTTCAATGCTAGCTGGAGTATCGGCCTGGTTGAGGGACTGGCCGTAGCACTGGCGCCTGATGCTTCTTCTACTTCCACTATTGACCAGATTGTGGTTTCAGAAAAACCGCTGCCTACTGCTGAAGAGATGAAAAATTCTCTCTCGCCGCTGGGCTTTTACGGGGGCAGGTCGACCGTAAATTATACTACGGCAGGATCCTTCGTTTCATGGCTGCTGAGTGAGTATCCTAAAGAAAACTTCAAGGATGCGTACCGAACAGCCAGGCTGGAAGAAGCCTATTCCGCCGATATGGAGATACTTGTTGAAGGATGGCACCGGCACCTCGACACGGTAACGGTAGATTCGCTGGACCGTCAAACGGCACAGCGTCTCTTCAGTATACCTTCGCTCTTCGAGCAGGAATGTCCTCGCCTGATGACGGAATTTGCCTTAGCCTGGGACGCCTACCGGCTGGCTAGGGCTGAGCGGGATACAGTAGCTATGATCGACCATCTGGATAAGGCGATTGAAGCGGCGCCGGATAACATCGCCGTACAAAGTGAATGGACTTACTGGAACCTGAAAGCGGGGAACTATACCCAGGTACAGATAAGGTCTGAAGTGCAGGATAGTGCCGTCGATTTGCAACTGCTCTACGCCGACGCCTTTGCGTTGACCGGTGACCAACGCATGGCTTTTATCCACTTTAACGAAGCCCTCAGCCTGCTCAGCCAGGAGCCCGACTCAACCTATGACGAAGCTGTAGCTACCAGGGCCAATGAGACGCAATGGCAATACTATTTGGACATGACCTATCGTAGCCGGTTATTTGAATTGGATACTTTTGAAAAGCTGTACTATCGAACCAAAATCCGCCTGCTGCGGCAGGCTATAGAAGAAGAGCGCTGGGAAAAACTAAGCGAGTATGCCGAAGCGTTACTGGAACTGCCTACGGACCGGGAATATATGCAGAACTATGTATCGATTGTGCATCAGCTGGCATATATTGAGTCGTTCGGCCTTGTCCGAAAATGGATTGCGAAGCTTGAAACCATGACGCTCAGGGAGCGTCAAAAACAGATACTTGAAAATAAACGAAGATGGGTTCAGTTTCTTGAGACAGTCGACAGGTCGGAATTCATCTTTAATACCGGAGAATGAAATGAAAAAACTATTACTGTTCGCAGCTATGTTTATAGTGGCTGGACCGCTTTATGCCCAGCAAACCGAAGCAGAAATAAAGCAACCGGAAACTTTTACGATGGAGTGGGCCGATTCGACCATCGTAATGCAAAAGTATTTTGTGGCCTTTCTGAAGAAGGGCCCGGATCGGACCCAGAGTGAGGAAGAGGCGGCGCGTATTCAGGAGGAGCACCTCGCACATCTGGCAAAGCTCTATGAGCAGGGCAAGACCAGCCTCACGGGACCATTTGGCGATGAGGGCGATATCAGGGGTATCGTGGTATTCAATACTGCTACGATAGAAGAAGCACGCGAGCTAGCCAATCAGGACCCCGCCGTAAAGGCCGGACGGCTGGTAATCGAAATCCATCCATGGTGGACAGCCAAGGGAGGTAAGTTGAAATAATGTCCGATAAGTCCGAAGAAGTATCCGGATTGGGTAACGACTACTCGATTTCCATGGCTTCTGCCAATGTCAGGGCTTTGGTGGTTGCCGTACCAATGGCCGTCGGCCTTGCCCTTTTCTATGAGGTTATTTGGGGATGGGCAGCGGTCGGCAGCGACCTCGTCGTTCTTTTTGATAACTTTTTCCCGGCACTCGGTCTTTTGATAGTGGGTATAGTTATCCATGAACTGCTGCACGCCTTGGGATGGATGCTGGCTTCCGGCCTGCCATGGAGTGCCATGAAATTCGGTTTCAGCTTAAAGGCATTGGCTCCCTATGCGCACTGCCGGGAGGCGATGCCCGTCGTTTCCTACCGCATAGGCGTACTTTTGCCCGGTATAGTACTCGGCCTGTTTCCTTATATTGCGGCTTTACTTACTGGTAACGGCCTGCTTCTGGTATTCGGATTGATATTCAGTTTGGCGGCCGCGGGCGATATTTTGATGTTCTGGGTGATCCGGAAAATTCCGAAAGAAAGTCTTGTCAGGGATCATCCTGAAAGAGTAGGTTGTGAAATCGCAGACACAAATACCGAAGGCTGATATCGTATTATGAGCACTTATAACTTTGTGGAGCATGATGACTACCGGGAGTATCCGGTAGATGAAATGAGAGAACGGGCACGCTCTTTTTATGCAGATTTGAAACGAAGGCGCACGGTCCGGGAGTTTTCCGACAGGCCGGTGCCGAGAGAAATAATAGAAGACTGCCTGCTGGCTGCGGGCACCGCACCCAACGGGGCCAATATGCAGCCGTGGCATTTTGTAGTGGTCAGTGATCCGGAGATCAAGAGCAAGATCCGTATAGAAGCGGAAAAGGAAGAGAAAGAGTTTTATGAAAGGCGCGCTTCTGAAGAGTGGCTTAAAGCACTTGAGCCGCTGGGTACCGATGAAAAGAAGCCTTTTCTGGAAAAGGCGCCCTATCTGATCGCTATATTTGCCGAGAGTTATGGCACGACCGAATCGGGTGACAAGGTGCGTAATTACTATGTGAAAGAATCGGTGGGTATTGCGACAGGCATGCTGATTACCGCGGTACACCATGCGGGTTTGGTTTCTCTGACGCACACGCCGAGCCCGATGGGGTTTTTAAATGATATACTGGACCGGCCCGACAATGAAAAGCCTTTTCTTCTTCTGGTAGTAGGCTATCCCGAAGAAGGGGTAAAAGTACCCGACATAAACAAGAAGCCCCTGGATCAGATTGCCACCTTCAAATAAATATAAGATTCAGAAACAGCTTTTGATTACCCTATGACTGAGGAAAAGAAAATTGACTGGAAGAAGGAGTTCTATTACTGGCTGACTCTGGGCGGTATTATTCTGATTTTGTATGTAACGGGATGGCATACGGAGGTACGTGGCCGTCTTCAACAGGCCCTGCTGTGGACCAACCTGATTCAGCCTGATACGGAAATGGCACCGGAAGACCACCGGGTTGCTGACTACAATCTAAGGCTGGTCTCTCTGGATGGTGAAACCGTCAGCCTCTCAGAATATAAAGGGAAGGTAGTATTCATAAACTTCTGGGCAAGCTGGTGCCCGCCCTGTATCGCCGAGATGCCGGGTATTCAAAAGCTTTATGAAGAATATGCCGAGCGGCAGGACATGATTTTCCTTATGATCAACGTGGATGAACAGCCCGAAAAGGCACAGACCTTTTTGGATAATCGCGAATTTACTTTCGGGAGTTATCGCTTGGCCGGCCCCAGGCCTCCTGCCTTTCAAAGTACGATACTGCCCACTACTTATGTGATTGACCGGGAAGGCACCGTGGTTTTGGAGGAGCGGGGAATGGCCAATTACGATTCCGCAAAATTTCGTATGTTCTTAAACTCATTGCTCGATTCATAGAATAGAGTCATTGATTATGGCACAAAAAACCAGGAAGGACATATCTGCTCAGTTCGGGCAAATACTGGAAGTGCTGCATGAAGGTTATATCCTGGTGGATGAAGATGCCACTATCCACGATGTGAATCCTGCCTATTGTGAGATGGTGGGGTATAGCCGGGAAGAGCTTCTCGAAATGGATCTGCACGACGTACGCCCCGGCATGACACCGGAATACCAGCGTGAGTTTGTTCAGAAAGCCATTGAAGAGGGAAGTGTCGAGTTCGAGACGCAGCACCGCACAAAAGATGGCGAAATGATAGACCTCAAGGCCAGTGCGGCTACTATCGAGCATGATGGGAAGGTGTACCTGGTCGGTATGGTCAGGGATGTTACCGAGGCCAAGCAAAAAGAGAGGGAGATCGAGGAGAGCCGGCAGATGTTCAGGTCTCTTTTCGAGCAGAATCCCCATCCGGTTTACTATTTTGACTTGGAAGGTAATTTCCAGGGAGTGAATGACAAGCTGGTGGAGTTTACCGGCTACAGCCGGGAAGAACTACTGCAGATGAGTTTCGAACGGTTTATAGTCGAAGAGGATCTGGAACGTACCATAAAGCAATTCAAAAAAGCCGCGTCAGGGAAAGCGGGCCAATACGAAATTCAGGTGAAGGTAAAAGATGGCAGCAGGAAAAATATCCGTGTTACCAAGTTTCCGATGTATGTTGGAGATGAAATTACCGGTGTGTTCGGGATACTACAGGATATTACCGAGTATAAAAAAGCGGCTCGAAAGCTGCGTGAAAGTGAACAGCGGTTCAGAACCATGTTCGAGAATAATCCCCACTCGGTATTTTATTTTGACAAGCAGGGCAAATTTTTGGGGGCCAATAAAAGGTTTGAAGAGCTCTCCGGTTATTCAGAGGAAGAGCTGAAAGAAAGAACGTTTGAAGAGTTTATCCATCCTGACGACCTGGATCGTACCTGGAACTACTTTCAAAAAGGCTTGGAGGGAGAGATCCAGCAGTACGAGATTACGGGAATACGACGTAATGGGGAAGAGCGGCAGGTGTTTGTAACGAACTTCCCTTATATGAAAGATGGTGAGTGCGTCGGCCTGTTTGGAATTTGCGAAGACATAACAGCGAGAAAAGCGGCGAATATTCGCCTGAAGCGGAGCGAACAGCGGTTTAAGTCCTTGTTTGAGCGAAATCCCGATGCCGTCTATTCTTTTGACGCAAAAGGGAACTTTTTAATGGCAAACCAAGCTCTGGAAGAGTTGACGGGATATGATATTCAGGAGCTAAAAAAACTGAATTTTGAACCCTTGGTTGCTCCTGAAGACCGGGAACGGGTTTGGGGCCATTTCCAAAAAGCACTGGAGGGTAATCCTCAGAATTATTCGGCCTCGGGTGTTCATAAGGAGGGCTATCGATTCCAGGTACAGGTAACAAACCTGCCGATCTATATCGACGGGGAAATTGAGGGGGTCTTTGGTATTGCCCACGACGTTACCGAAGAGCGGGAAGCGCAACGCAAATTGAAGGAAAGCGAGGAGCGTTGGCAACGTCTTCTGGAAAACAACCCTCAACCGGTACAAATCGTACAGGAGGGAAAGATCGTATTTATCAATGAAGTGGGGGCACAGTTTTACGGCGCTTCAAGCCCGGAGGAGCTTCTAGGAAAGTCCATCCTGGATTTTACCCACCCTGAATATATGGACAAGATGCTGGAGCGGAAGCGCAAATTGGAACAGGATGAGCATATTGAGCCGGATGCGCATAAAATCGTCCTTTTGAATGGTGAAGAACGGTATATCGAGGCGCACTCCATACCGATTCAGTATAAGGGAGAGGCCGCTATCCAAACGGTTATGCACGATATTACCAACCTCAAGGAGCAGCAGGATATTATTGAAAAGTCCCTGAAAGAAAAGGAGGTATTGCTGCAGGAAATCCACCACCGGGTTAAAAACAATCTGGCCGTGATATCAGGCCTCCTGGAATTGCAGGCCATGAACCTTACAGATGAAACTTCAATAGGTGCTTTGCGTGATAGCCAGATTCGTATTCATTCCATGGCCATGATTCACGAAAAGCTCTATCGGTCAGAAGCGTTGTCAGATATCGGTTTTGATGAATACCTGAAAGAGCTGGTCGAAACCATCGGCAGTACCTATAACTCTGAAAACAGAAGCATCGAAACCAATTTTGACCTGGATAGCTTTTCCCTGAATATTGATGAAGCTATTCCCTGTTCGCTGATTATTAACGAAGTAGTTGTGAATTGTTACAAACACGCTTTTAGTTCAAACGGAAATGGTGCTATAGATATTCGGTTGGAATATAATGAGCCGGAAGTAACAATGAAGATAGTTGACGACGGGAAAGGCCTTCCCGACGATTTTAAAGCCGCAGAACAGCAATCGCTGGGTATGACGTTGATCGAGTCGCTAAGCAAACAGCTTGAGGGCACCTTTCGCTTTGAGGCCAGTCCGGAAACCGGGGGTACCCAATTCATGCTTCGGTTTGAAAAAGGCTCAATCGTCTGAAGAGAACCTGGGCTTTAATTTATGCGAAGCGGTCGGCCAGCCTGTTAATCAGATAGCCGCTTTCGTGCAGTGC
>CAYWDK010000017.1:0-27245 GCA_964457025.1 uncultured Balneolaceae bacterium | reverse complement strand
TCTCCGTTGTCGATGCGTTCCTGGAACGCCTCCTTGCGGGCCTGTTCATCCATAACAATGCGGTCTAAAGTCCTGATTGGGGTTACAACCCCTAAACATAGAGAGGAACCCCATCATTCACAAGGGCGCGGGACGTTGTCAGGTTGATATATAAAAAATGCGCCTTGCCGCTTGCTCTCGTATGTGGAAGCGGTCAAGGCGCATTGGAAACAACACAGCGCCCTTTTCAATTAGGGGAAGAGCGAACCTATAGCCGAATTTCAGAGCGCAAAGGCCATGACGTTATAAAGAAACGTTATGCCCTTCGCTCTATGCGCTTCGCTTTATCTGATTTTCAATTCGATTGTAGTCAGCGTGCTTCTCTCCTTTATTTTCCGTGCCGTTCTTAGGCGGACCCATCTTGATCAGTTTTTCGTAGTCTTCAACCATATAGCGCAGGGAGAGCGTGGGGAGATCGCTGTAGTCGTCGTTGCTCATAGCCGTTCACACTATTCTATTTATGTTATGCCCTTCGGCTTTTTCGCCTCGGGATGTTGGATAGCCCGGGGTAAGGCTGTTGTCACTCTGTACCGGCCTTTCTTTTAACCGGCAGCTAGAATATAAGCAAAACATTAGAAAATTTTAATATTTCTCTTGAGATCTAATAGTTGTAAATATTCTTTAGGCGTATAACGAATAACGGGTAGAGAATGGCTTAGCTCGGTGATTTGCTTGAAAAGCGGATACGGTAGACCGGCTTTCCGCCCTCTTTTTTCCAGTCGCCCTTGCCTTGCAGGCGGCTGGAGAGGTTGTCGATCAGCTTTCCTTCAATGCTTGCAGAGGGGTTTTGCATTCGCCTGAGAATGGGATCTTCGGCTTTCGCAAAGCGGAAGCATACCGATACGGGCGAATCGCTTCCTCCTTTGATAACCATATCAACCGGAAACTGGCGGCCGGTCTGTTCGGGCTTGAAGGGGGCCAGTATCTCGCTGATCAGGAAGCCGAGAGTGACGGCCTGCGGCAGGGGCAGTTCCAGCCGGTCGCAAAATAGGTCAACGCCGCGAAAGGTATTGTTGCGCAGGTACACTATCACATCGTGAAAAGGCACCCGGTCGGTTTGGCCGCTTCTCATCATACTGCTGTAAATGGCCGAAAGGGTCTGTGCCCGGAACTTGGAGATGCGCAGCGGGGTAGAGGCTTCACCTTTGACAGCACGCAGGTTTACCTTGATCAGGGCGTCGAGTACTTTGGAGTCGCGGACCAGGTTTCGGCTGACTTTCTCCAGCTCTCCGCCGTCCTGCTTCAGCAGTGAACGATAGCCCTGCTGAAAGGTGAAAAGGATATAGAGGGCGGTAAAGATGATGAAGCCCCAGCTTTCGTACTGTGCCAGCAGAGAAGCCTTAAAGATCTCTGCGGGAATGTAATCGAGAATACGGTCGCCGAAGGTGATCCAGAGAGATGCGAGCAGTATGTATATAGCGGTGAATGTGAAAGCTTTTTTATAAGCCGGTGCGTAGGTCCTGGTTTTCATTTCTGAAAAAACTTTTGGGGCGGGAAGGCAGCTGTCCTCGGCTGCCATTTTCCCGTACATGGTTGCCGTTGTCTGTAGTAAATGATATGGCCGAATATGTGAAGAAAAGGCGAAAGGTATCCGCTTTATAAGAGCCCTCTAATGTAGATGAGCGGAATTTAATGTGCTAATAGATTCAACCTGTCAGCGTACGACCGCAGGTCGGTCCTGACAGCGTTGATGGGGTAAGGGCAACCATTAAGACGCTGACAGGTCCCGGAAGGCACGAGACGCTGTCAGGTCAATAAATAGAAAACGCGCCGTCGCTTCCTGTCCGGGTTGCGATCGGCGCGTTTAGAAAACAACACAAGCTCTTTTCAGTTAGGGGAAGAGCGAACCTTAAGTTTATACCTAGCGGTCGTAACGGTTGGCACCCGGGGCACCGGTCAGAACGGTATTGCCATTTCCGTCTTCTTTGCCCTGATCGTGGGGCACGGTTACGGTGACGGCCTCTTGGGCGGTGTTGCCGGCAGCGTCTGTAGCGGTTATCGTGACCGTATAGATGCGTCCTTCACTGTTGCCGCATTTGTCGTCATTATTGCCGTTGGCATTTTCACAGCCGGCACGCTCGGCGCGCAGCCATACATTGAAGGAACCGTCGCCGTTGTCTTTCACCTCCCAGTCAAAGGGGGTATTGCCGTCGCCTGCGCTATTCTGAGGCTGATTGCTTGCAACAACAATTTCGGGGACCAACGGTCCGTCTACTTCATCATAGGCGGCGATGGTGCTCACGGCCAGAACCATCTTGTGGTTCGGCGGCCAGATAGTTTCCACTTCCTGGGTATAGCCGATCAGTGGCGGGGTTTCGTCTACCACTACAGTTTCAAATTCCACGGTCCAGTTCACCGCTTCGAAACTCTGCGTGCCGATCATGCCGTAGCCGGCTACCAGGCCGTCGTTGTTGAGTCCGCGGGCCATGGTTCCACTGTAATTGGCGTCGGACATTTCACTCATGCCGTTGTCGGCGTCCCATGCAAAGGCTTGTTCGTCGGCATTTCCGTTTTCGGAGTAACCGACAACCACACCATTGTCATTAATATCGAAGGCCTGGCTATAACCGCCGCCAAGGGTGCCCAGGTCTACCATGCCGTTGGTAGCATCCCACAGGAAGGCGTGATAGGGGCCGGAAGGAGGCAGGGCCTGCCCGACCACCTGTCCATTGTTGTTAATTCCGTAGGCCTGGCTTCCGATACCGCCCAGCCCTCCCAGATTGGTCATGCCGCTGCCTTCTTCCCAAAGGAAAGGACGCTCACGGCCCCACTGGTTATTGCTGTAGCCTACCACCTGGCCGTTGTCATTAATATCATAGGCATAGCTGTGTAAGCCGCCAAGGGTGCCCAGGTCGGTCATGCCGTTGTTGGCATCCCATACAAAGCCGTGGAACGTACCGGGAATATAGTCGCTGTAACCGGCTACCTGTCCCTGTTCGTTGATGGCGTAGCCGTAGCTGTAATTTCCGCCCAGGGTCGGCAGTTCAGTCATGCCGTTTACCGGATCCCAAACGAAGGCACGGATGCGCCCGTTGCTTTTCTGGCTGTAGCCCACCACTTGTCCCGCATCATTAATATCGCGGGCATAGCTGTTGTTACCGCCCAGGGTACCGATATCGGTCATGCCGTTATCGGGATCCCACACAAAGGCGTGCAGGCTGCCTGAAGCAGTACTGCTCTCACCGACAATCTGTCCGTGGCTGTTGCTGGCATAGGCCCAGCTGTGCTGTCCGCCGAGCGTACCTAATCCCTGGGTACTGAAGGTCATATTAAGCGGTTGGCCGGTCGAAACGCCGCTCTGGAAAGGGATAAGGCTTCCACCTGATTTGGCTTTGGCAGCCAGTTTGCTGATATGCAATTTTACGTAGGCCGGTAGCTGCGTCTCGGGGTCTACCTCAAGCTCTTCAATAGGTATTTCCGTAGCGGTAGGTGCCTGCTCATTATCTGATGAGCTGATGTTGTCTTTACAAGCGGTGATACCGGTGCTTAATACCCCCGCAATAAGCAGCATCAGTAGCCCATGCAGGCCTGTGGTGTAGTTCCGTCTCATAGTGTACTCCTCCACCCCCGGCCGCCATTGCCAACTCCTTAACATATTATAGCTGCGGTCCGGAGTGTCTTATTTTTGTTGATATGACAGCCGTTTTCAGGGCTGCCTTTTCTATCTGTTTGATTGAACGTTAGCTAATTGAAAGGATAGGGACAAGGGGTTGATAATTATAAGGTTTTAATCAAAGGGGAAGGAGTGTAGATGGTTTGGATCTTATTATGTGGTCTCCATCTAAAAAAGGTTGTCTGGAACGAATGGAGTGTGATTTTAGGTAGGGGGGCTAAGAGGCGGGAAGGCGCCCGCCAGTCAGAATTAATAATTGTTAAATTTTTCTAAAAATCGGCATCTGGTGTAGATACACTAGGTATTTTCCTAGAGGAAATACCAGAGCAGCATTAGCAGGATCATCAGCCAGGCCATGATTTTTACGGAGAGCGGTTGGCGAGGGAATTCGTAGCCGCAGATGGGGCAGGCCTTCGCATCGGCGTCCACTTTTATTGCGCAGGAGGGACACTCTTTTTTGTTCCGGTCTTCACTCATAGGGCTTAATATAAGGGTATAGGGCTGAATGTCATTCCGGTCGTTCTGTTTGCATGGCCCAGAGGGCATAGCGCATGGAATTAGGTGCTATAAAACGCTATGCGCCATACGCTTTGCTCCATGCTACAACCTGCCGCACAGTGAAAAAGGAATTTGAGTCGTTCTGCCTCGCGCGCTATATTAAAGCATACTGCAAAAAGTACCATTCTAAAGAAAATTGAGCGAGGAAGGAATATGAGCACCACCGCCAAAGACTCTGCCACCCTTGAACGTCCCGTAGAAGAGAAATTCGATGACCATCTGGGCCTGCAGGACGTGGACTATGTGGAGTTTTACGTAGGCAATGCCAAACAGGCCTGCCACTTTTATCAGACCGTATTCGGCTTCGAACTGAAGGCCTACAGCGGTCTGGAGACCGGTGTCCGCGACCGTGTATCCTACTATCTGGAGCAGAACAACATCCGCCTGGTACTGACGGGCGCGCTGAACAGCGATTCGCCTATTGCAAGGCATGTGGCCAGGCACGGCGACGGGGTGCGCGACATCGCCATGCATGTTGAAGATGTGGACCGTGCCTATAAAGAGACGGTCAAACGGGGCGCGAAGAGTATTGAAGAGCCTCACGATATGAGCGACGAGCACGGTACCCTCCGCAAGGCGGCCATAGCTACCTACGGCGAGACCATCCACACCCTGGTAAGCCGCGTGGATTATGAGGGCGTCTTTATGCCCGGCTTCAAGGAGAAAGAGTCGCCGATCGGCAGCATCGATCCCGTAGGCGTGCAGTTCGTGGACCATTGCGTGGGCAATGTGGAAGAGGGTAAGATGAACGATTGGGTTGATTTCTACCGTGACGTGATGGGCTTTACCCAGTATATCCACTTCGACGATAAGGATATTTCGACCGAATACTCGGCGCTGATGTCGAAAGTGATGGCAGGGGGGCGCGGCATGATCAAATTTCCCATTAACGAGCCGGCCGAGGGCAAGAAAAAGTCACAGATCGAAGAGTATCTCGATTTTTATGAAGGAGCCGGCGTACAGCATATCGCGCTTCTGACGGGCGACATCATCAAAACGGTAGGCAAGCTTAAAGACCGCGGAGTCGAATTCCTGCACGTACCCACGACCTATTATGAGGAGCTGGAAGACCGCGTGGGCAAGATTGACGAGCCCATTGACAAGCTGGAAGAGCTGGGTATTTTAGTCGATCGTGACGACGAGGGCTACCTGCTGCAGATCTTTACCAAACCGGTGGTTGACCGTCCCACGCTCTTTTTCGAGATCATTCAGCGCAAAGGCGCCCGCGGCTTTGGCAAAGGAAATTTCAAGGCACTTTTTGAGGCTATCGAACGCGAGCAGGAGCTGCGCGGAAATTTGTAAACAGTATTACGTAGAAAGTAAAGAGTATAAAGTATTTATAAGACACTACTTTCTACTTACGGCTTTCTACTATCTACTAAAAATAAGGTAATGCCATGATTTACCATCAGTTAGGAAAAATCCCGCATAAGCGGCACACGCAATTCCGCCGGGAGGACGGCGAACTGTACCAGGAGCACCTCTTTGGAGCGGAAGGCTTCCACGGTGCTTCGTCGCTCCTTTACCATAACAACCCACCCACGCGTACCTTCAAGGTGGAAAAGGGTCCGCAGGTCAAAGTTGAAAAGTGGGAGGAAGGCATGCTTCGCCACCACCATCTGCGCACTTCTGCCGTAAAAGCCGAAGGCGATCCCGTATTGGGGCGCAAGGTGCTGTTGTTCAACAACGATATTCAGATCGGCATTGCGTGTCCCACCGATAAGATGGACTATTTTTACAAAAACGGAGAACATGACGAGATGCTCTTCATCCACCAGGGTGAAGGCTATGTAGAGACTATGTTCGGCCGGCTCGACTTCGGTTATGGAGACTATATCTACATCCCGCGGGGTACCATCTACCGTGTCGTCTTCGAGACCGAAAAGAATAAGATGCTTACCGTCGATTCGACGGGTCCCATCGACGTGCCCGACCGCTACCTTTCTGACAAGGGACAGTTCCTGGAGAACAGCCCCTTCTGCGAGCGTGACATTCGTCGCCCGGAAGGCCCGGTCTTCGTGGACGAGGAAGGCGAGTTCGAGGTGAAGATCAAGAAGCAGGGACAAATTACCTCCTACTGGTATGAACACCATCCCTTCGACGTGGTGGGCTGGGACGGCTATCTCTATCCGTGGATTTTCAACATCAAGGATTTCGAGCCCATAACGGGACGCGTGCATCAGCCGCCGCCCGTGCACCAGACCTTCAAGGGGCACAACTATGTGGTCTGCTCCTTCTGCCCGCGTAAATTCGATTACCATCCACTTTCCATACCGGCTCCCTATGCTCATTCCAATGTCGATTCCGACGAGGTACTCTATTATGTGGAAGGCGACTTTATGAGCCGCAAGGGTGTGGAAGAAGGCAGCATCACCCAGCATCCCGGCGGTATCCCGCACGGCCCGCATCCCGGCAAGTATGAGGGCAGCATCGGCGTGGAAGCCACCGACGAGTATGCTGTGATGATCGACACTTTCCATCCGCTGCACCTGACTACCGAAGCGAAGAAGCTCGACGACGACTCCTATCCCTACAGCTGGCTGGAGGATAAGGAGAAAGTCGAGGCCGAGGAGTAGGACTATTTATAATTAAGAATGAAGAATTAGGAATTGGCAGTTATCCCTCGCAGACTTTGGGATGGCTGCCAATTCTTTTTTACCATTCTGTAGCGGCAGCTTAGCGCTTTATTGTCATCCTGAACTTGTTTCAGGATCTATTGTGCACCTTATTTGATTTTAGCTGAATTTCCTCCCTTCTTTCAGTAAATAAAGCCTCGGGAATCGATTATGTACGGGAGAGCCATCAAAGCGGTAGTATGCGCCGCCTTTTGCGGCCTGTTTCTCATTCCATACCCTCTCTGCGCCCAGGAACTGCCACAATCCCCTTCCATATCAGACACCACTCTGGTCAATGCCCTGATCGATTCCAGCTTTGAATATTCCTATTCCGACCCGGAGCTGGCCGCAGAATTTGCCAATAAAGCGTTGCAGCTTTCCCGGGAGCTGGATTTTCGCAAGGGGCTGGCCGGGGCACACCGAGAGCTGGGCTATGCGCTGAGTACACAGGGTGATTTCGAGGGTGCTTTGCAGCATTTTGAGGAAGGCCTCAGGCTATATCGCGCGATAGGTGATACCACAGGAATTATTTCCCAGCTCAATGGTATCGGTTCATTGTACAAGGGTCGGAGCGAGTATAACCGCGCACTGGAATATTACTTCGAGTCGCTTGGGCTCTGTCGGGTTATTGGCTTTGACAAGGGGACGGCAGCCATTCTGGGCAACATCGGTCTGGCTTATTTTGAACTGAAAGAGCACGACAAGGCACTGGAATTTTACCGGCAGGCCCTGGAGATGAATACGAAAACTGGCCGGAAGGCATCCCTGGGCGTTAACTATAATAATATAGGCCTGCTGCACGGTGACGAGGGAAGATATGAGCTGTCGCTGGAGAATCACCTGAAAGCGCTGGAGTTGCGGCGGGAGCTGGGCTATACTATCGAGATCGCCAACAGTCTGAACAACCTGGGTCGGGTATCGATGCAGATGGGAAATTATCAGAAGGCCTTGGATTATCTGAACGAGGCTTTTGAAGTGAACGATGGCAATGACCCCGACTTGACCACCATTATCCATGAAAACCTGGCTAAGACCTACCGGGCCGCCGGCCGTTACGATTCCGCTTTGGTACATGCCCGGGAGACGCTGGAGCAGTCGCGGGACTTCGGGTCTCTGCTTGGGGTGAAGGTTGGTTACGAGTTGCTTTCAGATATACACAAGCAGCTGGGAAACTACAAGGAGGCTGTGGCATACCAGACGGAGCTGATGGCCGTAAAAGACAGTATCCTGAACAAAGAAAAGGCCCGGCAGATCAACGAACTGCAGGCCAAATATGAAGCTGAGAAGAGGGAAAAGGAGATTGCCCTGCTGGAAGAGGAAAAAGAACAGCAGGCACTGTTGCGTAATGCTCTGCTGGCCGGACTTATATTGGTAGGCATTATCGGGGTGCTCGTCTACAACCGTCAGCGGCTAAAGATCCGAAAAAACCGGGCCGAGCTGGAAAACCGAAGACTTGAAGAAGAGAAACTGCAGCAGGACCTGGAGTTTCGCAACCGGCAGCTTACCACTCATACGCTGCATCTGGTACAGAAGAACAAGACGATGGAAAAGCTCAAAGAGAAGATCGGAGGCATCCGTGAGCAGGGCAGGGGAAGGGAGAACGGTGAGATTACCAAAGAGCTGCAAAAACTGGAGCATATGGTTGATTACAGCTTCCACCTGGATAATGACTGGGAGGAATTCCGCCTCTATTTCGAACAGGTGCACACCGGTTTCTTCGACGAACTGAAAGAACGTTATCCCGAACTTACGACCAACGAGTTACGGCTCTCCGCACTGGCCCGCCTCAATTTATCCATTAAGGAGACAGCCGCCATTATGGGCATCACCCCCGACAGCGTAAAGACCGCCCGCTATCGCCTTCGCAAAAAGCTCGACATCGAGACCGAAGAGAATCTTTCGGAATTCCTGATGGCAATTACCGATTAGCAATCCCCATACCACCCTATATTTCACACCCCGAAACCACTGTTTACCTATTGTTGACCCGTTTTTAATTGCCCTTTCTTTATGCGGCTAATAGGTTTATAGCGAATTAAATCCGGAGCATTTTTTGCCGGAATAACAGAATTAGGGTAATTCGTCATGTCCGATCCCAAAACCATCAAAGAAGCATTTGAACGGAATAAGAAAGCCGTGGAACTGCGCCCCTCGCTGGGCAAGAGTTCCGTGACTACCAAAGTCCGCCTTTACGATGGCACCACCTGCGAGGTGGAACACAAGCACTGGAAGTTCAAGGTAGACATCGGCGAGTCGGAAGGCGGCAACGACGCCGGCCCGGGCCCGGGAATCCTGGAAAGGGGTGCGCTCGGCAGCTGCCTGGCAATCGGCTATTCGCAGCGGGCGGCCGTAGCCGGCGTGCCTATCGAGAAGATCGAGGTGGATGTGGAATCGGACTTTGACGCACGCGGCATGCTGCATATCGACGACCGTCCCCCGGGTTTTGAGGAACTGCGATACAAAGTTTACATCGAAAGCCCGGCATCCGAAGAGGAGGTCATGCAGCTGATCGAGGAGACCGACCGGCACAGCCCGGTGCTGGATGACTTTAAAAGGGCTATACCGGTCGAACGCGAAGTGCAGATCACAATAATAAAAGGGGATAACATATGAAACCGGATTTACAGAGAAGGGTACAGCGCTATGGCTGGGACAAGGCCGCGCCTTATTACGATTCGGGATGGCAGCGGCAGCTGTGGCCGGCCCAGGAGCGGCTGCTGAAGGAAGCCGCCCCGCAAAGCGGAGAGAAGATACTTGACATTTCCTGCGGTACGGGACTGGTGACCTTTCCTTTGGCAGAAGCAGTAGCTTCCGAGGGCTCGGTCACGGCTGTCGATCTTTCGGAAGGAATGATTGAAAAGGCCCGCAAAAGGGCAGGGGAGAAGGGTATTGGGAATATCACATTCCGGCATATGGATGCCGAGGAGCTCGATTTTCCCGACAATACTTTTGACAAGGTGATCTGTTCGCTCGGGCTCATGTACTTCCCGGATCCCGCCAGGGCCTTGTCTGAGATGTGCAGGGTGCTGGTGCCGGGGGGACGAGCTGTTGCTCTCGTATGGGGCGAACGCGCGCAGTGCGGCTGGGCCGACATCTTTCCCATCGTCGACCGGCGCGTGAAGTCGGATGTTTGCCCCCTCTTTTTCCAGCTTGGCACGGGTGGTACGCTGAGCCGGAACATGCAGGACGCCGGCTTTGAAGAGATCCGGTCCGAGCGTTTCAGCATCAAGCTGCACTTTCAATCGGACGAAGAGGCCATTGTCGGAGCCTTCCTGGGCGGGGCCGTCGCCTTGGCATACCAGAAATTTGACGATCAAGCAAAAGAAGAAGTCCACGAAGAATACCTTGACTCCATCAAACAGTATGGAAATGGAAGTGGTTACGACATTCCCGGCGAGTTCGTCCTGGCCACCGCCACTAAGAAATGAAAAGTACTTTCTGCTAAATACTTACTACTAATTACTAAATACTGATACAATGAAACGGTTAATAGCTTTTATCTACGGAATCCTAAGTTACCTGATCTTTTTCGGGACTTTTCTCTGGATGATCTTCTTCCTGGGAGATTTTGAGGGTTTGGTACCCACTGCTGTCAACGGCGGAGGCTGGATGGGAGGTGCGGAGGCCGCATGGCCTGAGGCGCTGTTCATCAACCTGGGGCTGATCGCCCTTTTCGGTATACAGCATACGGTGATGGCACGCAGAGCCTTTAAGGAGAAATGGACCCGCATCGTGCCCAGATCGGTCGAGCGGAGCACCTATGTGCTCTTCTCAAGTGTTGCACTTATTCTTCTGCTTTGGTTCTGGCAGCCCCTTACCGGCACCATATGGGAAGTGGAAGCGGCCTGGGCGTCGCTCATCCTGCAGTGGGGCTTCTGGCTGGGATGGCTGATCCTCTTCCTCTCTACCTGGATGATCGACCATTTCAACCTCTTCGGGCTCAAGCAGGTGTATCATAATCTGAAGGGGATGGAAGCCAAGCCGCCTCAGTTTATGGAGCCGGGTTTCTATAAATTTGTCCGCCACCCGCTTATGCTCGGTTTCCTGATCGCCTTTTGGTCAATTCCTCATATGACTGTCGGGCACCTGATATTTTCTTCAGGGATGACGCTCTATATCCTTGTTGGCGTTTACTATGAGGAGAAGGCTATGGTCCGCCGTTTCGGCGAGGACTATGAAGATTACAGGAAGCGAGTACCGCGTTTTTTCCCGGGTTTGAAGTGAAAGCCCCTGCCGGTCTGACCGGTATGAACCCATCAGATAGCTCGAAGTGATCAGGTGGGTATGGGTTTGGGCTTTCCTGAATTTGCCCGTTCAGGAAGTAGTCGGGGAGAGCAGGTAAAGGATGGGCAGTGCCCTGAAAGATGGTTCCTTTGCCTGGCACTACCCGGCGGGCTCGGACCCGTTTATTCGCCGGCGGTATCAGCCTCCTCCAAAGAGCAGCTTCAGATAATTGTGGTAATGGGAAAGTTGCCGGGCAACGGTCTTGGGATCCTGTATGGATTGCGAGAGTACAAAGGCTCCCTCAAAGATTACCAGCAGCATATCGGCCAGGCTTTCCAGGTTGACGTCACTTTTCGGAGGGTGTTGGACGATTATCCGGTCCAGTTTCTCTTTGACCCTGACCCTCCACAGTATCATCGATTCGCGAATCAGTTCCCTGACATTCTCATCAAACAGTTCGGCCTGGCTAAGGTAGGAGGCGTAAAGGCAGCCGGGATAAGGCTCTTCCAACTCCTCCATTTCCTGCTCGAAAAGCTTTATGAAGATCAGAAGTTGTTGCAGGGGGTCGTCGGCAAGACCCTCAGCCTTCTTCAGTGTTTTCTCCAGGTGTTCCGCGTCGGCGTCGGCATAGCGCTTCACCAAGGCCTTGCCCAATTTGTCTTTACTTGAGAAGTAGTGGAAAAAAGCGCCCTTGCTTACACCTGCTTTTTCGATCACCGCATCGACGGTTGTGCCTCCGAAGCCGTGGTCCAGGATCAAAGCCTGGGCTGAATCCATGATTTTAGTACGGGTACTCTTTGCATCTTTATTCATAATAATCAGTATAGCATACCATTCGGTCTGTTTCAAGAAAAATATTTTTGCATGTCATATCTGAATATCGGCTTAATAGAGGGCTTAATTGTTGATAATAAACGAATAACGGGAATTTGACATTAGCCGGTAAGTCTCAGATATTATACCGACTAGTTGGTATGTTATTATACGTTCGTTCAAACAACACAACAATTTCAATTATGGAATACCGATCAAGAAAAATTGATTCACTAAGCAAAATAGTCACTTCATTTAGCCTCGCGCTTGCCCTCCTGCTTGCAGGCGGAGATGTGGTATGTCAGGCGCAGGCTCTTTTTGAGGGACAGATAGCCCCGTTGCTGGAAGGAATGGGCAGCCATCATTTTGAAATTTCCACCGACGATACCTTGGCGCAGGATTACTTTAATCAGGGACTGGCGCTGTCGTACGGTTTTAATCATAGAGAAGCCAACCGTTCATTCCGGCAGGTGGCGGAACTGGATCCCGATAACCCGATGGCCTGGTGGGGAGCAGCGCTTGTGCTGGGACCCAATATCAATTCTGGCATGTCGGAGGACAATATCCCGAGAGCTTGGGAAGCGTTGCAAAAAGCGCAGGAGCTGAAGCCGAATGGCACGCCGAAAGAACGAGATTATATTGATGCGCTCGCGAAGCGGTATATGGAGAATCCCCCGGAAGACCGGACGGTACTTGACGAAGACTATGCCGAAGCCATGGGCCGCCTGGCCGGGAAATATCCCGACGATCCGGATGCCCGGACGCTCTATGCGGAGGCGCTGATGGATCTGCATCCGTGGAATTACTGGAAATCCAACGGGGAACCACAGCCGTGGACTCCGGAAATACTGCGTGTATTGGAATCGGTATTGAAAGATGATCCTGACCATCCTGGCGCCAACCATCTTTATATCCATGCGGTTGAAGCGGAACAGCCCGAAGAAGCATTGCCGAGTGCAGACCGGCTCGGGGGCTTGGTACCCGGCGCGGGACACCTGGTGCATATGCCCTCGCATATTTATATCCGCACGGGCGATTACCACAAGGGTACACTGGCCAACGAAGCGGCGGTTAAGGCGGATAACGAATATGTGACACAGTGCCGGCAGCAGGGGATCTATCCGCTGGGTTATGTGCCCCACAACTACCATTTTCTCTGGGCCACCGCAACCATGGAAGGCCGGGCCGAGAGAAGTATCGAAGCGGCAAAAAATACGTCCGAACTGGTCGATACCGAGACCATGCGTCAGCCGGGCCTGGGAACGCTTCAGCACTACTGGGTTATACCGCTCTACGGTTATGTACGCTTTGCGAAGTGGGATGAGATAGTTGCCTATCCCGAACCGGCCGAAGACCTGATCTATCCGCGTGGCGTGTGGCACTATGCAAGGGGTATGGCATATGTGGGAAAAAATAAGCCTGAAGAAGCAACTAAGGAGCTGGAAAAGCTGAAAACCATTGCGGCAAACGATGCCCTGAAGGAGATAACGATCTGGGATATCAATACCACCCGGCAGTTGATGCAGATAGCAGTGGGCGTGCTTGAAGGCGAGATCGCTTCGGCAAGGGGCAATTACAAAAAGGCTGTTGAATTGCTGAAGGAAGCCATAGCAATAGAGGATCAGCTAAACTATAACGAACCGCCCGACTGGTTTTTCCCGGCACGGCATAACCTGGGTTCCGTGCTTCTGAAGGCGGGGCGTCCGGACGAGGCCGAAGCCGTGTACCGGCACGACCTGAAGAAGTTCCCCGATAACGGCTGGTCGCTCTACGGCCTGTGGCAAAGTTTGGAAGCACAGGGCAAAACCGACGAAGCGGAAGCGGTGAAGGTACGCTTCAGGGAAGCATGGAAACATGCCGATGTGGAGCTTTCGGCTTCGCGGATGATGTAGACTCACCCACCAGATCGCTCAAAGCGATCAGATGGGTATCGTTCAATTCCCGCTCATCTTCTCAGCGGCCTGCAGCGCTTTATACACATTCACAACACCGCCAGAAGCCGATAGGCTGCCGAAAGGTACCATCGGTTCGCCAGCACCTTCCTGGTTGGGGAGAATGACCTGCTGGTCCGGGTAGCGTACGGTATTTTCGAAAATGATATTGCGTACCTGAAGGGGTGTCAGTTCCGGATAATAGGCCATGATAAGGGCGGCGATGCCGGCAACGACCGGTGAGGCCATGCTGGTACCGTCCTGGAATTCATAGCTGTTGTCGGGCATGGTGGAGAAGATATCTACCCCAGGAGCGAAAACATCCACGGTACGATCGCCGTAGTTGCTGAAGCTGGCCACAAATTCTTCTCCGGGCTTCCAGGACGAAGCGCCGACGGTGAGCCAGAGAGAAGCGGTCGGTCCCTCCGGGCCTGAGCCCAAGACGTTGGTGGGATAACTGTGTTTCTCGTCGGTGTCTTTGGCATCATTGCCGGCCCCGTGAATCATCAGCACACCTTTCTCTTCGGCATAGTTGATGGCGGCATCAACCACTTCCTTGTCAGGGGAGTAGGCCTTGCCGAAACTCATGTTGATGATATCGGCCCCGTTATCGGCGGCATAGCGGATGGCATTGGCTACGTCCTTATCCCGCTCATCGCCGTCGGGCACGGCCCGCACGCCCATAATGCGCGTATTGGTTGAAATTCCATTGATGCCGATACCGTTATTGCGGGCGGCCGCGATGATACCGGCTACGTGCGTGCCATGGCTCGGGTCCGGGCCCGCCACGTCGTTGTTGCCGTAGTAGCGTTCGGTCTTGTCTTCATAATTATCTCCTACAATATCACGCGGGGAGAAGTCCGGGTTGTAGCCGTATTTGGCAAACTCATAGATCTGCTTCTTCTGCTCGGCAATCAGGGTGGAGTCGATGTCATTCTCCATTACATAGAGCATGACGTTTTGGGCAAAAGCCTGCTGCTGGTCCTGTGGCTGGAACTCCTGCAGTTCTTTGTAGCTGTAGCCGTTGCTACCGAAATACTGGCTCAGGATCTGTTCGGCTTCTCCGATACTCTGTTCCAGCGACTGAATATTGGCATACTGTTGGGAGAGCTCCTGTACTTTCTCCTCATAATCCGAACGGATCTTCTTATAATAGGCATACTGCTCCCACTGCTGCTCATTCAGTACCGTCGTATCGGTTTCGGAAAACCGCTCATGCAGCTTGCGGTAGATACGGGTCAGTTCAAAAGTGTCGTGATCGACGTTTTCACCGTCCGCCCCGCCGATGAAGTTCCATCCGTGGACGTCATCTACATAGCCATTGCCGTCGTCATCCTTGCCGTTGCCGGCTATCTCATCTTCATTGACCCACATCACCTCTTTGAGATCCTCGTGCTCCGCGTCGATTCCCCCGTCAATGACCGCTACAATAACTTCTTTCTGAGGGTTTTTGCCATGAAGCAGCGTTTGGTATGCCAGCTGGCTGCTGATGCCACGGAACTGACTCTGCTCTTCGTCGAGATGGTGCCAGTCTTTGGGAGGCTCCAGCAGGGTTGAGAAATCGACCGGCTCGGCAGGCGGCTCGGCTTCGGGCTGAGGCTGTGGTTGCTGCTGCACGGAAGTACCGCCTGTGGCACAACCATAAGAGATAAAAGCGACGATTAAAAGAAGTAAAAGGGATCGGTTTTTCATAGGTATTGTAAACATAGGTGCAATAGTCAAAGCGGTTATTCAGTTTCGGTGCTATCCAGCGACTCAATAAAGCGGTCGGATGCCGACTGCAGGGCTGTCTGTATACTTTTAGCGGCGGTGGTGCTCAGCCACTGACCCGCATCGGTCTGTATAAAAGAGAGGTACTCCCTCAGTATTTCATCATCCAGCTCATAATAGGTGATCAGGAAACGGTTGATGGTTTCCTGCTGCACCTGCGGCTGAATCTGCATGCGGTAGTTGGTGACAAAATTGTCGATCTGCGATTCTGTAAAATTCTGCTGGTCGCTCAAGACGCTGAAACCGGATACAAAAGAACGGAAAATAATGGAGTAGGAATTGATGGTGGTTTCCGTAACCAGGGTGGCTTGTGTGAGCCTGTCGATGAGCTCCAGTCGTTCATCGGTGGGAGGGTTTTGTTCAATTTCATACATGCGTACGATCTGTTCTCTTTGGCCCTGAAGCGTAGAGGTTGCCCTTTCCGCCTGCAGTACCTTTTGTACGGATTCCCTGTTCAGCCAGGAGATAGTCGAATCGGCATATTCGTTATCGAAATCCTCGGCAAATACCGACCGGGCATTGGCGGTAAGCGAATCAGCCATAAATGCGCGGCCGAAATGGTTGATCATCCGTTCGTTCTGGGCGGTTGTCAGCCCGAAAGGGTTAGTCGCAAATTGCGACTGCAACTCATCGGGTACCGATGAGAGCTGATTTCCTACATCCATGGCCTTCATGATGTAGGTTATTTTTTGGGATGAAGAATGCATCTCCGTCTGCTGTCCCGCAGCTATAAAGGGAATAAGAAACAGTATGAAGAAAGCGGCTAAAGTTTGTAATGGTCGCATGTGAACGGATAGTTTAGGGGCTTGCATACTTACTATTTTATGAGCGAAAAGCTACTAATTATTTGATGGCGTCAAAAATTCTTTACGTAAAAAGATGAATTCTTCCTCAGCCCGGTTGCTTGCCTTTTCGCAATGCATGAATTAACATGGAGGCGACAGGATCAGGATAAAGAACGCAAAAAAAGGATATGGATTTTAAAGAATTACAGGGAAAAATCGAACATGCCCGAAGCCTGAGCCATTCCGACCTCCCGAAATTGCCTGTTGATGACTTTCCCGGACTGATCGCCGGAAGGCAGTCGTCGTCCGAGCCCTATCTGACCTACATCGACGAAAACGACAACAAAACCGAACTTAGCTATGAGGAATTTTGCCAGAAGGTATATGGTGTTGCCCGTTTTCTTAAGGAAAGCGGTTTGGGACACGGCGACCGGATCGCGACTATTTCTCATAACCACTTGCATACGGTAATTCAATACTTTGCCGCCTGGCTGCTGGGGTTGGTCGTGGTTCCTGTCAACCTGGGAGAAGATGACGAGCGTATCGCCTACATCCTGAAAAACGGGGGCGTGGAGCTGGCCTTTATCCGCTCGGATTACCGGGAACGCCTCTCCAAAATATTTGACGAAAACGATCGGCTCAAAAACATCGAGACGGTCTTGTGTGAGGAGACCGTCGAAAATTTCTCTATTGAAGAAGGGGAGCTTGCCTTGCCGGAAGATTCTTTGGCCGAATCGGAAGCCCTTATTGTCTTTACTTCGGGAACGACCGGCGCGCCCAAAGGGGTGGTCCTGAGCCAGCGTAACCTGCTGGAGGATGCCCGCTCCATCGCCGAATGGCACGGTATAGACGCCGATAGCCGTATGATGTGCGTGCTGCCCATCCATCACGTCAACGGCACGGTAGTGACGATGATCACTCCCTTTTTTGCCGGGAGCTCGACGGTACTGAACCGGCGCTTCAGGGTGGGGCGCTTCTTCCCGCTCATCGAAGAGGAGGGGGTCCATATCGTGAGTGTGGTGCCTACTTTACTGCAATACCTCAACAGCTATTACGAAGATAGCGAGCGCCCGGAATGTCATTCGCTGAGACATGTGATTTGCGGGGCCGGCCCGCTTACCGTCAAGGTAGCCGAGACCTTTGAAGAACAATTGGGAGTGCCCATTATTCACGGCTACGGGCTTTCCGAGACCACCTGCTATTCCTGTTTTGTACCGATCGGCATAGAAGCCGGCGAGCACCGCAAGTGGCGCAGCGACTACGGCTATCCCAGCATCGGGGTGCCTGTGCCGGCCAATGAGATGGAGATTCACGACCCGGAGGGAAATTCACTGGGTGAAAACGAGCGGGGTGAGATCGTTATCCGCGGCGTAAATGTGATGCTGGGTTATTACAATAACCGGGAAGCCAATGAGAAGACTTTCAAACACGGCTGGTTTCGAAGCGGTGATGAGGGCTTTTATATCAATGATGAGCAGGGACGTCCCTACTTTTTTATTACCGGCCGGTTGAAAGAGTTGATTATCCGAGGCGGTATCAATCTGGCTCCACTCGAGATTGACGAGGTAATCAACAAGGCGCCGGGCGTGAAGGCCGGCATCGCCGTTGGGTTCGAAAACGACTGGTACGGAGAGGAGGTCGGGGCCTACATCCAGCTGGAAGAGGGAGTCGAAGAAGATGAAGAGGCCATCCTGGCGTTTTGCAGGGAACGGCTTCCCTACTCAAAATCGCCCAAAGTGGTTGTTTTCGGAGACCAGATCCCGGTCACGTCTACCGGAAAATACCAGCGCCGCAAGGTGACTCATCAGTTCGAGCAATGGAAGGAAGTTCAGTTCAGGGAGTAATTAGTAGAAAGTCTAAAGTAAAGAGTAGTAAGTGGGAGTCGAAGTTTAATTCAGCAGATTGATAGCTTCTCGGTACTTTCTACTTTAGAATTATTACTTTCTACTATATTGCCGGAGGCAATATCACTTGCACCCTTTTGCGTTATTCTGTAAAGTTGTAAGTAGACAGACGGTACAACATTCATTTCTACATGGCTTAAAACGCATCTCAGGAGGTTATTATGACCGAAGCGGTACTCAATCTAGAGCTTTTTACCCAGGTTCAGTCCGATTTTGAAAAACGCCAGTATACTATCCTGGCGGCTCTGCAGCGGATCAGCGGGGATTTTCAGCACAATCGTATCTACCCTCATCTGGCTTTCCTGATCGAACTTCACAATACGCTGGTTGATATCAAAACCCGCCTGGAGGACCTCCGAAGCGAATTCCCCAAACGCATCAAAAAGATCGATTTCGTGAACCGGGAGATCGAGCACGAGGTGGTGTTTGTGGATGGTTCCGACCTCAAGAAAGTGGAGGAATTGATTGAGTGGGCCCTGCCTTATCTGAAGGCTAAAATTGAAGAGGGCAGGACGATCTATGAATTTGTGAATGAGGAGATCCACCTGGAAGAGGTGGGCATTGTCCCGAATTATATCGATGAGGGCTACTTCTTTGTCCCGGATAATGAGGAATCGAAGCTGCTGCTTTTCCAGTATGAGGTTTCCATCTTTCAGAGTGCCAAAGACAAATACCGCTCGCTTAAGACACAGTTCTTGAAGGCGCTGGACCAGGGCAGGGCACTGATGTCACCCAACTCCATCAAGCTGGACCTTATCAATGAAAACAGGAAGCTTCCCAATCCTGCGACCTATTCCTTTGAGACCGACCTGAATTTCCCCTTCAACGAAACCATTTTTCCCATCGTTAAGCGGAAATTGATGCGGCAGTTGTATAATTAATTGTGAAAGGAGAAAGGGCAGAAGGCTGGAAGTTGGATGTTGGAGCACTGTTTACTGCTAACTGTTCACTGAAAAAAGCGGTTCCGGTCATCCCGACGGTAGCCGGGACGGTTATTCATTACGATCGACAATCATTAGCGTACATTTAGAAACACAGACCAACTTTCCCTCTTCAGTGTGTATGCGTGTCTCCCAGACGTGGATTTTTCTGCCGCGGTGCAAGGGTTTTGCCGTACCGATGACCTTAGCCCCTTTCTTGACGGGCCGCATATGGTTGGCGTTGATCTCCACTCCGACGGCCGTCTGCGAATCATCGGCATTCAGCCAGGCGCCGATGGAGGCGAGGGTCTCGGCCAGGGCAACCGAAGCCCCGCCATGCAGTATGCCGAAGGGCTGTACGGTATTTTCATCAACAGGCATGGAGGCCTTCACCTCATCCTTTTTAAATGAGATAAACTCAACGCCCAGGGCATCTCCCATATTCTTTTGGGCTATTTTTAAAAAACGTTCTGCCTTCTCTTTCAACTCTTCGTCAATATGTATATCCATGCCAGGGAGACTCTGCTTTGGTTTTAAATGTTTGTAAGCTACGACTATTTAATATTTTGAATACGTTTTTAAAAGTTTAACATTCGTTTAACTTATACAGAGACCGTCACCGTAATAACAACGATTGACCATGGGATACGATCCGACTACGATAATTGCAGAAATTGACAAGGGCATCGAGAAGCATAACCGGGAAGTGTTTATCGCTACCAAGCGAAAGGGAGAGTGGTTTGAGACCGGTAAAGAAGAGTTTAAAGAGAAGGTCAGGAAGCTTGCCTTGGGTCTGTACGAGCTGGGCGTTCGTCGCGGAGACCGTGTGAGTATCCATTCCGAAAACAGCGCCGAATGGGTTATTTGCGATCAGGCGGTGCTGTCGCTGGGCGCCACCAATGTGCCTATCTATGCCACCCAGCCGGCCGAGCAGATCAAATATATACTGGAAAACTCGGGTTCGAAGGTGCATATCGTCTCCAACGACGAACTTTTCGCCGAAACCAAGCCGTTGATGAAAAGTATTGAATCGGTGGAAGCGGTTATCTCCATCTTCGGCTCGAAGCACGAAAAACTCCTGTCCTTTGAATCCATCCTGGAGAAGGGCGCACGCAAGCATCAGGAGGATCCCGGGCTTTTCGAACGTATGAAATCGGAGATAAGTCCCGACGACCTCGCCACATTGATCTATACCTCCGGTACTACCGGCGACCCCAAAGGCGTGATGCTGACTCACAACAATATCGCTTGCAACCTGCTGGCCTCGCTGGAACGGCTGCCCTTCGATGCAACGGTTGAAGAAAACCAGCAGATGTTGTCCTATTTGCCTCTTTCTCATGTGTTCGAGCGGATGATCACCTATATGTATATCTCGCTGGGCTATCCCATCTACTATATTGAAGATATTGATGAGATCCGCGAAGACATGCGCCATGTGCGGCCCTATTTTATCGCTACGGTCCCACGTCTTCTGGAGAAGATCCATACCGGCGTCAAGGTGAGGGGACAGGAGCTGAGTGGTGTCAAGAAGCAGCTCTACTACTGGGGCCTGAATATGGCTGAAGCGTATGATCCGGAGCACCCCCCGTCAGGACTGGCGGCATTGAAGCATAAGATTGCCGACAAGCTTGTTTATTCAAAGATACGCGAGGCCTTCGGCGGGAACCTCCTCGGATTTGTGAGCGGGGGTGCAGCCCTTTCGCCCGAGATATTCTCTTTTTTCAACGGTATTGGCCTGTATTGTGCCCAGGGTTACGGCCTGACGGAGACCTCTCCGGTTATATCGGTAACCGATCCGGATCATATGAGGGTTGGAAGCTCGGGTACGCCGCTTTCCAATGTGGAGGTTAAGATTGCCGATGACGGGGAGATCCTCACCCGCGGCCCGCATGTGATGCAGGGATACTACAATAACAAGGAGAAGACCGACGAGGTGATGACCGAAGACGGATGGTTTATGACGGGAGACGTCGGCAAGCTCGAAGACGGTTATCTCTTTATCACCGACCGGAAGAAGTCCGTTTTCAAACTTTCGACCGGAAAATATGTAGCTCCTCAAATTATCGAAAACCGCCTCATCAACAGTGGCTATATTGAGCAGGCGATGGTGGTCGGTTACAAGCGAAAGTTCTGTTCTGCCCTCATTGTACCAACCTATGAGAATGTCAAAAAGCGTCTCAAGAGTAAAGGGTACTCCCTTACTGATGATCTGAGCACAGATCCGAATGTGCGTGAGCTTATACAGTCTGAAGTGGATAAGGTGAATAAGGAGCTTTCGCCCTGGGAGACGGTCAAGAAATTTTATTTGCTGAAGGAGCCCTTCACCATTGACTCGGGCGAACTCACGCCTACCCAAAAGGTTAAGCGGCCTGTAGTGAATGAACGCTATAGCGAGGAGATAGATTCAATGTATGAGGATGTCGAAGAACCGAAATCCGCAGAATAATCTTATTGAAATTCGCTGCAGGTATTCATTGTTTGACGGGATTTTCAAGCATTATGTTATAAATACCCTGTGAAAACCTGCTGCTAAAATTGAGAAATTGATGTCTGATCACAAGAAAAAGTACTCCATTCAAAAGGTAGCGGTATTAGGATCGGGAACCATGGGCAGCCAGATTGCCGCCCATTGCGTGAACGCCGGCCTGGAGGTATGGCTGCTAGACCTTAAATCAGAAGGAGAAAATCCCAACAAGGCTGTTGAGGAGAATATCAAGAAGCTGACGAAGATGAATCCGTCTCCTCTGGGATTGCCCGACTTTGCCGGTCGGATTAAGGCTGGAAATTTCGAGGATGACCTAGAACGAGTTGTTGCTGAGGCCGACTGGGTTTGTGAAGCCATCATTGAAAAGATGGATATCAAGCGGGATATGATGGCCCGGATAGAGAAGGCACGCACCAAGGGTACTATTGTAAGTTCCAACACCTCAGGCCTCCCGATCGGTGAAATAGGAGAGAAGTGCAGTAAAGAATTTCAGAAACATTTTCTAGGTACGCACTTTTTCAACCCGCCCCGCTATATGAAACTGCTGGAGGTCATCCCTACAGGGCAGACTTCCGAAGCGGTTGCGGACTTCATGAGCCGGTTTTGTGAACGGACACTGGGCAAAGGAGTGGTTCTTTGCAAGGATACGCCCAATTTTATTGCCAACCGCATCGGTATCTTTTCTATGGCCAGCATTATGCCCTGGTTTTTTGACGGCACCTTCCGAGCCGAGGAGATTGATTTTTTAACAGGTACACTGACCGGCTATTCCAAAGCGGCAACTTTCCGAACGGCCGACATGTCGGGCCTGGATGTGATCAACCACGTTGCGACCAACCTTTACCCGGCTATCCCGGATGACGAGCGGCGCGAAGTATTCAAGCTACCTGAATCTTTTCAAAAGATGGTGAAAGAAGGAAAGCACGGTAACAAGTCCGGGGAGGGTTTCTATAAGAAAGTACAGACCGATTCCGGCAAAGAGTACAAGGTGATTGATCCGGATAGTCTTGAGTATGAATCTCAAATCGATCCTGAGTTTGAAAGTACGACTAAGGCTAAGAAAGAGTTCAACTCTTCAGAAGAACGATTGAGGTTTTTGGTGAATCAGGACGATAAGGCCGGAAGCTTCCTTTGGAAAATACATTGCGACCTCCTGCTGTATGCCGCTCACCGTATCCCGGAAATCACCGGCTCATTGGAGTCCATTGACCGTGCTATGAAGTGGGGCTTTAACTGGGAGCTGGGGCCTTTTGAGCGGTGGGACGCTATCGGTGTGAGGGAGTCTGCAGAACGCATGCAGGAAGAGGGTCTCGATGTGCCTGATTCCGTACTCAAGATGCTTGAGTCGGGGCGCGAGAATTTTTACGACAAAGAAAAGGGCACCGTATATAACCTGGCCACCGGTGAAGAAGAGCCGCTTAGTCCGCCGGCCGAAGGTGCACTAACCGTTGCGATGTTGAGATCGGATAATAAAGAAGTAATGGGCAACGACAGCGCCGGGCTGTATGATATGGGAGACGGTATTGCACTTTTCGAATTCCGGAGCCGCCGGCAGACACTGGGTTTTGAGCTTATTCAGACACTTCAGAAAGCATGTGAGCAGGTTAGCGAGCAGTTTGAAGGCCTTGTTATCAGTCACGACAACGACAACTTCACCTATGGCGCCAACCTCATGGAAGCGATGGGAGCCTGGCAGCAGGGAGAGAAGGAGCGTATCAAAAAGGCTGTAAAGGACTTCCAGGATACAGCCGTGGGACTTCGCTACCAGCCATTTCCAGTAGTTGTAGCGCCATTCGGCCGCTCGCTTGGAGGCGGAGTGGAATTTATTTTACATGCCGACAAGGTGGTAGCGCATCACGAACTCTATGCCGGACTGGTTGAGGTGGGAGTAGGGTTGCTGCCCGCCGGCGGGGGTACCAAAGAAATGTTGTACCGAACCATGCAACGCCTGGTTGAAGATGAGCAAGTGGATCCGGTTCCCAATATAAAAGAGATTTTTAAGACCATTGGCATGGCCAAGGTTTCGGATGGTGCCCCAAAGGCCAGGGAACTGGGTTACCTTCGGCAGTCGGACAATGTTGTGATGAATCGCGACCTGCTTATCGCTTCTGCCAAAGAACAGGCCCGGGCGATGGCTGATATCGGATACCGTCCGCCTGCCCGGCCGATGATCCGGGTGTTGGGCAAAAAAGCTTTCAGCTCGTTGAAGCTGATGCTTTATATCATGCATGAATCCAACTTTATCACCGACTACGACAAGGTCGTGGCCGAAAAAGTTGCGTGGGTTATGAGTGGGGGCGATTTAAGCGAGCCTCAGGATGTGCCTGAATCTTATATCCTCAGGCTTGAACGAGAGGCTTTCCTGGAGTTGCTTGAGGATGAGCGAACCCACGCACGTATCGAACACATGCTTAAGAAGGGGAAGCCACTCAGGAATTAAGAATGTTGAATTATGAATTAAGAAATGATTGCCATGAAAGAAGCTGTAATAGTTGCCGCCGCACGGACACCGACAGGAAAAGCCAACAAGGGTTCCCTCCGGTATACCCATCCTGATACATTGGGAGCAGAAGTTATTAAGAACCTTCTTCAACGAGCGCCGTCCCTGCAGCCTGAGATGGTAGATGACGTGATCCTGGGCTGTGCTTTTCCGGAAGCTGCGCAAGGGCTGAATATGGCGCGTCAGTGCGCTCTCCTGGGCGGGCTTCCGCCTTCCGTACCGGCGGCTACGGTCAACCGTTTTTGCTCGTCAGGCCTGCAAACCATTGCCCAAGCCGCAGAACGTGTGCAGCTGGGTAATGCGGATGTTGTGATAGCCGGAGGGGTGGAGTCGATGTCGATGGTTCCCATGGGAGGCTATGTGGTTGAACCCGATCCCGAGCTGGTCGATAACTATCCTGAGATCTATATCAACATGGGGCTGACGGCCGAAAATGTAGCCGAGCAGTATAAGGTGAGCCGCGAAGACCAGGATGCTTTTGCCTACCGGAGCCACCAGCGCGCCATCGAAGCCTGGGAAGAGAATCGTTTTGACGGGCAGATTGTCCCCATCGAAGTAAAGGAAAAGGCTGTTACGGCAGATGGAGAGGTGGAAGAGCGAAGCTTTGTATTTGAGGTGGATGAAGGCCCACGGAAGGATACATCCATGGAGATACTGGCAAAGCTGAATCCCGTTTTCAAGCAGGGAGGAACCGTTACGGCTGGAAATTCTTCGCAAATGAATGATGCAGCCGCTGCGGTAATAGTCATGAGCCGGGAAAAAGCCGATGAGCTGGGGCTCGAACCTATGGCTCGGTATGTCGGTTTCTCTGTTGCCGGCGTGCCGCCGGAAATTATGGGAATCGGTCCGGTGGAAGCTGTTCCCAAGGTCTTGAAGCAGACCGGGCTAAAGCAAAGTGATATCGACCTTATCGAGCTTAATGAAGCTTTTGCCGCACAATCACTGGCCGTTATACGTGAATTGGAGCTGGATGAAGATATAGTAAATGTAAACGGCGGCGCTATTGCAATGGGACATCCGCTCGGATGTACCGGGGCCAAACTGACTACTCAGATATTGTATGAGATGAAGAGGCGAGACTCGAAATATGGCATGGTAACCATGTGCGTTGGCGGTGGAATGGGTGCAGCCGGAATTTTTGAAAACCTGGGATAATTTATGTTCAAAGAAAATACGTTTAACCATAAAACGATATTTATCACCGGTGGAGGCAGCGGACTGGGCCTGGCCATGGCCCAAAAGTTTGCTTCGCTGGGCGCCAATATTGCCATATGCGGCCGAACCGAGTCAAAGCTTGAAAAGGCGTCTGCGCAAATAGAGGACGAGGGCCCCGGAAGAATAGGGACCTATGTGGCAGATGTGAGAGATTATGATAGAATTAAAGCAGTTGTCGCAGAGATTGTCGACGATTTCGGCGCGCTTGACGGCCTTGTCAATAACGCAGCGGGTAATTTCCTTGCCGCCTCCGAGGATCTTACTCCCGGCGGCTTTAAGGCAGTAGTCGATATTGTACTGCATGGCTCGTTCAACTGTACGCATGCTTTTGGCAATTACCTGATCGACAGCAAGCGGAAGGGCAATGTGCTGAGTATCGTAACGACCTATGCCGAGTCGACAGGTTCGGCCTTTGTGTTGCCCTCGGCCTGTGCTAAAGCCGGAGTGCTTGCTATGACCCGCTCTCTGGCCTATGAGTGGGCGGAGTATGATATTCGCCTCAATGCTATTGCGCCCGGACCATTTCCTACGGAGGGGGCCTGGACGAGGCTGGTTCCCGACGAAAGTTTCGAGGAAAAATTTCTATCGAAGATTCCCGCCGGCCGATACGGGGAACCGGAAGAGCTGGCCAACCTGGCCGCATTCCTTATGTCGGATATGGCTGACTATATAACCGGCGATTGTGTCGTGATTGACGGAGGGGAGAGATTGGCTGCCGGACAGTTTAACTTTATAGATCAGCTGGCACCCAGGGATAAGCTGAAGCAGTTTTTCAATGCAATGAAGCCCGGAGATAGTAATGACTGATGGGTAAATTGATACTGAAACAAAAAAAGCCTCTCCGCATGGAGAGGCTTTTTTATATATCGTAAAGTTCGTATCAGAGGATTATTGCAATTGCCAGGATCAAGCCGATCAGTGTCAAATAAAATATTTGCGCTTCTTTTCCGGGTCTTTTCAGGTGCAGTAATTCCTTAAATACAAAATGGTCAAAGCCGCGTTTGTAATATGGTTCGAATAATTTGTCTTTCATAATAACCACCTCTCTGAAATATGATAAGCCCGATTCATAATCAGGCCTATATAAATATATTGCTTCTGGCACTTATAACAATAGTCGTGCCGAAATATTTTATCTAATGTTATCAAATTGTTAACAAATATGTAAGTATATAAAAAACATATACTTATAATCTTTTTATATTTTGTTTTTGAATAATGTTTCAATTCTAATGTTAACTTAATGTTAACAAATCTGTGCGGAAAGGCACTGTAACAGCACAAAGAGAGACAGGCAGTTTTTATGACCAGCCGATCCTTTTCTTGATCTTATCGGTCTCGGAAGCCAGTTTAAGCAGGTCATATCCGCTGTATAGGGGCGGCTTTTTCATTTGTATAGACTTAAGGAAATGGGTTGCTGCGAGTTCCGCTGCCTTGGAGGCGTCAAAGGTTTGCTTCTCAAAGAAAAGGTGTCCGTCGGCATTCTCTTGTCCGAGTCGAACCGTTTGAGAGAGAACATTGCAATCCAAAAGGTAGGTATGGTCGGATGCAAGACGTTTGTGGGTATTCTCCTGCGAACAGCTGTTAATATAGATATTAGCCGTGGCGCCACTATCAAACCTCAGAAAGAGATGGAGGGCATGCATATTTTCGCTTTGCAGCCGAACTGTTTTAAGGTCGATGTGATGAACGGCGCCGTCTATCCATTTCAGGCAGTAAGCCAGCTCATCGATCAGGAAGTCTTCCATACTGAATTTCATTTCCAGGAACTGGGTATGGCTCACTTCGCGGATGATCTGAATGAATTTAGGCTTGGCTATTTTCTTGCTCATCCACTGTGAGGCCGGTGCCAGGGTAGGCCAGTGAGAAAACT
>CAYWDK010000016.1:0-29771 GCA_964457025.1 uncultured Balneolaceae bacterium | reverse complement strand
TACAGGCCGATCAACATTAAAGATATCTTCAAGGCCGGCATCATTGTCTTCGACAAAAAATATCCCACTTCTTCGGGCAGGCATGCCAATATCTGGCTGCAGGCGGGAGTGGATATTTGGCGTATGAGGATCAGTTACAATCACATCAGCAACGCCTATACCGGGGAGCTCAATACCGGACTGGATTTCATCAGCCTGAGCTTCAAGCTTTGGAAATAAGGGTGATGCTTACAGGGAGCCTTCACCTGGCTTCGTCAGTTCCGAGCACAAGCGGTCGAGCTTCGATCCCTCCCGGCTGATCATCTCTTCGGCAAGCAGCTTCAACTCTCTCAGGTTTTCCTCGCCGGCATTGTCCATATCCGCGCTCTGCTCGGTTAGTTTCAGCTGGAAACGGTAGTAGCGGTCACCGGGCAGTGCTTTCTTAAGCTGATAGCTCACCGTATCGGCCACTCCGTCAAACACCACGTTAAGCACAGGCCTGGCCCATTTGACCAGCCCCCAGCGGTCGGTCTTGGTTATGGAGAGTCGCTCGGTGAGCTCTCCGGTTCCCAGCGATACGAAGAGCAGGTCGTCGCCGGGAAACATATCACGCGCCTCTACATAGGCGCACATGGAGGGATTGTTTGCAAACACCCCGCCATCTACCAGCGCATAGTAGTCGTCTCCGCTGCCCTCTTCCAGCTTGAGCGGATCGAAAAAAGTGGGAGCGGCCGAAGTGGCGCGCGCTACCTTCTTCATGGGAAAATCGTAGGAAGCTTCCAGTTCCGGGTCGGCAGCCCTCCAGCTCTTGAAAAACCACGGAAGGCAACGCTCAATCTCATAGCTGGTAATAACGGTGGGGATAATGGCATCCTTGAGACGGGCATTCCCGAAATAGGTATCCAGCACTTTTTCAAGTCCGCGATAGTGGTATTTGGCATCATTCCAGCCGAAGATAGAGTAGAGTTTGTACCAGAACGAGCTGGAAAAAATAACTTCCCCTTTCTCACGGTAAAGCTGTGCCAGTTCGTCAGCCGTATAACGTGGCCTTCCCCCATCGTCGGGCATCACCAACCCCAATGCCAGTATACCGCCGGTAGACGTCCCCGCTACCAGATCGAACATCTCGGCAATTCGTTTGCCCGACCGCTTCTCTATTTCGGCCAGTACGATAGCCGGGATCAGCCCCCTGATGCCGCCTCCGTCGATGGATAAAATCTTTCTGAGTTGTGCCATAAGTACAATATTTAGAAAAGAACCTTAATGTGCGTCGTAGGCTTGTGGAATAGAAAGGTCCTCCCTTTCGCCGGCCCACATAATCGTTACCACCCACCAGCGATCGCCGTCGTTAAACAGCTGGATGCTGTTGATGCCCCGGGCAATCAGCGGGCCGCCTTCGGTATTACGCGAAGTATAGGTACTGAATACCTGGGCCATTTGCCCGAATCGATCGGTTTCACGGTTGATCTCCTCCTCAAAAAATCCATTCTCTACCAGATAAGGTCCCGACCGTTCGATATAGTCTTCGGGAGTCATCACGGTATGTGCCAGTTCCCCCTCCTGATTTCGGCCCGAAGGGATCAGCCGGGCGCCCTCCACAAACAGCCTGCGGAAGGTTTTCCAATCACGCTCTTCTCCCTTATCGCCGGAAATGGAACCATAAAGCGCTTCCAGGACACCGTCGATAGTGGTGAGGTTATAGACCGTAGTTTTAGATTCGGCTTGAGCGGAAACCGGCTTTGCCGTTACAACAAGAAGAACAATGGCGATACAACAGTTAAGTAGAAATCGCATAAATAAATATCCCAGACTTTAGTAATTAAAGGTTTGAACCTTAATCGTACAAAATTCTTCGCTAAGAAACAGTACTGTTTATTTCACATTTGTTCCGTCAACTCCTGCCGGATCATGAGTTTGCCGGTTCCCTGATTGAGTACACCTTGCCATATAACTTCCTACTACTCAAGTCTCGCATCACCCATTTTTATTGGGAAGTGTGGGTACAGACCACTAAATTAGTATGCTCTTTCGAATGAGAGGATAACCCCAAATTGATTAGTCGCTAATGTTTTCAACATCCTGTCACTATGGGCTACAGGCAATGCTCTACCTGGCCTTACATTATTCAGAAGATGAGAATATCGATCTGAATTCTATTGCGGATGAACTGCATATTCCAAAACATTTCCTGAGTAAGATCCTGCAACTCCTGGTAAAACATAAACTCCTAATCTCAATGAAAGGACCTACAGGTGGGTTCCGGCTGAATAAAGAGCCGGATCAGATCAAGTTGATCGAAATCATTGAAGCCATCGACGGCCTGGACATTTTTAATCAATGCGGTATTGGTTTTAAAAAATGCAATGACGACCATCCCTGCCCCATTCACCACGAATACAAAGGAGTACGTGATCGAATTCAAAAGCTTTTCGAGAACAAGACCCTGCTTGACCTGACCGATGATGTCAAGAGTGGCGACAGCATTGTGAGCTTAGGCAATCTGGCCAACCCTCCTACCTCCTGACCGATACTATCCCGCCGTCTTTTCCAGCAAAAATTATTTTTTATAAATTAGAGTTTTATGTCTAAATATCTTATTATGCTTTAGGGAGCGCCTGAGATCGTATTGAGGTGCACCAATAAAAGCCGATGAGCAGGAGGCTAAGATGACTCTTAAAATAACAAATGCCTGTATCAATTGCGGTTATTGCGCAACAGAGTGTCCGAACCAAGCCATCTATCAAGCCGGTATGGATTGGGCATTCGCAGAAGGTACCGATGTGCGAGGTCGGCAAAAATTGTTCAGCGGATCACATGTAGACGCATGGGACCTTCAGCCTGCTATGTCGGACACGTTCTATTATATAGTGCCCGAAAAATGCAACATGTGCCATGACTTGAAAGAACCTCAATGCAGGGTGGTATGCCCGGATCCCTCATGCCTCATCTTGTATCCGTGAGCACCCGCCGGTGCTGCTTGATAAAGAAGGGGGAAGCTGCCGGGGATCACTTATCGGGAGGGGAACTAACTGCAATCCGAGACAAAGATATTGAATACATAATCAACCAACATATACATCAAAGAACAATGAAGATGAATATTGGCATCACCGATCAGAACAGGAAATCCGTCGCCGACGCTCTTCAACAACTGCTGGCCGATGAATTTTTGCTCTATACGAAATACCGAAACTACCATTGGAATATCGAGGCCGTCAACTTTATGGAGCTGCATGCCTTCTATGAAGAACATTACGAGCAGCTGGCTGACGTAATTGACGAAGTGGCCGAACGCATCCGGACGCTGGGTCATATAAGCATCGGCACCCTGGCCGACTTCCTGGAATTCACCCGGCTGGATGAGCCGGACTACACCTCGAGTGCCGGCGACCAGTTGAAGTATCTGATTGATGACCACGAAAGCATCATCCGGTATTTGCGGAAATGTGCGGTGGATTTCGATGAAAAGTACGGCGACCTGGGATCGAGTGATTTTGTAATTGCGCTGATGGAAAAGCACGAGAAAATGCGCTGGATGCTGTCCTCATTCAAATACGACAAATGATATGTAGGCGGTTTAAAGCGTTCACCGGCAACTAAACCAAGCTTCGATGTTTTCTGCATCTTGTCATTATGGGCTGCAGGCGATGTTCTACATCGCCCTTCATTCAAGCGATGAGAAAAATGTGGACTTGAGCGAAATTGCTGATGAACAAAATATCCCCAAGCATTTTTTAAGCAAGATCCTGCAGGTACTGGTCAAGCACGATCTGCTTACCTCCATGAAAGGCCCCAATGGTGGTTACAGGCTGAACCGGCCCGGTGAAGAGATCACCCTGCTCGAAATCGTCGAAGCGATCGACGGGCTGGACATCTTCGAAAAATGCGGCATCGGTTTCCGCAAATGCGACTGTTCCAATCCCTGTCCCATCCATACCAGCTATAAGCCGATACGCGACCGGGTATACCGCCTGTTTGAGGAGAAAACCCTTGTGGAACTGGGCGAAGAGGTAAAAAACGGAAACAGCATCAGGGAAATCGTCAAACCTTCAGACCATGATTAACAGGATGCCAAATCCCGAAGACTATTTACGAAGCCGCACACAGTCGGCACAAGCACAAAACTTTATTCACTACACAAATTGCCAGAAATCGGAGAAACCATGCCAGAACAACAACTAACCATTGATGCCAATGAAGCGACGGCTTATGTAGCCCACAAACTAAGCGAGGTTATCGCCATCTATCCCATTACCCCCGCCTCCCCCATGGGAGAATGGTCGGATGAATGGAGTATGGCCCGGCAGAAAAACATATGGGGGACCGTTCCGGATGTCGTAGAACTTCAAAGCGAAGGCGGTGCGGCCGGCGCTATGCACGGCGCTTTACAGACCGGTGCACTGACCGCTACCTTCACGGCATCGCAGGGTCTGCTGCTGATGCTACCCAACCTCTACAAGATCGCCGGCGAACTGACCCCGGCAGTGGTTCATGTAGCCGCACGAACGGTTGCGACCCACGCACTCTCGATTTTCGGCGACCACAGCGATGCTATGGCTGCTCGCGTCACCGGCATGGCCATGCTCAGCTCCAATAGTGTACAGGAAGCCATGGATATGGCGATGATTGCTCACGCCGCCACCCTGCAATCACGTATACCTTTCCTTCACTTTTTCGACGGATTTCGCACTTCGCACGAAGTCCAGAAAATCCACCGCATCCCTGTCGATGTGATGAAAAAGATGATCGATGACGAATGGGTAATCAACCACCGCAGCCGAGCTCTCACCCCAGACCGCCCCGTACTGCGCGGTACGGCGCAAAATCCCGATGTTTTCTTCCAGGCACGCGAGACGGTAAACCGCTTCTACGACAACTGTCCCGATATCGTACAACAGACCATGGACCGCTTCGCCGGCCTGACCGGCCGGGAATACCGGCTTTTCCAGTACCACGGACCTGAAGATGCTGAAAGGGTAATCATTCTGATGGGATCGGGCGCAGAAACCGCCCATGAGACCATAGAGAAACTCAATGATGCCGGTAAGAAAGTCGGCCTGATCAAAGTTCGGCTCTACCGCCCATTCGGCATGCATCACCTGATTGAGGCTCTGCCCGAAAGCGTTCGCGGCATTGCCGTCCTCGATCGCACCAAGGAACCCGGCAGCGCAGGCGAGCCCCTCTATAATGATGTACTTTCGGCTCTCCATGAGAATCGAAGCAAAAAGTGGAAAAAATTTGCCGAAGAGCCCAAAGTGATCAACGGTCGTTACGGGCTCTCATCAAAGGAATTTACCCCGCCTATGGTGAAGCGCATTTTCGAAGAGCTTGAAGCCGAAGTACCCAAAAACCATTTCACTATCGGCATTCATGACGACCTGACCCATACCAGCCTTGAGTATAGCGAAGACGGCTGGGACAGCGAGAAAGACATATTCGAGGGGCTGTTCTACGGTCTCGGAGCCGACGGTACCGTAAGTGCCAATAAGAATTCCATTAAAATTATCGGCGATAATACCGAGCATTACGCCCAGGGTTATTTTGTCTATGACTCTAAAAAGTCAGGAGCCACAACTGTATCGCACCTCCGCTTTGGCCCGCGCCCTATACGTTCGGCCTACCTGATCGACAAAGCCAACTTTGTGGCCTGCCACCAGTTCCAGTTCCTGGATCGCTTTCCCGTGCTGGAGAAGGCGCGGCCCGGTGCCACTTTTCTCTTGAACGCCCCCTATCCGGCCGAGGAAGTATGGGATCAAATCCCGAAGAAAGTACAGCAGCAGATCATTGACAAGAAGCTGAAGTTTTATAGTATCGACGCTTACAAGGTAGCCCGTGATAACGGTATGGGCACACGCATCAATACCGTTATGCAAACCTGCTTCTTTGCCATATCCGATATCCTCCCCAAAAAAGAGGCTATTCGCCTGATCAAGGAAGCCATTGAAAAAGCCTATGGCAGCAAGGGCGAAGAGATCCTGCAGAGTAACTACGCCGCCGTCGATAATTCCCTGGAAAATCTCTTTGAAATCGAAGTGCCTTCCAAAGCCACCTCCGAAATCGGAATGCGGCCGGCTGTAGCCGGCGAGGCTCCCGAATATGTACAGCAGGTCATCGCCGAAATAATCGCCGGAAACGGTGATAGCCTGCCCGTCAGCGCTTTCGAGCCCGACGGCACCTTTCCCACCGGCACGACGAAATGGGAAAAACGCAATATCGCCCAGGAGATCCCTGTACTGGAACCCGATATCTGTATTCAGTGTGGCAAATGTATGATGGTATGCCCGCATGCCGTAATTCGCATGAAAGCCTTTGACGGCGAACTGCTGGCCGACGCCCCCGAAACCTTTAAGTATATGGATGCGCGCGGACGCGAATGGCCGGACAACACCAAGATCAGCATACAGGTCTCCCCGGAAGACTGTACCGCATGCGAGCTTTGTGTGGAAGTCTGTCCCGCCAAAGACCGCAAACAAGTTGGCCGTAAGGCACTAAATATGGAAGGCATCCAACCCTTGCTTGAACAGGAAAAAGAAAACTGGGACTTCTTCCTTACGATTCCGGAATACGATCGCTCGAAACTAAAAAAAGAAACGATCAAAGGATCACAGTTCCTGCAGCCGCTGTTTGAATTTTCCGGTGCCTGTGCCGGCTGTGGTGAAACACCCTATATCAAGCTGATTACCCAGCTGTTTGGTGACCGGATGGTAATTGCCAATGCCACGGGCTGTTCTTCCATCTACGGGGGGAACCTGCCGGCAACACCCTATACCGTCAACGAAGACGGCCTCGGCCCATCATGGTCTAATTCGCTGTTTGAAGACAACGCTGAATTCGGGCTGGGCTTCCGGCTCGCCATCGACAAACAGACCGAACAGGCCAGGGAACTGCTAAATCAAATGAATGGCAGTATTGACGCCAAACTCCGCGACGCTATTCTCAATGCGGATCAATCCAGCGAAGCCGGTATCTACGAACAACGCGAACGCATCGCAGAACTGAAAAAAATACTCGAAAGCGAGGCCGGTGCGGAGTCCAAACTGCTCCACAGCCTTGCCGACAACCTGGCACGCAAAAGCGTCTGGATCTTTGGAGGAGACGGATGGGCCTACGACATTGGATACGGTGGCCTCGACCATGTTTTGGCCAGTGGCCGTGACGTTAACATCCTTGTTATGGATACCGAGGTTTATTCCAATACCGGCGGACAGTGTTCCAAGGCCACACCCCTCGGTGCGGTCGCCAAATTTGCCGCGGCGGGCAAACGCACCTCCAAGAAAGACCTGGGGCTGATGTCGGTCTCCAGCGGAGGCGCCTATGTAGCACGTGTAGCCATGGGAGCCAACGATCTGCAGACGGTCAAAGCCATCCTGGAGGCCGAACGTTATCCGGGCCCCTCTATCATCATCGCCTACAGCCACTGTATCGCACACGGCTACGATATGAAATATGGACTTAACCAGCAGAAGCTTGCGGTCGACTCAGGCTACTGGCCCCTCTTCCGCTTCGATCCTACGAGGATGGATGCCGGTGAAAATCCTTTCCAGCTCGATTCAAAAGCACCTAAAATCCCGCTGGAAGAGTATGCCTATAACGAGATGCGCTACCTGATGCTCTCCAAATCCAAGCCCGCCATCGCCAAAGAGCTTATGAGCCGGGCCCAGCAGGAGGTCAACGAACAGTGGCGCATCTACGAGCACATGGAATCGGTCTACGAACCGGTCACTGAAAACGGCTCACCCGAATAATGAATAGAATACCTTAACCAAAAGAATTACCATGAACTTAGAAACCCAATATTTAGGACTGACCCTCAAGAATCCGCTCGTACCATCGGCTTCTCCCCTGTCAAGCAATATTGACTGGGTTAAGCAGATGGAAGAGGCCGGCGCCTCGGCTTTGGTCGTCTATTCCCTCTTTGAGGAACAGATTACACGCGAGAACATGGCACTTGACCATTTCCTGTTTACCTCAAGCGAGAGCCATGCCGAAGCCCTGAGCTACTTCCCCCAACCGGCGGAATACCACAATCTGCATGCTGAAGAATATCTGGAACATATTCACAAACTGAAGCAAGCGGTAAACATACCGGTCATCGCCAGCCTGAACGGGGTTTCGAAGGGCGGCTGGATGTCATATGCAAGAAAAATGGAGGAAGCAGGAGCCGCGGCCATCGAGTTGAACATCTATCATATTGCGGCCGACCCCGGCCTCACCGCCCAGGCTGTGGAACAGATGTATATAGACGATCTGATTGCGGTCAAGAACAACGTCTCGATACCGGTAGCGGTCAAAGTCGGGCCCTATTTCAGTGCATTCGGAAATATGGCGACCCGGCTGGAAGAGGCCGGGGCCGATGGACTGGTACTCTTCAACCGGTTCTATCAGCCCGATATCGACCTGGAGCACCTGGAAGTGCAGCCCAGCCTGCAGCTCAGCAATTCGTTTGAAAAACGGTTGCCCCTGAGATGGATCGCCATGCTCCGGCCACACCTCAGCTGCAGCCTGGCCGCTACAACCGGTATCCATACCGCGGCCGATGTACTGAAGATGGTACTGGTCGGCGCCGACGTGACCATGATGGCTTCCGTACTGCTCTATGAAGGATTCGGCGTACTGAAACATATGCTCTCCGACATAACCAATTTTATGGAAGAAAAGGGATACCAATCAATAGAGGAAATGAAAGGAGCCATGAGTTCGGCTTCCGTCAGCGATCCCACGGCTTTTGAACGCGCCAACTATATTAAAGTCCTGCAGGGATTCAATATTGATGATATCAGATAGCGGCGCAGCTTCCCGATACCGGCCGAAGTCACAGACGGACAGGCACTTAAGCAAAGGCTGGTTATTTTTTTCAAATTTCCGGCACATTCAGTTGTATGAAGAATCGAATTTGAGTACATTAAACTAGAGTTTTTTATCTAAATATCTGTTATTAGCAAAAATCGACGTTTAAAGCACATAAACACCTTTTACTCGCAATAAAACACTCACAACTATGGCACTTTTAATTACCGATACCTGTATCAACTGCGCGGCTTGTGAACCGGAATGTCCCAACCAGGCTATTTATGAGCCGGGCGCTATGTGGTCGATGGCGGAAGGCACCAACCTCTCGGGCACGGTCAGCCTGCTGAACGGCAACGAAGTAGATGCCGAGGAAATGCAGGAGCCTCTATCGGATGACTTCTACTTCATCGTCACCGATAAGTGTACCGAATGCAAGGGATTCCATGACGAGGAACAATGTATCTCCTTCTGTCCGGTACCGGATTGCATTATCGTCCACCCCGACCACGAAGAATCGGAAGATACGTTGTTGCAACGCAGGGTGCAGCTGCACGACTAAACCGGACAACTGCCGGTACTTAAAAATGAGAATTAACTAAAAACCGAGACCATGTCTACGAGTAATTCAACCCTTACGATGAGAAAAGCGGTGGTCCGATTTTCCGGGGACTCCGGGGATGGGATGCAGCTGACCGGAGACCTCTTTTCACAGGCTTCCGGTACTGCCGGCAACGATTTGACTACTATACCTGATTTTCCCGCCGAAATACGTGCGCCCCAGGGAAGCATAAGCGGGGTTTCCAGCTTTCAGATCCAGGTCGGAGGTACAGAAATATACACTCCCGGTGACCAGGTCGATGTACTGATTGTAATGAATCCAGCCGCCCTGGCTGCCAATCTCCCCTTTCTGAAGAAAGGGGGTACTATCATCGCCGATCTCGACAACTTCAACCCTAAATACCTCAAGAAAGCTGGGTATGACGAGAATCCGCTCGAAGACGGCTCGCTGGACGGCTACCGAATCATCGCTGTACCGGCAACCTCAATGACCAAAGAGGCACTCAAAGATATGGGCCTCGAAATGAAGGTCATGACCAGAAGCAAGAATATGTTTGCCCTGGGCTTGTTGTATCACCTGTTTAACCGTCCTCTGGAACCCACTATTGAGTTCTTTGAAAAAAAATTCGGCAAGAAGCCCGAACTGGCAGAGGCTAACAAACGGGCGCTCAAGGCTGGATTCAACTTTGCGGAGACCCGCGAACTAAAGGCTCCCTCGATCGTAATACCGCCGGCCAAGCTTTCGAAGGGTACCTATCGGGCCATCGACGGCAACACCGCCATAGCATGGGGATTGCTGGCTGCGGCCGAAAAGAGCAATCGGACCCTCTCTCTTTCTTCCTACCCGATCACCCCTGCTTCGGAAATACTGCACGAAATTGCCGCACGAAAAGATATGGGAGCCGTCGTGCTTCAGGCCGAAGACGAGATTGCGGCTGTCTGCGCCGCTATCGGAGCATCCTTTGCTGGCAACTTGTCGGTCACGAGCACCTCGGGACCGGGTGTCTCATTAAAGACCGAAGCCATCGGCTTAGCCGTTATCGCAGAACTGCCCCTGGTCATCGTTAATGTGCAACGGGCAGGGCCTTCTACCGGTCTGCCCACCAAGACCGAACAGGCCGACCTGATGCAGGCACTCTACGGGCGTCACGGGGAAGCGCCCCTGCCGGTATTAGCCGCGAGTTCGCCTGACGACTGCTTTTTCTACGGATACCAGGCCTCCAAGATCGCTATTGAGCACATGACCCCTGTCATACTGCTGTCCGACTCTTACCTGTCGAGCGGCAAGAGTCCCTGGCTGATTCCCGACCCGGATGATCTGCCGGAAATCACAGCCCCCGAATATAAAGGCACCGCGGAAGAATGGGAGCCCTACATGCGTGATCCTGAGTTATTAAGCCGCTATTGGAAAATCCCCGGCGATGCCGGCTTCGAACACCGCATCGGCGGCCTTGAAAAAAAAGAAGTGACCGGCAACCTGACCTATGAACCGCTGAACCATGAGAAGATGGTGAAAATGCGCCAAGAAAAGGTCGACCGTATTGCCAGAAAACTGCCTGCCCAGGAAGTTGTTGGAGCCCAGTCGGGCAAACTGCTGGTAGTCGGATGGGGAAGCACTTACGGATCCATAATAACCGCAGTGAGCGAGCTTTTGGAAGAAGGATATGAAGAGGTCGGATATACCCATTTCAACTATATCCAGCCCCTGCCCGAAAATACCGCTTCCATTTTCGAAAACTACGAAAACATCCTGGTATGCGAGCTCAATAACGGGCAATTTGCAAACTACCTGCGGTCAAAACTGCCCGGTTTTTCCTACCGGCAGTTCAATAAGATACAGGGACAGCCTTTCCTGACTTCCGAAATAAAATCTAAGATTCTTAAGATGCTAGAGGATTGACCATGAAAACAGACGTAGAACACAACGGCAAATCCTTAACTGTCAAGGATTTTAAAAGCGACCAAGACGTGCGATGGTGTCCCGGCTGCGGTGACTATATGATCCTCGCAACCATGCAAAAAGTCTTTACCCAGCTGGAGGAAGCAAAGGAAAACATAGTCTGCATCTCCGGCATCGGTTGCTCTTCAAGGTTGCCGTACTACCTGGATACCTTCGGTATTCATTCCATTCACGGGCGGGCCGCAGCTGTTGCAACCGGACTGAAACTAGCCAATCCCAAGTTAAGTACCTGGGTGGTTACCGGCGACGGCGACTGCATGGCTATCGGGGGGAACCATTTCATCCATGCCTGCCGGCGAAATGTCGATATGAACATCATCGTCTTCAACAACAAGATTTACGGCATGACCAAGGGGCAGTCTTCGCCTACCACACCTATCGGGGTTAAAACAAAGACGGCACCCGGAGGAAGCTATGAGCCGCCTTTTAACATCGGAGAGGTGGCCATCGGCGCAGGCGCCACCTTCTTTGCCCGAGTTCCCGACAAAGATCCGAAGCTCCTGGAAGAGGTGATGATACAGGCATATGAGAATAAAGGCACCTCGGTCATTGAAGTGCTACAGAACTGCGTCATCTTTACCGACGGAATCCATGAAATCATTACCGGCAAGGAGACTAAAGACGACAATCAATTGATCCTGCAGCAGGGCGAACCGATGGTCTTCGGCAAAGAGCAGAAATACGGATACCGGCTGGATGGCATGAAACTGAAGAAGGTTGATCTGAATGACAAAGAACCGATAGATAAGCAAACGCTGATTCACGACGCAACGGATCCCGAAACCCAGATGCACGTCGCCCTGACCCGTTTGCAGCTGCCCGATCACCCGGTGGTTATGGGAGTCATCCGTAATACCGACTCCACCAGTTTTGCCGACCTGGTACACGGTGTCATAGCCGAAAGCAAAAAACGGAGCTCCTACAAGTCATTGAGCGATCTCTTTCATAGCGGTAATACGTGGGAGGTCAAGTAACAATATTCGTTAACCAAAAAGATGTATTCAACACTATGAATTCGAGTCAGAACAATACCCTCCTGAAATCCGGAAAGGCCACTATCGATATCGGCGGAACGGGCCACGACTTCCCCCTGATCGAGGGGTCCGAAGGCGAACAGGCCATCGATATTTCGTCGCTGCGTGCCAAGACCGGACTGATTACCTCCGATACGGGATACAAGAATACCGGATCGACAAAGAGTGCCATCACCTTTCTGAACGGAGAAGAAGGTATCCTACGCTATCGCGGCTATCCCATAGAACAATTGGCCGAACAATCCACCTTCCTTGAAGTTGCCTACCTTCTGATTTACGGCGAACTGCCAAGCTCTGAAGAACTGGAATTGTTTGATTCAAAAATCCGGCGTCATACGCTGATTCATGAGGATATGAAGAAATTTTATGAAGGCTATCCGGCCAAGGCGCATCCAATGGGTGTGCTGGCCTCAATGATCAGCGCGCTGTCCACCTTCTATCCCGAGTCACAGAAATCAGAACTCAACCCTGACGAGGTGGATATTACCATCCAGCGGCTGATCGCAAAGATATCAACTATCGCCGCCTGGTCTTATAAAAAGTCGAAGGGCTTTCCCATCATGTACCCGCAGAACCGGCTGAACTATTGCGCCAATTTCCTGCATATGATGTTTGCACTGCCCACCGAAGAATATGAAGTCAATCCCACGGTGGTCAAGGCGCTCGACACGCTGCTAATCCTCCATGCCGACCATGAGCAAAACTGCTCGGCGTCGACGGTGCGGATGGCAGGCTCTTCACATGCCAGCCTCTATGCCGCCATATCGGCCGGTGTCTGTGCTCTCTGGGGCCCCTTGCACGGGGGAGCCAACCAGCAGGTTATCGAGATGCTGCACGAAATTCAAAGTGAGGGCGGTGACGTCAAGAAGATGGTAGCCAAGGCCAAGGACAAAAGTTCCGGCTTCCGGCTGATGGGCTTCGGCCACCGCGTCTACAAGAACTTCGACCCGCGCGCCAAGATTATCAAGAAAGTCTGCGATGACGTCCTGGATGAGCTCGGCATCGACGACCCCCTGCTCGACATCGCCAAGGGACTGGAAGAAGTGGCCCTGTCGGACAGTTACTTTGTGGAACGCAAACTCTATCCTAACGTCGACTTCTATTCGGGTATCCTGTATCGGGCCATGAACATTCCGACCGAAATGTTTACCGTCATGTTCGCTCTCGGACGGTTACCGGGATGGATAGCCCAATGGAAGGAAATGAGAGATAACGAGGAACCGATTTCACGCCCGCGCCAAATTTATACCGGACCAACCGCACGGGATTATGTGCCACTGGAAAAGCGGACTTAAGTGTTAACAGCATTGTATAATCGATAAATCAGATGAGCACATACTGCAAATACAAAAGATTTTTTTCGCCGGAAGATGGGTCAGCTACGTCTAAGCGAAAAGTTTTTGACTCTATTTTAGATAATTAGGTATAAAAGTCATAAAATCAACTGAACCACAAACAATCCGACTCCGATGCTTTCTGAATTCAGCACCATACTCCTTTTCCTTATCCTGGGAGCCGTCTTTGTGGCCATCAGCCTTTTTGTGGCCTGGCTGATTCGCCCCGATCGTCCCAACGCAGGAAAACTGATGACCTACGAATGCGGTGAAATCCCTATCGGCTCGGCCCGTGTCCGCTTTAATAACCGGTTCTATATAATCGGACTCATGTTTCTCATCTTCGAAGTTGAGATCCTGCTTCTCTTCCCCTGGGTCACCATCTTCAAAGAGATGGGGTGGTACGCCTTCACCGTCATGACCGTATTCGTCGCCCTCATCTTCATCGGCTTCGCCTATGAACTGGGAAAGGGACATTTGAAGTGGGATTTGCCAAGGCCGAAGATCCCCCGGTACATCGAAGGGAAAGGAGTGGTGGAAGACCCATTTGACGGCGAACTGCCATCGGCAGAAACCGAATGGAAAGCCGAAGAAAAGATTAATTAAAACTGGAAAATATGGGCTTGCTTGACAAAAAATATCACGATTCCAACATCATGATCGTCTCATTGGAGAGCGCATTGAACTGGGCCCGAAAATCGTCGCTCTGGTACGAGCAATTCGGACTAGCCTGCTGTGCCATCGAAATGATGGCTACGGCTGCTTCCCATTACGACTTTGACCGTTTTGGCATCATCCCCCGCTCCTCTCCCCGCCAGGCCGATGTGATGATTGTAGCAGGTACTGTGACCATGAAGATGGCTTCCCGAATCGAACGGCTGTATGAACAGATGTCGGAACCCCGCTACGTCATAAGTATGGGTTCCTGCTCAAACAGTGGCGGCCCCTATTGGGAACACGGCTACCACGTATTGAAGGGCGTCGACAAGGTAATTCCTGTCGACGTCTATGTACCCGGCTGTCCCCCGCGTCCCGAAGCGCTCCTGGAAGGCTTCCTGAAGCTGCAGGAGAGGATCACCAACGAAACCATTGTAGATGGTGGACAGAAACCGATTGAGAAGCACGAGCCGATTGTCATTACCGCGACGGCAGACACCCAAGGCTCTCAAAGCGAATCGAAAGCTTCGGAAACCGCAAAGATAAAGGTAGGTAGCCATGAAGACGCCTGAAGCACTATATGAATATCTGCAAGAAAAGCACGCGGGAAAGCTCGAATTCACAGAAGCTGAAGTCGGCCAGCCTTGGGTGACCGCCTCCGCGGAAGGCTTCGAAGCTCTTGCAAAATTACTGCGCGACGACCCGGAACTCCGCTTTGATACTCTCATGTGTCTCAGTGGAGTGGATTATCCTGACGAAGAAGAACTGGGGGTTACCTACCATCTGCACTCCACCTCTTTCGGGCACAGTCTGGTACTGAAAGTACGGGTGCCGGCCGAAAAGCCGGCCGTGCCTTCGGTAGAACAAATCTGGAAAACAGCCGACTGGCATGAAAGGGAAGCCTGGGATCTGCTTGGAATCCGTTTCGAGAGTCACCCGAACCTTAAACGCATCCTGACTCCGGAAGACTGGGAAGGACATCCGCTTCGAAAAAACTATCAACCCCAGGAAACATACCAAAAGATGACAACGCGACCCTGATATGGAAGACTTAAAACCCCATACCGCTCCATCTCCTATTTCAGAAGACCAATTTGAAACTCAAACCATGTCTATCAACATGGGGCCTCAGCATCCATCCACCCACGGCGTGTTGCGGCTCGAGGTAGTGGTTGATGGTGAGGTAGTCGTTAAAGTGACCCCCGACATCGGCTACCTGCACCGTTGTTTCGAAAAATATGCCGAGACCCTGGACGACTATGCAAAGGTAGTACCCTATACCGACCGTATGGATTACGTATCGGCCATGAACCAGGAACTGGGCTATGTGATAGCCGTCGAGAAACTGCTCGAACTGGAAGTGCCCGAAAGGGTTGAGTATATACGGGTCATTCTGGCCGAACTGCAGCGCATTGCGAGTCATCTTCTGGGTATCGGTGCCTTCGGCCTGGATCTGGGAGCCTTCACCCCTTTTCTGTACCTGTTTATCGAGCGGGAAAAAATCCTCAGGATTTTCGAAAAAGTGAGCGGGGCACGCCTGCTTTATAACTATATCTGTGTGGGCGGGTTGATGCGTGATATACCCGACGACTTTAAGTCTGACACCCTGGCATTTATTAACAGCTTCCGTCCCAAGATTAAAGAACTGAACGACCTGCTGACAACCAACCGCATCTTTATTGAGCGTACCGCCGATATCGGGGTGTTGCCGGCCCGGGTAGCCCTGAACTATGCCGCTTCCGGGCCCATGCTAAGAGGGTCGGGGGTCAAATGGGATTTGCGCCGCGATGCCCCCTACTCTATTTATGACCGCTTCGACTTTGATATCCCTGTGGGCACCGGCGAGATGGGTACAGTGGGTGACTGCTGGGACCGCTATATCGTACGGGTGCGCGAGATGGAAGAAAGTCTCAAGATTATCGAGCAGGCCCTGGAGGGCATGCCTGACGAGGGCGACTTGCAGGAAGCTGTTCCCCGGCGGATCCGACCCAAGAAGGGAGAAGTCTATGTACGAACAGAAACGCCACGCGGCGAGCTGGGCTATTACATCATCAGCGACGGTTCGTCCAGCCCCTACCGGGTTAAAGCCCGCACCCCCAGCTTTGTCAACCTGAGTATACTTCCCGCCATCTCGCGGGGCTCCCTGGTAGCCGACCTGGTGGCTATACTCGGCAGCATCGACATCGTCCTGGGAGGGGTAGACCGATAACTAAACAAGTACGATAACCGAAACGGATTTATTGGGAATTAAACATGTTAGAACTGCTTCAAAATACGATCCCCTCAGGTCTGCTGGCGCTTATCATCTTCGCTGCCATGCCCCTGCTCCTCATCGTAGTCTATGCCCTGTTCGCCATCTGGCTGGAACGCAAGGTATCTGCCCATGTTCAAGATCGTCTCGGTCCCATGCGGGTAGGCGGCTGGCATGGCTGGGCACAAACTATTGCCGACATGCTGAAATTGATCCAGAAAGAAGATATCGTGCCTACCGATGCCAGCCGATTCTTCTTCAAGTTTGCCCCTTTTATGATTTTTGCGGCTTCTTATGCCGCTTTTGCCGTAATCCCTTTCAGCAGTGCTTATATCGGCAGCTCCATCAATATCGGTGTTTTCTACCTGTTGGCTATCACTTCGCTGCTGACGCTCAGTATCATAATGGCCGCCTGGGCGTCCAATAACAAGTGGTCGCTGCTGGGCGGGATGCGAACCGCGGCACAGATGGTGAGTTACGAGGTTCCGACCATCATGTCGGTCTTATCGGTAATTGTAGTCGCCGGCACACTCAACCTTATGAGTGTTACAGAGCTGCAAACCGGCAACGACGTACTCGGCTTCCTGCCGAACTGGCTGATTTTTCAGAACCCCTTTCTGCTGGTAGCTTTTGCCATCTTTTTCGTCTCCATCCTGGCCGAATCACATCGCGTACCCTTTGATCTTCCTGAATCGGAATCTGAGTTGGTAGCAGGCTATCAAACCGAATATTCCGGTATGCGATGGGGCATCTTCATGCTGGCCGAATACGCCGACATGCTGCTGCTCTCCCTGCTTGGCGCGGTGCTCTTTTTCGGCGGATGGGCCAGCCCCTTCGGAGAATTTCTGTCAGGGCCTGTCTGGGGATTTATCTGGTTTATGATGAAGGGCCTGCTGCTGGTTTTTGTGATGATGTGGCTACGTTGGACGCTTCCGCGCTACCGGGTCGACCAGCTGATGCACATATGCTGGAGCATCCTGATACCGGCTTCTTTTGTCAACTTTATCCTGATTGCGCTTTGGGAAATGATCTTTCACTACTAGAAATGCGATGTTATGGTACGGACTTTAAAAAATAGCTGGCACACCTTCAAAACCATCTGCACGGGTATGGGCGTAACTTTCCGCCACATGTTCCGGCCTGCAGTGACCATACAGTATCCTGACGTACGTGACGAACTGCCTGCCGGAGCTCGTAGCAAGCTATTTGTTAATATGGACGACTGTATAGGCTGTAAACTTTGTGAACGCGCCTGCCCGGTTGACTGCATCGCCATCGAGACGGTACAAGCCACCAGTGATGTAGACTTGGGCAAAACTTCTACGGGCAATCCCAAACGGTTTTGGCTGACCCAGTTCGACATCGACATGTCGAAGTGCATGTACTGCGATCTTTGTGTGCACCCTTGTCCCACCGAATGCATCTACATGGTCCCGGAATATGAGTATTCGGAGTACGATCGCGCCAACTTACTGCTGCAGTTCAGTGAACTGAGTCCTGAGAAAGTAGTTGAGGTAAAAGAGAAGGCGGAACAAGAGGCCGCCGAAAAGCAGCGGCAGAAAGAGGAAGCGGCTCGTAAAAAACAGCAGGAAGCCGCCCAAAAGAAAGAACAGGAAAAGGAGCAGGAGAACGACGAAATACCCTCCGCCTCCGCCGACAGTACCGAAACGGAAGAGAACTCACAATCTGAACAAGAAAGCGACTGATGGAACTGACAACACTCATATTCTACCTATTTTCCCTGCTCACACTAGGGGCGGCAGCCGTAATGGTTTTCTCAAAGAATATTGTGCATTCGGCTTTTGCCCTGATGTTCTCCCTTATCGGGATAGCAGTATTGTACGTACTGCTCTACGCCGACTTTATTGCTGCTACCCAGCTCTTGGTCTATGTGGGAGGAATCCTGATTCTGATCCTCTTCGGGCTGATGCTTACTACCCAGGGATACACTTTCAACTTCGCAACTATAACGGTCAACCTATTGCCGGCCTCCATCGCTTCCGGAGCGGTAGCCATCTTGCTGATCTTTGCCTTCACGTCCACACAGTGGGTACTGAACGAGCCGGTCGAACACTCCGAAACCGTCCATGGACTGGGCATACTGCTCATGCAAGACTACGTATTGCCCTTCATTATCGCGGGCGTACTGCTGCTTATCGCCATCATAGGAGCTATCCTGATGTCGACCAAACAAATTGCAACTCAAAAACCCTGACGCATAACCTATGCAAACAGAGACGACGATATTATTGATGCAGTGGCTGGGAGAACCGGATCTGACCCATTTCCTGGTCGTAAGCGCCTTGTTACTGGCATTGGGGCTGATGGCTGTGCTGTCCAGACGTAACGTCATCATGGTACTGATGGGAGTGGAATTGATCCTGAACTCGGCCAACATCAACCTGATCGCCTTCAGCCGCTTTACGTCCCTTTCACTGGAAGGACAAATGATCGGATTATTCGTGATTATCATCGCGGCAGCCGAAGCGGCCGTAGCCCTGGCTATCGTACTGAATATGTACAGCCGATTTAAAACCATCAACCTCGACGACATCAACACTTTGAAAGGCTAACCGGATTTTCGAACCAATTAACCGAGATACCGCATGTTTACTCAATTACCGCTGACCATAATGCTACTGCCCCTGGCAGCTTTCCTGCTGCTGATCTTTTTTGGCAGAAGACTGCCCCGAAACGGAGACTGGCTGGCCACCGGCCTGATGTCGGTCGCCCTGGTCCTCTCTTTTACGGTATTGATTGCGAAACTGACCCTGCACCCTCATGAAACTCTTTCTTCCACCTTCAGCTGGGTGGTTATCGGTTCAGAAAGTGTGGATTTCGGTATCATGATCGACAATCTGGCCGCAGTGATGCTGGCGGTTGTCACTTTGGTCAGCACCCTTGTGCACCTCTTCTCTATCGGTTATATGGAAGACGACCCTCGTTACTCGCGGTATTTTGCCTACCTAGGGCTTTTCTCCTTCTCTATGCTGGGCATCGTACTCACCGACAATCTGCTGCTGATGTACGTATTCTGGGAACTGGTAGGCATCAGCTCCTACCTGCTGATTGGCTTCTGGTTTGAGAAGAAGTCCGCATCCAACGCTGCCAACAAAGCCTTTATCGTCAACCGGATAGGCGATTTCGGAATGTTCATCGGTATCATGATACTCTTCGCCAACTTTTCCAGCCTAGCCTTTGAAAGTCTGTTTGAGGCTATCGGCGCCGGGCAGTTGCCTTTCGGCAGCACCGGCTGGCTCACGGCTTCGGGTATCCTCATCTTCTGCGGAGCCGTAGGCAAGTCGGCCCAGTTTCCCCTGCACGTCTGGCTGCCCGACGCTATGGAAGGCCCCACGCCGGTCAGTGCCCTGATCCATGCTGCTACGATGGTGGCGGCCGGCGTTTACCTGGTTGCTCGAGTCTTCCCCATGCTCACGGCCGACGCCCTGCTGGTCATCGCCTACATAGGTGCGATCACCTCGCTAATTGCAGCCACCATCGCCATTACCAAATTCGATATCAAAAAAGTGCTGGCCTACTCCACCATCAGTCAGCTGGGCTATATGATTCTGGGACTGGGAGTGGGAGCCTATACCGCCGGCTTTATGCACCTGGTGACCCACGCCGCCTTTAAAGCCGGACTTTTTCTGGGTGCCGGTAGCGTCATCTACGCCATGCACAAGGTTCTGCACGACCGTGACGATCACCATACCGACGCCCAAGACATCCGCAATATGGGCGGCCTGAAAAGCAGAATGCCCATCACCTACTACACTTTCCTGATGTTTACCCTGGCTATCTCGGGCATACCCCTTACATCCGGCTTCCTCAGTAAGGATGAAATCCTAGCTGGCACACTTGCTTTCGGAACCATGAGCGGGCACTGGCTGCTGCCGGTAATCGGTTTTGCGGTTGCCGGGCTGACCGCTTTCTATATGTTCCGCCTTCTGATCTTGACCTTCCACGGTGAACCTTCCGACCCAAGCCGTATCTCCGCCATCAAGGAGTCGCCCTGGGTAATGACCCTGCCGCTTCTGGTGCTTGCCGCCCTCTCCTTCTTCGCTTTTTACAGTTTCAATCCTCTGGGAGCAGCCGACGGCTGGTTCTATGCAGCCATTGAACGGCCGGCCAGCGTCGTACCGGATCTGCTGCAACCTGCGGCGGCCGGACTTTTTGAAGAGGCCGTACACGGCGTGCACGGCAGCGCGATGCTGCTCTCCATACTGCTTGCAGGAGGCGGTATTTTGATGGCGCTGGCTGTATACCACTGGCAAAAAATAAGCGCCGACCGCCTGGCACGAATGGCCGGCTTTCTCTATCGCGGCTCTTTTAACAATTGGTATTTCGACGAAATGTATAACCGGCTGTTCGTCAACGGTGCCCTGGCGCTGACGCGGATTCTGAAATGGTTTGACGAACAGATCATAGACGGCCTGGTCAACGGCTCGGCACGCATTGCACAAGGACTTTCAAAAGTAAGCGGCTTCTTTGATGCGCGGGTGGTCGACGGACTGGTGAACGCCACAGCCAACTCGGCCGGGCAGGCGGGTGGTCTGTTAAGCAAAGTTCAAACCGGCAAGGTCCAGACCTACCTGGTCTACGTGATCTTCAGCTCACTGATACTCTTGATGCTTTTTATGTAACCGATTTTAAAATAAAACTATCAATCGAACGCTAGACATATGGAATTTCAATTTTTGGGCATAGGCATACTTAGCTGGATCGTTTTCTTACCCATTTTGGGCATGATCGTCGTCATTGCACTGCCGGACAAATACCGTGACGCCATGCGGTGGACCGCGGCCTCGGTAACGGGCCTGCAAGTGATCATGGCCGGCATCATCTACAGTGCTTTTGACACCGGCCGGGCAGGTATCAACGAGGTCGGTAGTTTCCAGTTTGTGGAATATTTTCAATGGATTACTGTAGACGCGGTTCCGTGGGTAGGTAAAATTGAGATCAACTATTTTATGGGCATCGACGGCCTGAGCGTGCTGATGGTAATGCTCACCGCCCTCATCTCCTTTGTGGGTGTTATCTCGTCATGGAACATCGACAAGATGGTAAAAGGCTATTTCGCCCTCTATCTGCTTCTGGTAACCGGTATGATGGGCGTCTTCGTCTCTCTCGATTTCTTCCTGTTCTTCATCTTCTGGGAGGTAATGCTTCTGCCCATGTATTTCCTCATCGGACTGTGGGGCGGCCCTCGCCGTGAATATGCCGCCATCAAATTTTTCCTCTACACCTTTGTAGGCGGTATCCTGATGCTGCTCACGATGCTGGCTCTCTACTTCAGCGTAGCCTATACCGACCCCGCCACCGGTGAGTCCATTCATACCTTCAACATGCTGCATATGATGGATCCAGCCAACTTCGTGGAGGGGACCATCCTTCACGGAATGGATACTACCTGGCGGTACATAGCCTGGATGGCTCTGTTTATCAACTTTGCGATCAAGATCCCGGTCTTCCCCTTTCATACCTGGCTGCCCGATGCCCACGTGGAGGCACCGACGCCCATCAGTGTGATTCTGGCCGGCGTACTCCTCAAACTGGGTGCCTATGGCCTTCTTCGTATCAACTTCCCGATTTTCCCGGACGCCACAGAGTATTTTGTTACTTTCATGGCCATCCTCGGGATGATAAGCATCATCTACGGCGCCTTCTGTGCAATGGCTCAGAACGACTTCAAGAAACTCATCGCCTACTCCTCCATCAGCCACATGGGTATCGTGCTCCTGGGCGTCGCAACACTGAATACCCAGGGTATGGTGGGGGGCGTCTTACAGATGTTCAACCACGGCATCATCACCGCTGTACTCTTCCTTTCAGTAGGTGTACTCTACGACCGCACACACACCCGAGGATTATATGACTTCGGAGGTATCGCCGGACAAATGCCACGCTATACCGGTATCGCTATGGTGGGTATGTTTGCAGCTATGGGCCTACCCGGACTCAACGGATTTGTAAGCGAGCTGTTTTCCTTCTTGGGCGCCTTTGAAGCCTACCGATGGATTACAATCATATCGGTGACTGGGATCATTATTACGGCAGCCTATATCCTGTGGACTATACAGCGAATCTTTCTCGGCGAAACGCCTGACAAACTTCAGAAACTGGAAGACCTGACAGCACGTGAATATCTCAGCTTCGTGCCGCTGATACTGCTCATTATCCTGCTGGGAATCTACCCGGCACCGGCCATTGAACTGATCAATACTTCGCTAAGTCATCTCGTGGAATTTGTGACCACTTCCGGACTCTAAATGGGATCCAAGTATGATAAAACCGAACGGCATAACGACATATATCACCTTCAGCCCGATAGGCCAATCACCCTCTAACACCGAACTCGATACACGCAATGGTTGATTACATTTTACATAGTACCAGTCAATTGTATCCGGAAATCGTCGTCGTACTTACGCTCTGCCTGATCATCATCGTCGACCTTTTCCAGAAAGAAAAAAATCATACGGCCGGGTGGTTGCTGCTCGGGGGACTGGCATTGGCCGGGGGTATCGCCTTGCTGCAGTACGGTCAAACGGAATCGGTCTTTTACGAGATGGTCGCCGTAGATCCCTTTGCCCTCTTTTTCAAAGTGCTACTGATTCTCGCCGGCCTGTTTATCGTGCTCTTTTCAATGAAAAGCGGAGAATTGCGCAGTTATATGCCGCGTATCGGCGAATACTACATGCTGCTGGCAGGAATGATGCTGGGGATGTTGCTAATGGTCGGCTCCACCAACCTCCTGCTCATATACCTGGCCTTCGAATTAACCAGCATCAGCTCCTATGTGTTGGTAGGCTTCACCAAGCAGTCGAGCCGGTCATCCGAATCGTCCATAAAATATATCATCTATGGAGCCGTCTCATCGGGCATCATGCTTTACGGGCTCTCCCTGCTGATCGGCATCACCGGCGCTACCGACATCTATGCTGTTAAAGCGGCTATTGCCGGCGGCATGGGGCAGCCAATCATCCTGAATATTTCCATACTGATGATCCTGGTTGGGCTCGGCTTTAAGATTGCCGTGGCCCCTTTTCATTTTTGGGCGCCGGATATCTATGAGGGCGCGCCTTTTACAATCGCGGCGATCTTGGCGGTTGCTTCTAAAATCGCTGCCTTAGGCATGTTGATTCGCATATTCTCTGTCTCATTCGTGCAACAAGGCGGGGCAGAGTCCCTGCCCATGCTGGAAGGCATGCAGTGGAATCTTCTGCTTGGCGTAATGGCTGCACTTGCCATGATTATCGGTAACCTGACTGCCCTTATGCAAGACAATATCAAACGTATGCTGGCCTATTCGAGTATCGCCCATGCCGGCTACATCCTGATGGGAATAGTCATACTGACCGAGCAGGGAATTTTGTCTATCCTGGTGTATATACTGATCTACCTCTTCATGAATCTGGGGGCCTTCTATATAGCCATGCTCTTTGCCGACAGCGCCGGCACCGAATCCATCGAACAATACAAGGGACTGGGACACCGGGCTCCCCTCGAAGGCATTGCCATGACCGTATTTCTGGTCTCATTAACCGGCCTGCCACCCACGGGGGGCTTCGTTGCAAAGCTTTACATATTCGGTTCTGCCGTCAGCGCCGGCTGGATTTGGCTGGTAGCCATCGCCGGCCTCACAACGGTGGTTTCACTGTTCTACTATATCCGTGTGGTTCGGAACCTGTTTTTCTTTAAGCCGGAAGGAGGATCCGCCCGATTGGCCTTTGGCTTGGGATCCAAAGTCATTCTGATGCTGCTGCTGATACCCACGCTGTTTCTGGGCATCTACTTTACGCCTTTGCTTGAATTTGCCAGGCAATCCATAAAGATATTCGGAATCAATTGACAGAAAACCTTATTCACATTTAACCCTAACCAAAAGGTACCGTTATGAACAAAGATAGATTACTCAAGTTGTTCAGCAAGGCCGAATCGGACCTCTCCAAAGCCCGGGGCGAACTATACAAACCCGAAGAAGATGTGGTCAACTACTCGGCCTGTATCTCTGCCAGGAGCGCGCTGTACCATTTCCTTGGCTGCCTCTACGTACTCGATCTCGAGACCGGAGAAGAGGAGGAAGACAATTCTCTGGAAAAAGGGAAGAAAACCATAGACGACCTGGCTCTCCGGGCCGGACGCCGGCATCCCGGGCTAAGACAGATAGACTTCAGTCCCATGCGATGCTCCTGTAAAGAAGTCAAGGATGTCATCAATAACGATGAGATCTACTTCTGTAATAATACCGAAGTGGTAAAGTACTGTACGGGATTGGCTGAACAACTCAGGGAACTGGTTATCGACGATGCTTTCGGTGGTGAAGAACCCAAGCTCAAGTCGCTTTAAAGCTTCAAAAAAAAGGAATACCGACTTGACGTATCACCCCAACAACCTGATCCTATGTGATCAGTGCCATCCGTACGAATTGCCGCGCATATCCCGCCCTCATTAATACGCAGAATCCCCTTTCTATATTTCTTTAACAAGGATGCTGCCAAATAGTACATGGTTTAAGCGGCGGAATTTATGACACCTTTCTTTCGAATCTCTATCACTAATGATTCCGGATTAACCTGATATTCGTCGCTGCTGAAGTGTAGAAGGGAATCCACATGGATGCGAATAATAATATGAATTAAACTATCCTAAGGAAGCAGTATTTGCCTTTATGTAGGATATATACTTTTTATAAACCTTGAAGCGAGTCCGGTCATTGGCTTGGTATTACTCCCCTTTATTTTGATACTCACTTACCACCGGAGCCATGGAATAACACTAAAGGAAACTTTTTTCTCAACTGGATTTCAAGCCGACAACAGGAAAAATTCTGAAGTAAAAAACAATTTACCATGCTTCACTTTACATCGATACTGTGCCTTCTGCAGAGTCGAACTATTACTGCAAACACTTCGCAGTAAACAAATAATGCCTAGCTGCCAATATTATATGTTGCATCGGATGTATTGGCAGCTAGGCTTTGGCTCTCTAATTTGAAAAGGTAACAAGCATATGTGTTGTACCCATCTGTACGAGCGGGAACGTATACGAAGCGGGGGATGCGCTTTCGGATGCTTCAGGACGTACAGCCAGCTCAATATCTCCATTGTCAGTAAATGAAATAATATTCAGGGCATATAGTTCTTCAGCCTGGTCCGAATTATTCTTCACCTGAGTCAGAGTTTCAGATGGAATTACGATGGTGTCGGTCTCCTCCTTTATACAGACCATGATGATTTTTTCCTTGATATCAGAATGCCGTACCATCCCTTTTTCGGGCATGAAAGGAACAAATACAAGATAAGCCGCCCTTGCTTGGAGCGGACGGTCGAAAGTGAGGGTAAAGTCATTGGCTGCCGATATTTTGGGCATCTCACTTACAAAATCTATCTCCTGCATGCTGCTCATACTTTTTAGCTTGGGAATAGGTGTCAATTCAAAAGAGGCAGAAAAATCTTCTACATCCCCTGATTGGTGCCCAGTAAATGTCAGTGTCTCGTTATTTGCCAGAACGCTATTTAAAGGTGTATCGACTTCGATAGTAGTTTGTCCGTCCCGATCGATAACATTTTGAAAGATGTGATACCAATACCATTTAAAAAATTTGACTTCTACTTTTACAGATGTAGTATCTCCAAAATCCATTTCCTCTTCGGTTACCACATTGAGAGGTGTACCGTTTAATGCCAGATCCCCCAAATCAACATGATCGAACACAAACTGTATTTTCGTGGAATCTGTGGGCGGCTCCATTCGGGAAGCCTTGTTCAACGCGGCGCTGATTCCCGAAAATTCGCTCATCCAATTGGTAACGTTATCCAGGATAAGAGTTTCATATCGGAATACGCGTTCATGGCTAATAGTAATTGATGAATCTTGGCGGTAAGGCCTTGAAAATACCTTTTCGCCGTCAGCAGTGACGCCGGCCTCACTCTCCTGTAAAGCCTTGGTAGTTACAATCAAAATCTTTTCATCATTTTCCCCAGGTATATCCGGAGCCAATGCCTGATCGCAACCTGCTATCGACAAGCCTGTTAAAATGGAAAGAACTGATAATGAGATTAAAATATATTGTGACCTTTTCATGGCATTCCTCACTGACTGGTTAAAGCGATAAGTTACTATATAGACTCTTCCACATGCCCTTGCGTTGCCTGAAGAAGTTATATTCCACATCCATTCCATTACATCTGATGCAGGGTACTCCCTGCTTTAAAATTCTTTTAAAAAGTTATCTGCCACAGGCAACGTCGTAGCTTTTTGGGGCGTCTATAGTATGAACCCCACATTGTACCTATGGAGACTATCATGAAAACACGAATCCTACGCACACTTATAATCGGCACATTCTTTCCCCTGACCATAGCTCTAAACGGCTGTGATATATTAGTGTCTGACCAAGTCCCCGATACCATTAATCTTGATCCGGCCGTAGCCAACGACTTTCTGGATGCCTACAGCCTCAAAGGAGAACGCCTGGCTATTGACCTTGAGACACTGTTTCCAGACCTCATATTTAAAGGTGTGAGCAAAGAAGTAAAAGAGGATGCCAGTTACCTTACGGAAAACGTTTCACGCCCGCTACTTCTTTATAATTCCAACAATCCGGTACCAAAATTCCTGATTGAATTCGTAGATCCTTCAGGAGATCCCTACATCGCCAGTGTTAATTTTAAAGAGACAGCTCAGGCCGAATGTGGGGCTCAAAACTTTACAGGAGCATCCATTGAAAAAGGGACAAAGTTTACAGTCGACCTGCTGCAAAATGAGGATCTTTGTGCAGCAAAAGATGCAGACCGTATTTTCAGCATCTTTGTCATGGCTATAAACCGCGAACAGAACCCTGACAATGCAGATATCGGGCGTCCCTATTTCAATAAAACCCGCCTTGAAGGCCTTTCAATAGGAAATTCTAGTGAATTTGAAAATAACCTCTCGCTATACACATTTATCCCCGACAGTAGTTTTACCGGAACATTGAAGATGGAGTATGCTATTGCAATCAACTTTGATCCCGAAGCAGGCTACGACTCTGAAGACATCTTCAACGATCCCAGCCTGTCAGAGTATTATTCAAAACATGAAGCGATCATTACCGTAGAGAAATAACATAACGCAATACTCAATGTTGGATGATCCTTGCATATTCATATGACCCCAAAGCAATCCATAATAATAATTGCCGAGCCTCATTTCTCGGAGGGGAAATGAGGTTCTTCCCATGAGCGATGTTAAAGAAATCATTGAGGGGTGCCGAAATAATGACCGTGACTCTCAAGAACGGCTGTTTAACCGGTATAAATCACATTTCGTGGCAATTGCTTTGAGGTATATGGGGAGTCGTGATTTAGCTAAGGATGTGGTACAAGACTCATTTATTAAAATTTTTCAAAATATAAACATGATTGATGATGTAGATAAGTTCGATGCCTGGGCTCGTAGAATCGTTATCAATACCGCCCTCAGTGAACTTAAAAAAAGCAGAGCTTCATTTATGGAATTCGAAGAAAACGCAAATATTGATCCCGTGACTTTGAGTGATAAAGAAATTCAGTTAATAACTGAAATCGATATCAAATACCTTATTGAACTTACCAACCGCCTCCCGGCTGGATACAGAACAGTATTCAATTTATATCTTGTTGAGGGATATAATCATCAAGAAATATCCGATATCCTGGATATTTCAGAGAATACGTCTAGGACACAGCTATTCAAGGCAAAAAGATACTTCCGGAACATTATTCAAAACCTGAATATTGAATGTTATGGATAGGCTAAATAAACATTCCGACAAACTTAAACAGACTTTACGGGACAAACTTTATCACGCAGAGATTGAAGCTGATGATATGTCCTGGCAAGAAATCGAACCAAAGCTGGAAAACAATAAAAAGGATAAGTATCCCCTCTCTACGGCCAGTTGGTATGCCATAGCCGCATCCATACTGATAGCGGCCCTTGTGTTCGGACTAATGATCGGAGAAGAAGAACATAAAAACGGCGGCTTGGCAGATCAAAATGCCGTTCAAGAAAATAATACTGCACCTCAGCAACAACAGGAAGTGCTTACAGATACCAAAGTTCCCAATATCCCTAAGAAACCAGCCGTCATTACAAAGACGGAACCTGCGGAATCAATTCAAGCGTCGCGTGATTCATTTACCGATATTGCTGAAGTCCGGACTCTTGAACTAAATACATTTCTGCTTAATAAAAATTCTGAGGCCGCAATAGGCAGCGGCTCGTTTGTTACCTACACCCAAAAAGTTGAAACAAGTGACATGCATGCCTTTTCAAGAGTTTCAGTTGAACGCAACCATTTAGGCTTTAACGGTATTTCGATTGGGCTTAGCCCTCTCTTGCAGTACAACACATTGATTCCACACACTAACGACCTCATCCTGATCAATAATCTTCAACCGTCCTCGGGACTCGGAAAATCCAGACTCGGATTTAAAATTCATGCATCGTTGGAAAAGGAAGTCTCAAAAAGATTCACCGCATACTCAGGCATTTCGTACAGCTATCAGCATATCCAGTTGGAAATCGAGACCCTCAGGGCCATCAGCAGCATCGCATCGCAAACTAGTTATAACAGCGAATTCCATAACCTGGGAATATATTCCGGACTTAAAATAACCTTGCTTGAAAGTCGGCAAGTAAAGCATTCGTTTGTTATTGAAGGAGAATTTCAGAAAAACATTGGTTTTACCGAGCTGCCCCAGGCCGACCGGTTTACCCTAAGTCTGGGTTACGAGTTTGGTATCCCCGGATCGACCGGTTCTGATATATATATTCAGCCGGTATTTACATATTCCCTGAAGAGTATAAAAAGCGTGGCTTTTGATCTGCAACCTTACTGGCTGGGCATTAAATTTTCCATTTCAAAACCTTTCCGATAATTGGAAAAACATTCTTTCTCTCAATTCTCTCAGGCATTTAGCAATGTATATGATGGATGTAGTCCTGATAAACAAGAAAAATCAACTGCCGATTACTTGTATAATCTCTAGAACAAATAGAAGTGGTTTAAGAGATCTAAAAAGTACAGCCGGATAATTAATGAAGGCATCCAAAAAACACGGCAAATAAAAAATGTGCGAACCAAAACACTGAAAGCATCAAAGTTCGCACATTCGGGTTAGATGGCTCCCCGGGCTGGATTCGAACCAGCGACCCATCGGTTAACAGCCGATTGCTCTGCC
>CAYWDK010000015.1:0-31295 GCA_964457025.1 uncultured Balneolaceae bacterium | reverse complement strand
CCTTTAAAAAAGCCTACAATCGTTTATATTCCGATGGACGAGATTCAGTCCCGGTTCCGATAAGGACGGACTTATCACCCAACGGCAGAGGGATTATTCATGAATATACTGGCAGTAGAACCCTTTTACAGCGGTTCCCACAAAGCATTTATTAAGGGTCTGCAAGAGCATTCCAGCCACAACATCATCCCGATCAACCTGAGCTATAAGGGATGGAAATGGCGCATGCATGGCGACTCGGTATCGCTGGCCGGCATGACCAATGAGGTTGAGGAAGAGATAGATCTGCTTTTTGTTAGCAGCATGACCAACCTGCCCGCCTTCCTGGGGCTTACTAACCCCCGTTTTGCCGACGTTCCCAAGATTATGTACATGCATGAGAATCAGTTTACCCAGCCTATGCCCGAAGGGGAAGAGCGGGATATGACCTACTGCTATATCAACTACCTTAGCGCACTTACTGCCGATAAGCTTATTTTCTCTTCCAATTTCCACAAGCAGGACTTCCTGCGCGCCCTTCCCAAATTCCTGGAAAACCATCCCGACGACAAACACTACTTTACAATCGACAAGATCGCCGAGAAGAGTATGGTGCTTTATCCGGGCCTCGACCTGAAGCGCTTTGACGCCCAGCCTGACACCCGCTCTTCGAATAAAAATCCTGTAATCGTCTGGAACCAGCGCTGGCAGTTCGACCGCAACCCGGCCATGTTTTTCCGCGTGCTGAACCGGCTGAACGATATCGATCTGACCTTTGACCTGATCCTGGCCGGAGATACCCAGCATGAAAAGCCCGAGGAGTTCGAGAAGGCGTGGGAGCGCTACGGCCGGCATATCACCCATTTCGGTTATGTGGAGAACAAAGAGAACTATAGCAAACTGCTCCACAGCGGTGATATCGTGGTCTCGACGGCCACCTATGAATTCTTTTGCGTGGCTATCATGGAGGCGATCTACTGCGGCTGCCACCCGCTGGTGCCCAACCGGCTGCATTATCCGGAACTGATTCCGGAGAGCCTGCACAGTCCGCTTCTGCATGCCCCTGTCCTTTATGAGACCGAAGACGACCTTTTTCACTATCTCAAGGATCTGCTTACCGGAGAAACCCAACCGCTGCCCAAAGCATCGCTGCAGAACATCAATAAGCACCTGGATTGGTCGCGCAAGATAGCCGAATACGACTCACTATTCGAAGAATTCGCCGGACTTGATATTGAGCCTGCTTTATAGAATAGAACACAGGTTTTACGGAACAGGCGGGTCTGCACAGAAATTTAATTAGGGTCTCCCCATATACGATACAGCGAAAATCTGCGGCAACTGGGTCATCCGTGTTCCATTCAATCAGCGACCGTAGGCGATGACTTTAAGCGGGTCGGTTTTGGAAGCGATACGTGCCGGCAGCCAGGAGGCGAGGGCGCAGAGAACGACGGTCACCACGGTCACGATCACAAAATCCAGTCCGTGCGGTTCTACCGGCGCATAGGACATATAGTAGTTCTGTTCGGAAAGGGGAATGATCTGGTAAGTAGTTTGCAGCCAGGCAAAGAGCAGGGAAAGTGCGATGCCGATAGACAGTCCCACACCGGCAACAAAAACGCCTTCCAGCAGAAAGATGGTTCGGATCTTTTTGCGGTAGGCGCCCATGGTTTTCAGGATGCCGATATCGCGGGTGCGTTCTATCACCATCATCAGAATGGTGCCGATAAGGTTGAAGGCAGCCACGATGATCATCACGCTGATCACAAACGGAATGGTCTCTTCCTGTAGCTGTACCCAGGCAAAAATATTGCCATAGCGGTCGTAGATGCTTTCGGTATAATAGGGAAAGGGCAGATACGACGACATTTTCCGGTCAAAGGATGAAATAATACTGTTGTCAGCCAGCTGGATTTCCACAGCCGAGGCGTGTACTCCGGGTATATTGAACAGTTTTTGAGCGTACTGCTTGTCGGCTATGGCATAGATGTCGTCGAAACGGTCGATGCCGGTCTGGTAAATACCTGTAAGGCGAAACTGCTGAATTTCCGGAGAGTTGAGGGGGGAGGGGATACCGTCGATGGTATAGGCGGTCAATACCGTTCCTATTTCCACGTCAAGGGTCTGTGCCAGTTTGTTGCCAATGACAATGCCCGGCAGTCCGCTGGAGTCGGGCTCGAGGCTGTAGCTGCCACGGTTAATGTAACTGCGGAGTTCGGTGACGTCACCACGCTCCGAATCGACACCCTTGATCATGACACCGGTAACTTCATCCGATGACTGTATCATGGCTTGCCCCGAAACTACCGCCTGCACGTTCCTTATCTCCGGGTACTTATCTAGGTAGGTCACCAGGGTGTCGGAGCGGTAAATAGGATCATCGGAATAGGTGGCCACTGAAATATGCGGGGCAAAACCGAGCACCTTATTGTTGATAGTGGACTTGAATCCATGCACCACCGATAGCGCTATAAGCAACCCGGCCGATCCCACCGCCACACCGGTAATGGCCATAACCTTTATAAAAGAGAGAAAGCGGGAGCCTTGTCTCTTGCCCTTAAAATACCGGAGCGCCAGGTACCATTCGAAGTTCATTTCGCTGTTCGTTAATCGTTATCGGTTATGAGTTATTCGTTATTGGGATGCATAAAAACGTCACCGGAACTGTACAGCATAGTTAAAATCTTCGTTGAAACAGGAGTTAATGATACTAACAACTATTCCCCGAATAACAAATAACGATTAACGAATAACAAGTACCCAATAACAAATAACGAATCTCTAGTCTTTATCCGGTTTCATCTGGGGAAAGAAGAGTACGTCCCGGATAGAATCGGAGTTGGTCATGATCATGGCGAGACGGTCGATGCCTATACCCAGTCCCGCGGTCGGAGGCATGCCGTATTCCAGCGCTTTCAGGAAATCTTCATCGATGGTCATGGCTTCCTCATCGCCTTCGCTGCGGAGGCGTGCCTGTTCTTCAAAACGCTCCCTCTGGTCTACGGGGTCATTCAATTCTGAGAAGGCATTGGCAATCTCCTTGCCGTTACATATACATTCAAAACGCTCTACGAGGCCTTCCTTGCTGCGGTGCTTTTTGGCCAGCGGACTCATCTCAATCGGGTAGTCGGTAATGAAAGTGGGCTGGATCAGCTCCGGTTCCACTTTCTCGCCGAAGATCTCGTCGATGATCTTGCCTTTGCCGGCGCCGTCTTCAATTTCAATGTTGAGCTCGTCGGCTGCCTTTTGCAGCTCTTCCAGGCTTTTTCCGTAAAGGTCCATACCGGTCTCTTTCTCAATGGCTTCGAACATGGGAATACGCGGCCACGGCTTCTTGAAATCAATTTCGTGTTCGCCGACGGCAACCTTGGTATCGCCGTGAAGGTCGAGGGCGACCTGTTCGATGATATCTTCCACGAATTCCATCATCCAGTCGTAATCTTTGTAGGCCACATAGAGTTCAACCTGGGTAAATTCCGGATTATGGAAACGGGATAGCCCTTCATTTCTAAAGTCTTTGGAGAATTCGTAGACGCCCTCATAGCCTCCGATAATCAGCCTTTTAAGATAAAGCTCATTAGCAATACGCAGGTAGAGCTTCATATCCAGTGCGTTGTGATGCGTAACGAAGGGCCGTGCCGATGCCCCGCCGTAAACCGGCTGGAGGATGGGCGTTTCCACTTCCAGGTAACCTTTGTTGTTCATGAAGTTGCGCATAGACTGCACCAGATCGGTACGCTTTTTAAAGACATCCCGCACTTCGGGATTCACCACCAGGTCGAGGTAGCGCTGGCGGTATCGCTGCTCCTTGTCGGTAAAGGCATCGTACACTTTGGTTTCGCCGTCCTCTTCCACCTCTTTGGGGACGGGAATAGGGCGGAGGGTCTTGCTCAGCATGACAAACTCTTTGGCGTAGACGGTAGTCTCGCCGGTACCGGTTACGAAAACATGGCCTTTGATGCCTACGATATCGCCGATGTCAGTAAGCTTCTTAAAAACCGTATTGTAGGTTTCCGCGCCTACGTCGTCACGCCGGATGTACACCTGGATGGTACCTTCAGAGTCCTGAAGGTTAAAGAAGGTAGATTTGCCCATGATACGCCGAGTCATGATGCGCCCGGCTACCGATACTTGCTGGGCCTCATCTTCATCCTGGTCATCTTTCTTCACCAGATCGGGATTCTCGAGGATCTGTTTGCTGGAGTGCGTTACCTCAAAGTCGTAAGGGTAGGGGTCGACGCCCAGCTCCCTCAGCTCGTCCAGCTTTTCAAGACGGATTTGGTGTTGTTCGCTGACAGTAGGTTCGGTGTTGCTCATGGGTTTTGTGATCTCTGAAATAGGTACGGATTAACGGTAAAATTTAGTCGCACAAAATAGGGAATAAACGACAAAATTGTGAGTTTTTTCTCAGACGGAACTCAAATCTGCCTAAGCGCCATTTCCCATTTTTATAATCGCTTTATCGCCCTATTTTCATGGTGAAGATACTGAAACCGATTGTTTGATTATCGAAACCATCCCACATAACAAGCTTCCGGCTTCGATCAGGCTGGCACGGAGCCGTATCGATCGCAGCCACTCTGCCGACGGGCTTATCACCGAAGAGGCCGACGAGCTGGAACTGATCAGCCACAAAGGCAGGAGAGGTGAGTTTGTCTCCAGCCGGTTGCTGTTGAGAAAGCTGGCCTCCGAAATGGGCTACGACCCCTCCGGCTTTAAGATCGTCAAGGACCAATACGGCAAGCCCTTTGGGGAGGTCGGAGGCAAGAAACTCAACCTCAGCATCGCGCACTCAGAAAGTGAAGTGGTCTGCGGCATATCGGAAACAACTCCTATCGGAGTAGACCTGGAGCCGGCGGAGCGGCCCGTTGAAGAGAGGCTGGCCCGGCGTATCGGCCACCGTGAGGAAGAAGGGTTGCTGAAGGAGATCGAACTTATCCGTCTGTGGACTATTAAAGAGGCGATGGTAAAGCTGGAGGGCAGCGGGCTTCGAACCAACCTGAACGAACTGCGGGTGGAGCAAATCGGCGAAGCCGAGTTCAGCGGAAGATTTAATAATGATAAGAGTGCCAGAATTTGTAGTTTTCAGCATGCAGGGCACTGGATTTCCATAGCCTATTTTCCTTAATCCCAAACCATCAGTACACCGCTTTTTTGTATGAACATCACTTCCTATTCCCGCGAGCAGATAACCGAAGGCCTCAAGAATGCCCGCTCGAAAAACGAACCGTTCAACGATCAGATCCGGATACTCTTTTCACCCACCCGCATAGACGATGACAACTTTGACCGGGTATGTGACATCTACAGCCGTATCGACCCTGAAAATTACGAGACCATTATTATTATCGAATCGTATGAGGAAGTCCTGGAGAAGAAGTTGCCGATGCCTTCCAATAAGGTTTTCGAAACCCCGCTGGGAGAGGTAAAGGTAAACGACTATATGCGCAACGAGTTTTGCGACGAGGATGACGACTTTTTTATTCATGATGAAGGCTTCAGCAAAGAGATGAGCCTTTTCCAGCAGCTGATGCTGCTGCAGTGTGTCAGCGACGATTTTTCGGTTGTAAGCGTACAGATTGCAGATATGAGTCAGGCTATCGTCAAGGAGCTGGCCTATGTACTTCAGGAAGTTTTAGCGCCCAGACGGGCATTGCTGGTTTTCTGCTGCGACCTGGACAACGAGCGGACCGAAGAGTTTCAGAAGGTCAGGAAGATGATTGACAAGGGTAACGAATCGGGCCTCCTGAATTACCTGAACAGCGGGGAGTCTCGCATTAACGGTACCTCCACCTTCATTGCCGGACTGCTGGTGGCACGCGCTTGGGAGCTTAAGCTGAACTTCCTGAATGGAGAGTATAAAAATTATAAAGGCAGTCTGCTTACCGGCTATGCCGAACGGCAGCGGGTAATTTTTTAGGACCGTTATGAAACTTCCGTCGGTTTCCATCATAGGGACAGGATCGCTGGGCACGGCATTGGCCCGGGCCCTGCATAAAAAAGGATTTCCTATCAAGAGCCTGTTCAACAGTACCGTTTTGGAAGCCGAAAAACTGTCACGATCGATAGGCGCCCGTTCCTCCGGCTCTTTTCCGGTTTCGGCAGATGAACTGGGCGAGCTGGTCTTTTTGACTGTCCCCGACGGGAGAATCTCGGACGTCGCCCTTTCGATGTCCGAATTGAAGACTGATTATACCGGCAGCACCTTTGCACACTGTTCAGGCAATGAGACGTCGGAGCTGTTGTTCCCACTTAAAAAGAAAGGTGCGTCAACGGCGGCCTTACACCCCTTGCAGACCTTTACAGAATTTTCCGATGCCGGCGATTTCGAAGGGATCTACTTCAACCTGGAGGGCGATAAAGAAGCCAAAAAACAGCTTAAAGATCTTGCCGAGCTGCTGGATGCGAAGGTATTTGAGGTCTCCCGAAAACAGAAACCGTACCTCCACGCCTCGGCCGTATTTGTATCGAACTATCTTGTGGCCTTGCTGAAGGGAGCAGAGGAGCTGGCCGGCCTGGGAGGGATGGACGGCAAAAGCATACGTAAGGCGCTGCTTCCTCTGGTGGAAAAGACGCTGGAAAATGGCGGCACCGATGAACTGGGTGAGGTGCTCACCGGCCCTATAGCGAGGGGAGATGTAGCTACCGTCAAAAAGCACCTTGAACTGCTGGATGGTACGGGCGAGGAGGCAGAACGGCTCAGGACCGTCTACAAGGTAATGGGAAGCCAGGCACTTTCGCTGGCCCGACTGGATGATGAAACAGCAGAAGAGCTTAAGCTGTTATTGGATACTCATGGCTGAAAACAATACCGATGACTTTTACGAACGGGTGTATGAGGTGGTGGCTTTAATCCCACGCGGCAAGGTCACGACCTACGGGGCTATAGCGGCGCACCTGGGTGTGGCATCAGGAGCCCGGATGGTGGGCTATGCCCTGAACCGGTCGCACGGCAAACAAATCCCGGCCCACCGCGTGTTGAACCGGTTGGGCCAGCTGACGGGCCGGGCCCACTTTCCCGACGATACGATGAGGGAACGATTACAACAGGAAGGGATTTCTTTCGTTGAAGAATTTACCGTAGACATCGACAGACACTTTTGGAATCCGGATCAGTTGAATAAAAGATAGTGACAGGGATATGACGTTTACTCATAAACTAAGCCTTTCCATTTTTGTTCTGCTAACAGGCTTTGCAAACGGCGCCCTTGCTCCACAGCCCCAGGCAGACGAAGAGTTGCTGGTAGACGCCTCGGGAGAAGAGATCCAGCAGATAGTGGAATCTTTTGAAGGGGATAAAGCTGTTCTTTTAAATGTATGGGCTACCTGGTGTGCACCCTGCGTGGAGGAATTCCCTGAGATCGTCAAGATACAGCGGCAGTACGAGGATGAGCTGAAGGTAATTTTTGTTTCGGCCGACTTCCCGGACAGCCGTGACCGTGCCCTGAAGTTTCTCAAGGAACAGGGTGTGGACTGGACCACCTACTTCAAGACCGGTAAGGATATGCCTTTTATTGAAGCGCTCTCCAGCGAGTGGAACGGGGCGCTTCCCTTTACCAAGATTGTGAACAAGAGCGGAGAAGTGACCGCCAGTTGGCAAAACAGTGCCACTTTCTCCAAATTCGAATCTGAAGTTCAAAAAGCTATAAACCCTTAATATTATGAGAAAACCTTTATTAAGCTTAGTTGTTTCATTCGTTGTGCTCGCCATGTCGGGTCTCAGCCATTTACAGGCCCAAAACAATGAAGAACTTGCCCTGGGAGCTCAGGCACCCTTGACAGACCATGCCGTAAAGGATGTATCGGGTAAAATGATTACCCTGAAAGAGGTGGCAGGAGAGAAGGGGCTTTTGGTTGTATTTTCATGTAACACCTGTCCCTGGGTCTCGCGCTGGGAAGACCGCTACAATCCGATTGCTCAACTGGCCGAAGAAAACGGCATAGGTACCATTGCACTGAACCCCAATACCACTTACCGCGACAAGGGGGATGGATTTGAGGATATGCAACAGCGTGCCAAAAAGAGCAAGTATACTTTCTTCTATGCGCTGGATGAGAACAGCGAACTGGCTAAGGCATTTGGCGCAACCCACACGCCGCACATCTTCCTGTTCAACTCCGATATGGAGCTGGTTTATAAAGGAGCGATAGACGACAATGCCGCTTCGGCCGAAGGTGTGGAAGAGCCGTGGCTTAAGAACGCGCTCATGTCGCTGGGTTCCGGCGAAGAGATTGCCGTCAAATCCACTAAATCGCTCGGCTGCACTATCAAGTGGCCGCAGTAGCGCATGCTCTGTATGTAAGATTTTAGGGGTTTGCTCATTGGGCAAACCCTTTTTTTGTCTTATTTTTGGGCTTATGCCTACTTGGAAACTACATACGGTATTTACTTTTGAGGCCGCTCATTACATTGAGGGCTATGACGGCAAGTGCGCGAATATGCACGGGCATTCCTATAAGGTAAAAGTTACGGCACGCTCAAATAAGCTTAATCCGTCAAAATATCTGGACTCGCCAGAAATGGTATGTGACTTCCGCGAACTCAAATGGGCGGGCAAGGAGCCGGAAAAAGGGGGTCTTGATCACAGCCTGTTGAACGAGCAGCTGTCAAGTGCCACCACAGCCGAACGTATTGCAGAATTTATCCATAACGAAACAGCCCGGCGGATACCCGACGGAATCGATTTGACGGTTACCGTCTGGGAGACCGAAAACAGCTGGGTAGAATACACCGATAGCGAAAAAGATGTATAATCCTTCCGAAACAGAAGCAGGGGAGTCGCTTTTTGACTCCAGACAGCTGGATGAGACGGTAATCCCTCTCATGGAGGATTTCTATACCATACAGGGAGAGGGTTATCATACCGGTAAGCCGGCTTATTTCATCCGTACGGCAGGTTGTGACGTCAACTGCTGGTGGTGTGACGTCAAGGAGAGCTGGGACGAGGAGAAGCATCCCAAAGTCAAGGTGGGCGAGGTTGTAGAGCGAGCAAAAGCCAGCGGTGCGTCCTTTGCAGTTATTACAGGGGGCGAACCTTTGTTGCAGGACCTGGATCCGCTTACCTACCGTCTTAAGGAAGAGGGCCTTCGCACGCACATCGAGACCAGCGGCTCATCGCCTTTATCCGGCTATCTCGACTGGATTACGCTTTCACCCAAGCGGTTCAAGGAGCCTACTGACGAAATTTTTCCCTATGTAGACGAGCTTAAGGTAGTAGTGCTGACCAATAAAGACCTTGAGTGGGCCGAGAAAAATGCCGAACGCTGCCCCGAAAGTACACGTCTGATGCTCCAGCCCGAGTGGGAGCGGCCTTCATCAATGGATCTCATAGTGGATTATGTGAAGGAACATCCCAGGTGGAGTATCAGTCTGCAGACCCATAAATTCCTGGGGGTCCGATAGGTGGATTACGCTTCGTCCTCAGTAGTAATAACCGGTGCCAGCCGGGGCATAGGGAGAGCGATAGCTACGGCTTTTGCAGATGCCACCGATCGTCCCCTGGTTCTCATCTCGCGCAGCGTCGACGGACTCGAAAAAACCAAAGAATTTTGCCTTGATGCGGGCGCTTCCCAAGTACACATTATCTCCTGTGATCTCACCGATGAAAAGGCGACGCTGGATATGTCCATTCCGGACGATTTCCCGGTCCCGGGCATCCTCATTAATAATGCAGGATCATTTCTTATAAGTTCTTTGCAGGAAACGGCTTATGATGATTTTATGGATCAGATTCAAGCCAATCTTTTTTCTGCCGTACATACCACCCGACGGTTTTTGCCTGAACTCAAAAAACTGGACCGGGCGCTGGTTGTCAATATCTGTTCTGTCGGGGCCTTGATCGGCCTTAGGGAGAGCGGTGCCTATTCGGCATCCAAGCACGCCCTGCTGGGTTATACCCGTTCGCTTCGGAAGGAGCTGTTGAATACGAATATAGGGGTTACGGCACTAAACCTGGGACAGACCCAGTCTTCTTCTTGGGAGGGATCCGATATGAATCCGATGCGATTGATCGATGCCAGGGATGTGGCGGAACTTATCGTTACCCTTTCCAAACTCTCCAACCGAACCCTGGCCGAGGAGATCCTGCTCAAGCCCCAGCACGGCCCCGTGCCCCCTATGTAGGAAGGAACCGCCGATATTGCGGATGCGGCAGATGAACATTGAAATGGCATATCAGAGCAGCTGGTAAATTATCCCTGTCAAAACAGCCGCACCTGCGTTATCCGTGTTCTATTCACTCCGACTTATACCTGACAAAGATCGAAGCGAGTTTTTCGTCAAAGCCGGTGCCGATAGGGGTGGGGCTGAAAGCATTGCCCGTGAGCTGGCGGTAGAGTTCGGCATAACGCTCAAACACTTCCCAGCGAAAGGAGTCGGGAAGGTCGGGCAGCTGCTGTCCCTCTTTACCCTGGAAATCATGGGACATCAGCCATTCTCTCAGAAATTCCTTGGAGAGTTGCTTCTGGCGCTTGCCTTTCTCTAGCCGCTCTTCATACTCATCCGCATAAAAATAGCGGGAGGAGTCGGCCGTATGGACCTCGTCGATAAGTGTGACAGTGCCATTGAACAGCCCGAATTCGTATTTGGTATCGACGAGTATGAGTCCCTGCCGTGCAGCCACTTCCTGTCCCTTACGAAATACCCGGAAGGCCTTTTCCCGCACTTCCTCCCAGATCTCTTCATCCACAATCCCCCTTGATAGAATCTCTTTTTCCGAAATATCTTCGTCATGCCCTTCTTTAGCCTTGGTAGCCGGGGTGAGGATAGGTTCATCGAATTTCTGGTTCTCTACCATACCGTCGGGCAGTTCCACGCCGCAAAGCATCCTCTTGCCGGAGTCGTACACCCGCCAGGCGTGGCCGGTGAGGCAAGCCCTTATCACCACCTCAATCGGGATCGGATTGCATTTTTTAGCAATGGTGACATTAGCGTGGGGTACGTCGATCAGGTGAGTATCCACGATGTCTTCGACTTCTCCAAAGGAGAATTGGGCCAGTCGGTTAAGGATCTGTCCCTTGAAAGGTATCGCCTGCTTCATGATGTGATCGAAGGCTGAGATGCGATCGGAAACTACGATTCCGAGAGTGCTGTCATTTAGCTCATACACTTCCCGCACTTTACCGCGGTAGGGCTGCCCGAATCCGGGAGCATTTGTTCGAGTGATACAGTGAGAGAGAGCGTGTTTTTTGTCGATGGAAGAACTCACGATCGGAATGCCAGGTTGTAATTACGGTTTGGACTAAAATCTTAAAACTTCGCAGATATTCAAATCCTCTTTTCCTGAATCATCGTAGGTAAAATATCCGGTTAAACCGAAAAACGGGAACTTTTCGGCTACTACTTTGCATTCGTTAGATAGAAATTCAATTGCTATGACCGATCTGTTGCGCATACCATATAATCTGATCCGTCCGCTCTATACCCGGACCTCTTTCCATCGTGCGGTAGTGGACGAGGTTGAGGATGAAGAGCTGAGAGAGGCTTATATTCGTTGCCGGGCGATAACACGCGAGCACGCCAAGACGTTTTATATGGCGACCCGTTTTCTGCCGAACGACAAGCAACGCGGCATCTTTGCCATCTATTCGCTGTGCCGCTATATGGATGATCTTGTCGATGAAGCCGAAGACCTGGTCTCGCAGAAAAAGTTGGACTATGATGATATCAACCGCCGGTTGGTCAGCTGGAAGAAGAAGCTCAGCGACACCTATGAAGGGAAAATTCACGACTCACCTATTCTCATAGCCTTCTCGGATGTGCTCAAAAACTATCACATACCCATGGAGCTTCCCTTCGAACTGATGGAGGGAGTCTGTATGGACCTCTATAAAAACCGTTACGAAACTTTCGAAGAGGTGTATAAATACTCCTACAAGGTAGCTTCGGTCGTTGGCCTGATGACCAGCGAGGTATTCGGCTATGATTCGAGTGAAGCCCTTGACCATGCGGTAGACCTCGGCATAGCCATGCAGCTGACCAATATCTTGCGAGATGTGGGGGAGGACCTTAGAAAAGGCCGGATCTATATCCCCAAAGAAGACCTTGACCGCTTCGGTATTGCCGAAGCCGACCTTTTCGACTACAGGAAGAACGCTGCTTTTTGTGACCTTATGCAATTCCAGATCGACAGGACGCGTAGCTACTACGAAAAATCGGACCGGGGCGTCCCCATGCTTTCCAGAGACAGCCAGCTGCCCGTATACCTGGCGCGGTATAATTACAGCCGTATCCTTGACAAGATCGAGGAGAACGACTACAACGTTTTTGAACATCGCGCCTATCTCAACGCCACCGAAAAGATTTCCATCCTTCCCCGTATCCTGTACCGGATGCAGTTCGCCCAGGCGTGACCGAAATTTCCAGATGCTACTTACACTATAGCCAGCTATCTGTTATATTCTACCATTAATTTTCTAACCGGATCCTCAGAATTCAGATTCATTAATGGAAAAGAAGACAGAGAAGTGGCGCAGTCCCAGTCTGGGCAAAGACATGACGGTTACCGTATACGGAGATTCCGGCACGCCTATACTGGGACTTCCTACAAGGGGTAAAGGCAGCGGGCAGTGGGAGAAACGGGGTATGACGGAAGCGATCTCCCTGCAGCTCGAAAGAGGGTTTAACAGGCTTTTTTGTGTTGAGTCTGTCGCCGATGAGAGCTTTCTGAACGAGAAGATCGAGCCGCGCCAGCGTGTCCTGCGCCAGCAGCAGTACGAGCTGTATATCATCGAAGAAGTCGTACCCTTCATTCGAAAGCAGAGCAGTATCGATTACCTGATCATAGCCGGAGTGGATATGGGCGGCTACCAGGCTGTCAACCTTGCGTTGAAACATCCAAAGGAATTCGGTCGAGCTATCGGTATGAGCGGGGTCTACGACATCAAGCGGTTCATGGAAGAGTATTATGACGACAATGTCTACTATAACAACCCCGTCGATTACTTGCCCAACCTCAACAAACAACCGTTGCTGGACCGGGTCCGTGATGTGGATTACCGGATCGTGAGTTACGAGCAGGACTCTCGCAAGGAGGAGGCCGAACGGATGGCCCATGTTATGAGAATGAAATTTGTAGAGCACAAAGTCGACATCTGGAATGTGGATGAGACCGACGAATGGGAACTGTGGCCGCAAATGCTAAAAGCACACATTATTTAAACTATGCCAGAAATCAATAAGATACTCATTGCCAACAGGGGTGAGATCGCCCTGCGTGTAATTCGAAGCTGCAAGGAACTAGGCAAGCAGACCGTAGCTGTCTATTCCGAGCCGGATGCGGAAGCCCCGCATGTGCTGCAGGCCGATGAATCGGTCTTTATCGGTCCGGCCGCTTCATCAGAGAGCTACCTCGTATTTGATAAGATTATCGATGCGGTTCGCCAGACCGGTGCCGATGCCATCCACCCCGGTTATGGGTTTTTGAGCGAGAACCCCGCTTTTGCCGAACGCTGCCGTGATGAGGGTATTACTTTTATCGGTCCCGAAGCAAAGTCGATGAAACTGATGGGCGATAAGACCTCGGCCCGCGAACTGATGAGCAAGGCCGGTGTACCTTTCCCTCCGGGCACCACCAACGAGCTTAAGGATGTGGCCGAGGCCGAAAAGATCGCCAGCGACATCGGTTTTCCCGTCCTTATTAAAGCGGCCGCCGGGGGAGGGGGTAAGGGGATGCGTATTGTTCACGAGCCCGAGGAGTTTCAGTCGAGTATTAAGGCCGCCAAGTCGGAAGCCCGGAATTCCTTCGGTGACGACCGCGTATACATCGAGAAGTACCTGGTAGAGCCGCGGCACGTAGAGTTTCAGATTATGGCCGATACTCATGGCAAGACGCTGCATCTTTTCGACCGCGAGTGCTCGGTACAGCGCCGTCACCAGAAAGTGATCGAAGAGGCGCCCTGCCCGATACTGACCGAGGAGCTGAGGGCCGATATGGCCGAAGCGGCCATATCGGCTGCCGAGGCGTGCGACTATGTGGGAGCGGGAACCATCGAATTTCTTGTAGACCGTGATCGGAATTTCTATTTCCTCGAGATGAATACCCGCCTGCAGGTTGAGCATCCGGTTACCGAACTGATCACGGGCCTCGACCTGGTAGCACTTCAGATCCTGGTAGCCGAAGGCAAACCGCTTCCTTTTGACCAGGAAGACATTACGATGAAAGGCCACGCTATTGAGTGCCGGATTTATGCCGAGGACCCCAGAGACAATTTCCTTCCCAGTACTGGCCTGCTCAGCAAGCACCGCATCCCCTCCGGAAACGGTATCCGGGTCGATGCGGGTGTCGAAGAAGGACAGGAGGTGACCATCAACTACGACCCGATGATCTCAAAACTGTGTGCGTACGGCAAAGACCGTGATATTGCCATAGCCCGAATGTTAAGGGCCCTGGATGAATACGAGATTGCCGGTTGCCGCACTACCATTCCTTTTTGCAGTTATGTGCTGAAGCATGAAGCCTTTAGGGAAGCCAAATACGATACTCATTTTGTACAGGATCATTTCGATACGGAGAGACTTGATCAAATGAGGCAGGATCAGGCCGAAGCCGAACTCATTGCCTCGGTGCTCCTGAAAAATGTACAGGACTCCGGCGGTATGGAAGCCGCAGGAAGTAGCGGTAAAAATGGTTCCGCACATTCTAAAAACGGCGAACTGGCACCTTCCGAATGGTGGACCAACCGTCGCAATCCAACCTAATCACCGGCTATGAAAACGGCGTTGAAACTTGATGAAGCAGGTATTTTCCTGATTGGGGTATTCCTCTTTAGCATGCTTGATTACAGCTGGTGGCTGTTCCCGGTGCTATTTTTGCTGCCCGATCTTTCAATGGCAGGCTACCTGGCCGGGGAAAAGGCCGGCGCTTTTTGTTATAACCTTTTCCATCACCAGGCCACGGCCGCTGCCTTCTATATAACCGGCTATTTCGCAGGCCTGAGCTGGCTGCAGCTTGCCGGGGTGATCTTGCTCTCTCATGCGGCTCTTGACCGGATGATGGGCTACGGATTAAAATACGCCGATTCTTTTAAGCACACTCATCTGGGCTGGCTGGACGGACGAAAAGGTGATGTGAAGGAGGTGCGATAGCATGTCCGACTCCGGCAACAGCAAAGAGGGCAATGATCTTTTCAACCAGCTAAAAAAGCTGGACACCGAGCAGCGTAATCCTGCGACCATGTCTATCGACCTGGCCGATCCCAAAGAGATTGCCCGACTGATCAACGAGGAGGACAAGAAGGTGGCGGAGCGTGTCACTTCCCGTCTGGACGAAATCGCCGAGGCTATTACCCTTGTAAAAGAGGCTTTGAGCAAAGGCGGAAGATTGATTTACGCCGGAGCCGGTACCAGCGGCAGATTGGGCGTACTGGATGCGGCTGAATGTCCGCCGACTTTCGGCACCCGGCCCGAGCAGGTAGTCGGACTCATAGCCGGAGGCAAAGAGGCCATGCTTGTGGCGCAGGAGGGGGCCGAAGACCACGAGGAGAACGGCCGCAAGGCGATGGAGGAGGTGGATCTTAAAGAAATGGACGTGGTTTGCGGACTGGCCGCCAGCGGACGCACGCCCTATGTACACGGAGCCATCAAGGAAGCCCGCAAGAGAGGCTGCAAAACCGTGATGGTTACGACCGTCCCCGCCGACCAGATCGATCTTGATGTAGATGTGATGATCGACGTACCCGTAGGGCCGGAAGTGATCATGGGCAGCACGCGCATGAAGAGCGCTACGGCACAGAAGATGGTGTTGAATATGATTACCACCGGTGCGATGGTCCGCCAGGGCAAGGTCTATGAAAACGTGATGGTTGACCTGATGCTCAGCAACCGCAAGCTGGAAGAGCGCGCCAGACGTATCATCATGATGTTTACAGATGTGGATTATGAAAAGGCGTCTGCTTTGCTTGAGGAGTGTGACGGCCACGTTAAAAAGGCGCTTTTAATGGCATTAGGAGGGATCGGGAGAGACGAGGCTGCCAAACTGTTAAAGGAACATGACGGTTTCATCAGAAAAGCTTTTTTAAGTCTCAAAGAGAACTCTTGACTATGATGCGCACGCTTTTCAGTACGGCAATCTGGTTTTTTTGGACGGTTTGCTTTGTGATTTACTTTCTTCTTGTAGCCATCTTCTTTCTGTTTACATTTCCTTTCGACCGTTTCAACCAGATCCCTAACAGGCTGTTAAAAGGCTTAGGCTGGATTATGTTCAAAATCAATCCCGGATGGACATATGAAATCAGGGGAGCCGATCCTGATAAAACATCCAGGCCGACCCTTGTAGTGGCCAACCACCAGAGCTTTTTGGACTTGCCGCTCTGCTACCTTTTGCCTTGGAGCATGAAGTGGGTAGCCAAACGCAGCCTCTTTCGGATCCCTTTGCTGGGATGGATTATCTATATGACAGGTCATATCGGTATAGACCGTGAGAGCCGAAAGTCTGTAAAGAAACTGGACCGTTTGGTCGATCCCATCAGACATGGAATCCCCGGTATGATCTTTCCGGAAGGTACGCGGACCACCGACGGCAGCCTTCGTCCCTTTAAGAACGGTGCTTTCATATTGGCGGAGCAGTATAATTTTCAGCTGTTGCCTGTCGTTCTAGAGGGTGGTTATCATGCGATGCCTCAGGGTTCCTGGAAGATGAACTATCGCCAGCATTTTACGATATCGGTTCTTGATCCCGTTCAGCCCGCCGATTTTGAAACCATTGGCGAGCTGAAATCGTATGTGCATTCCGTCATCGAGGCGGAACTGAACAACATTAGAAGATGATGCTATAGCGCCCGTGAAACAGTCATACGATACCATACCGGGAACGACTATTACCTACCGTATAGCGGTGCTGGCTTGTATCGTAGTGGCAGAACTGTTGATGCTGGCTGTCTTCCTTTTCTGGCCTATACCGGAGCAGGGGGAAGATGATTTCAGTTATCAGCCCAGGGATGCCGAGGTATTCATTGAGGAGGTGCAGATAACCACGCAGGAGGGTTCGCCTCCGCCTCCGCCCAAACCGCTGGTACCCGTACCGGTGCCTGATGACGAGATTGTGGAAGAAGAATTTCTGACCCTTGAGGATATCAACCCCTCTGAATTTGCGGAACCGCTTTCGGAAACTACTCACGGAACTTTGGGGCAGGGCGATGAGGTAGCTGCCAATCCCGACACTCCTCCGAGCATCATCCGCATTGTGGAGGCGACGGTGCCATCGGCAGCAAAAAGGGCAGGGATAAAGGCTGAGATCTGGGTCAGCTTTCTGGTCAATACCGAGGGGATGGTGGAGGAGGCCACGATCTCAAAGATCCATATCTACAATGAGGAGGGGAGCTCCTATGAGGTAGTCGACCGCATAGGCTACGGACTATCGGAGGCTACCCTCGAGGCTGCCCTGCAATGGAAATTCCGTCCGGCCCGCAACAACGGTCAGCCTGTACCCGCCTATACCCAGCACATCTTCAGCTTCGGATTTTAGCATGGATTTCATATTGATATAGCATGATATTTGCTCTATCTTAGCGCTCTTTCCTGGAGGGGTGCCAGAGCGGTCGAATGGGCTCGCCTGGAAAGCGAGTGTGCCCCCATAGGGGTACCGAGGGTTCGAATCCCTCCCCCTCCGCACCAAGGCCCGGATGAAGTCCGGGCCTTTTTTATGCCTTTGAATTTATGCTTCCTGAAGCTCCCATCCCAAGATGATATTTCTCTAATCTTTTTTTCGTATTGGCTTTTGAAGGGGCAATCATCTACCTTGAAAATCAAGAGAGGCGATGATTAAACATATCCTGCAGAAAACATTGATAATTAAACATTTGGCTGATGAAGTTGACTAGATATGCAGTGACGGGACTGCTTCTTTTTTTATGTGCCTGCGAGATCCCACCTGATGCACCGGATTTCAAGCTTGAACACAAGGTTCAGGCACCAATTTCCCAGAATCTTCGCTACCAGTTTCTTGGCAGCGGAAGCGGTGCACTCATAGATACTACCAACGATGACTTTGACTCCCTCTTTACCGTGGGCGGCGACGGACTCATTTCACTTTCCCGGCAGGAGAACTTCGATTTCGGCGCCCTCAACGACGCCATCCCGCAGGTAAATGTAGATCCCATCGCCATCAACTCGCAGGTGGGGGAGATCCAGCTTACCGAATTCAACTCTTCGGGTAATGTGGGCTCGGCCGACTTTACGACCGTTACGGGATTTGGCGGCGGTTTAAGCCAGGGAGATTCTATTCCCGGAGGCAGCACGCCCGGAACCATTACGATTAATTTTAGCACCGATTACTTTGTAAGTGCAACGGTCAAGAGTGGCGGCGTGGATATACAGTTTACCAACAATTTGGGTTTTGATATCGACCAGCTTGACCTGACCCTCAACTCCAGTGCGGAGGCGGGTGCCGTAGCCTCACAGACTTTTTTCAATGTGAATGATGCCGATGTTGTTGTATGGGAAATCACTTTTTCCGCCGGGACACAGCTGGCCGATTTGAGTATTGACGTGGATGCTTCCTGGTCCGCACAGAACTTAAGCAGCGATCCCCAAAGCCTGGACGTGAATAGCGTTACCGGGGACAATCTTGTGGCTTCACAGGTTACGGCCGTGGTGCCGGGACAGGATTTTACCAGCAGCGGTACCTCCAGCGTGGACAATGCCGAATTTTTATTCAACCAGCCTGACCACCATGTAGAGCTGCGTTCCGGTCAGCTGCGTATTTTCAATGTCACCAACCAGATCGATGTGGATATCACCAACCTGCAGATTTCCTTTCCCGATATCCGAACCGCGCCCTACAACCCGGAAGATTCGCTGGTGGTTTCTCTGCAGGTTCCAGAGGGCACTTCGGGCCTGGAAGATATTACCGACCTGTCGGATGTTCGCATCTATGCGGAGAGCAATACCATCGACTATAACATTTTGGGAGCTACGCGCGACTACCAGTCCAACGGCGACGGTACTTCCCAGACTATCAACGAGAATAATGAGGTAAGTGCTTCCGTAGAGATCAATAATCTTGAGGTCCGCTCGGCATTTGGGGTGGTACTGCCGCAGCGCGTACTGCTCAATGAAGATGATGCCGGCAACGGACTGAATGTGCTGGACCTCTATAACGACAACGAGGCCGAGACGGTCGATATATCGGAGATCGAGGACCTCTCCAAACAGATTGACGGCCTGGAGTTCGTGGAGCCGCTGCTGGGCATCCTTTACAATACCAATATAGGTGTGGATGCCGTTATTTATGCTGCCATCCTGGGCGTCAACGCCAACGGGAACGAGGTATTCCTGAACGGTACGGCTCCGGAAACGCAGGTATCAAGTGGAGAAATTCCCCCGGAACTGTCGGTTAACGGCTCTACATTGAACAGCAGTGAGCTTATCAAGTTTACGCTCAGTACATCACCCGACGGCTCTGAGGTTACCGGAAGTACGGATTTTGACGTTTCGAACTCCAATGTGGATGAATTCCTCAACAATCTCCCCACGCAGATTCGCTTTGTGGGAGTCTCCGAACTGAACGAAAACTCCCAGGAGGGGATCATCCGTGACCCGGTGCTCTTCGAACCCTCGTTGTCCGTAGATCTTCCCTTGTATTTCAGCACGCAAACTTCCAGCTATTCCGACACGCTGGACGCCGACCTTTCCGACCTTCCCAAAGAAGGCGACAAGCAGCGGTTGAAGGAAGGTACGCTGACCATAGGCTATACCAACGCGCTGCCCTTCCGTTTTACGCTGCGATTGAGGATGCTGGATGGAAACAACCAGCAGCTCACCGAAATACCGCTGGCAGGCCAGCAGGAGCTGGTGCTTGGTGGCGGACAGGTCAACAGCACCTCCCGCTTTGTTGACACGCCCCGGGAAGGCCGCCTGATGTTTTCGTTAACCGAAGAGCAGCTGCAGGTCTTGAACCGGAGCCGCAGTGTGGTGCTTGATATCGACTTCAACACCACGGCGCAGGAGGAAGTAAAGGTGAGGGCGGAAGATTCCGTTACGCTTTCCGTCAAAATGAATGTCACAATAGAAACTTCTGTAAACTGAGCCCGAAATGAAGAATATTTCAAAGAGCATACGATCCGTACTGATACCGGTTGTGGTGGCTGCAGTGGCTTTTGGGATGCCATCGGGGCTTAATGCTCAGTCGACACATATGACTTCTACCAACCTTGCACTGGGGGGAGGGGGAACCGCCTATGTGGACAGCTATCACGCCAATTTTGTCAACCCGGCCAACCTGATGCTTAACGAGGGAAGAAAGCCGCGCTTCAGTCTGGGATTGATGGGAGGGCTCAGCACCAATGTGGGTGGCTCATTGATTAATCTCAACGTATATAATGAATATTTCACCAAGGGATTGACGATTTCCGGCGATGTTGCCGAGGAGGTTTTGAGCAAATGGTTCGGCTCAAGCTCATCCGACATGCGTAATGTAGGCATGCAGATCGATATCGTGCCTGTAGGAACAGCCTACCGATCCGATAAATGGGCTATGAGCGCCGCCTTGCGGTCGCGTATACTGCTAAGCGGGGGTGTGAGCAGGGGTATGGCAGAGCTTGGTATTTACGGCTTGGACGGCGAGGTTTTTGCCGACGGCAGGGCTGTTAATTTCAATATGGAAGTGCTTGGATTCTACGAAGCTTCTATAGGCTATTCACGCAGGTTGCTATCCATTCCAAACCTTTTCGGCTTCGCCCGGAATGTGAAAGTCTATGCCGGCATTGCACCCAAGCTTCTGGTAGGTGCTCACAACTCAAAGATGAATTTCAACTCCACTTTGCAGATACAGGGCGAGAGCCAGAACGAAATTGACTTGATTCGCCACCAGTTTACTTACAGTTTTGAGACCACAGGCTCTCTGGCCGACCAGCTCAACAATTACTATCAGGATCGTCAGTCGATGAGCGAGCCGCCGGACCTTGGCGGCTATATAGAGGAGCCGGATCATACCGATTTCTACGATATTAAGGCATCCGGATGGGGTTTCGACCTTGGGGGCACCATCGAGATGGATATCGACGTACCTTTTATCGGTGCGGCCTTCCGCGGGCCCGAGAAGCTGAGGGTCGGCCTTTCACTGACGGATATAGGCCAGGTCAGCTTTACTGAAAAGGTTGGGCGTTTCGCTGCCGATGACGTTCTTGAGTGGGAGGGTTTTGACCTGGACCAGGAGAAGATCGACAATGAGTTTAACGGGGACCGCGAGGCCTATCTTGAGTCGGTGCTCACCGACAGCATTGCGACGGAGATCTACGGCAGTTTTGCGCCCCAGCAGATCGACCGCATCACGCGTGCGCTTCCCTCAATGGTCAATTTCGGGGCCCAGCTGATCATGAGAAAGCTGAGCCTGTCCGTCGACCTGTCGAAAGGATTTGTAGAGCAGGGAACCAACAGCAAGCGCTTTGCTTTTTCTACAGGTATCGAGTATAAATTATTGGGCTTCATGCCTTTCCGAGCAGGAATGCGAACAGGGGGACTCTCATCTACAGCCTATTCTGCCGGCTGGGGACTGGAGTTCAAGAATTTCGACTTCAGTTTCGCGGCCTCCACTGTGCCGAAGTCATTGAATTACGGGTCCAGTGCCGGTGTGGCATGGAGCGGCTTTCTTTTCCGCTTCTAGCTTCGGGCACTACTTTTTCTTGTAGTACCGTTCGATATTTACTGACTTGAACAGGGGCGTGTCTTCGGTCAGGTGTTTGGTATAATGCTCAGCAAGGAACTTACCGTAAAGCAGTCCTTTTGATCCCAGTCCGGCGAAAAGATGCAGGTTTTTATGTTCACGATGCCTGCCTAAAACCGGCATGTAGTTCGGAGTTGACAGCCTCACGGCCGACCACCGGCTTTCTACCTTGGCATTTTTCTCTACATCGGGAAGCGTTTGCCGCAATTTTTTCCTGAGATACTGCTCACCGAAATCGTCAGGTTCCAAGCCTTCAAAGTCGTGCTCATAGGTGCTTCCCTGTATAAAGCGGTTTTCGCCTATGTTTGCGATATATCCAAGGCTTGAAATAGAGTGTTCAAATGAAGGCGAGCCGTCTTTAAGGGTAAAGCCAGCCAACTGACCTTTGATGGGTTCAAAAGGGATGTCGTCCCACCAGCCGACCTCTGTAGTGCCATATCCTGTGGCAAAAACAAGGTTTTCAGCGGTAAGCTCTGAATTGCCTGCCCGAATGTGCCACTGTTTGCCCGGCTTTGAAATTTCAGGAGTGTTTCCTGCAAAGATGGATACTTCCCTTTTCCGGAGCCAGGAAGCGTAGGCCTGCAGATACCGTCCGGCATCGACCGTTATGCCTACCGGTAGCCAGAGTCCGCCATCTACACAGTTTATGCCGGGGTGAAACTCTTTGATTTCGGCTTCGTTCATCCACCGGCACCAGCCTTCTTCCCAAGGGGTCTTCTCGTACTGCTCTCGCATCTTCCGGGCCATCTTGGCTGTGAGGGCAGGGCGCAGCACGCCATTATTCCGGAAAAAAGGTTCGTCGGAGTGGCTGCTTATTTTTTCAAGGTTTTCTGTGATTGCCCGGTAGCATTGCTCGGCCTTCCAACACTTTTTGGCTCGTCTTCCCGTAGCGGGGTTGACAAGGGCCCCGGGCGTCCCTGAAGCACCGGCTCCCGCTTCATTTTTTTCAACTACAGCTACACTAAAGCCTTTTTCAGAAAGGGCGTCTGCCAGTGAGAGTCCGGCAATACCGGCGCCGAGGATACAGTAATTGACATGAAGATGCGGCTCAGCTTCGGACATCAATCAAGCAGCTGGTTGGAGGTGGTTTGTTCTGCGCCGGCCTCAGCCATCTCTTTCCAGGCCTGCTCAACCGAGCCCTCAATGTCGATGCCGCGTACGGCATCCTCGACAACATGTACGTTGAAACCTTCTTTTAGTCCGTCAACGACCGACCATTTTACGCAGAAGTCGGTAGCCAGCCCGACGGCATAGAGTGTGTCGATGCCGCGCTCTCTCAGATATCCTGCCAGGCCAGTAGGTGTCTCGTTGTCATTTTCAAAGAAGGCCGAATAGGAGTCTATATCTTTTCGGAAGCCTTTGCGGACGACCAGTTGAGAACGGTCGGTTATCAGATCCGGATGGAAATCTGCTCCAGAAGATCCCTGTACGCAGTGGTCGGGCCAGAGCACCTGCTCGCCGTAAGGCATTTCAATGGTTTGGAAAGGCTCTTTGCCTTCATGCGAAGAGGCGAAGGAGGAATGGCCCTCGGGGTGCCAGTCTTGCGTCTGTATTATATGGTCGAAATAACCGGACAGCCGGTTGATAACCGGAACCACTTTGTCACCGTCGGGAACCTCAAGGGCTCCGCCGGGACAGAAATCATTTTGAACATCAACAATGAGAAGAGCTTTCATAGCAACAGTTATTCAAAACTTAGGATTTCAATTCGGATGAGAGTTGATCGCGCAGCTGCATCAGTTTTTCACTGATACCTACCCGGTAGATATGGGGATTTTCAAAACGTTTGTGCTCCGGGTTTAATTTCGAAAGCCGCCGGCGGGCGTAGTCGGCGCTCTCGGTTGCAGGCCTGGGATCCGTTACGAGTTTACCATCTTTTACGGCCGGCTGCATCAGCAGCTCGGATTCCAGTTCACTGACGTCGGTATATTTAGCGGAGTAGTAGGGGTGGTAAATAGATTCGATATTTTCCTCATCTTCGAGCATGATGCCGTCGCGGTAAAACATCCCTTCACTGTCAAAATAGCGAGCCACTTTCTTTATTCCGGGCAAGGTAACTTTTTCGATGTTTTCTGAGATCTTCAGTTTGGGTTCGTTGTTGACCGACGAAAGCTTGTAGACCCCGTCAAGGGCGGGGGTCTCGTGGCCGGTTACCAGGCGAGTACCCACACCGAAGAGGTCGATGGGAGCATTCTGGCTGAGGAGGCTCTTGATCAGCCGTTCGTCCAGCTGGTTGGATACGGCGATCTTTACGTAGCCAAGGCCGGCTTTGTCGAGCATGGCCCGCGATTTCCTCGAGAAATAGGCCAGGTCGCCGCTGTCCAGCCGGATGCCTTTCAGCCGGTGGCCGTTCTCTTCCAGCTCTTTGGCCACCTTGATGGCGTTGGGAAGGCCGCTTCCGAGGGTGTCGTAGGTATCGACCAATAAGACGCAGTCGTCGGGATAGTATTCGGCAAAGGTACGGAAAGCCGTGAGTTCGTCATCAAACGACTGTACCCAGGAGTGAGCCATGGTTCCGCTGGCCGGAATGCCGTGGGAGTAAGAGGCATAGACGTTGGAAGTTGCTTCAATACCGCCGATGATAGCGGCTTTGCTGGCCTGTATGCCTCCGAAGCCCTGTGCACGCCGCAACCCGAAATCGAGTACTTTGCGACCCTGTGCGGCAAGTACCATCCTCGAGGCTTTGGTAGCTATTAGCGATTCGAAATTCAGGATATTGAGAAGCAGGGTCTCAAGGATCTGGGTTTCGACCAGCGAACCCCGGACCCGAACGACCGGTTCCAGCGGGAATACGATCTCGCCCTCGCGGACCGATTCGATATCAAGCGACAGCCTCAGCCCGGAAAGATACTCCAGGAAGGAGTCGTCGAAACCCTGCTGTTTGAGGTACTCGAGTTCGTCGGGATAGAAGCGAAAATTATACAGTATCTCCAGCAGGTCCGATATTCCGGCGTAGACAACATAGCCTCCGTTGAAGGGGAGATCTCTGAAAAAGTAATCAAAGCAGGCCGGCTCGTTTTGTCTTCCGCTCAGAAAGTAGCCCTGTGCCATGGTCAATTCATAATAGTCGGTATAGAGCGCGGGACGGCTTAAAAGAGACGGCTGCTGCAATTCGGTTTTGGTCTTGTTCATAAGGTGAACAAAGTACTAAAAATTGAGAAACGTTCCTTATATGGTAGGTATAGGAGTTAAGGTATAAGGTGATACCTATTGACGTGGCACTATCCAACCCTTATACCTTATACCTAATACCTTATCAACCCCTGAAATTTCGTCGCTCGATAAACTTCTTAATCTTCTTGTTTCCGATCCACACTTTCTGGTTGGTCTCTACATTGACCATCTCCAGGTTTACCGTGTAGAATATGGCCACTTCCTTGCCGCTTACCGATTCGTCTACGACAGAGTTGATGTTGCCGATAATCATGAAGTCGGCGCCCAGTTCCTGGGCCATGCGTTTGGTGGTTTCGTAGGAGGCGTATTCCTGTTGATCGGCCCGCTCGTCACGGATCTGTTCGCGTTCCTGACGGTCGGCCACTACGGTTACTTTTCCGGTGTTCACAAAAGCGCGCTCCATCTCCTTGGTGAAGATCTCGGTGTCGATATGTTCCATGGTTTCGTTGCGGACGCGGCCCACGATCACTACCGGAGGCTTCTGGTGTGAGCGGTTGAACTGGTCGAGCCACGGCTTCGCAATCACGTCGGAAATCATTTCCTCGGCAACCAGCCGGGCGTCGGTGTCATTCCACCTGCCGGAAAGGTCGGTTTGCGTACCGGGATTGATCCGGCTTACTTTTTGTGAGGGCGTGCAGGCAAAAGCCAGCAACGCAATAGCGAAAAATGATATCAGCTGTTTCATAATGGTGAGTATTTGGTGTTGTTGGTTAAAAATAAAAGTATTTCGGTTGCGGTGTTAAATATTAATTCCAATAGAGGGTCTCGAAGAGTTCAAGGTTTCCGGCTGATGCGGTTTTGATTTCGACGATCTTCTCCTGAGAAAACAGCAACCGTCCTGAGGCATCGTAATACTGCATCCGAAGGGTATGGCTGCCGGGAGGAAGTTTGATTACATTGGCGTACGCCTTGCCGGGCATGGTCTGCCAGCCCCTCAGGTCGGCTTTCTCGGAAATCTCCTGCCCGATTTTGCCGAATATGTTGGCAAGGAAACCCAGGTCTTTGTTCTCTTTTTTGATGGCGTCGCTGATCATGTTGGATCCGACCGCTTTGGCAAAAGACCGGGCAAAGCCCCGGGCGTAGATAATGGGCTCCTTCACTTTATACACTTCCGCAGAGACCACATCCATCTCTTCAATGAGATGAACCGGAGCTTTCAGCGTGTCGTCTATTACTACCTGTACACGGTGCACCATCGATCGGTACAGATGCAGCGAAGGGAGCGAAAATTTGAGGTAGAGGTCTTCTTCGTCAAGGTATAGCCGCACGTCGTTTTGCCGTTTGATGGGCGCACGTCCGGCGAAGGCGGTAAGCAGAACGTTATAGGATCTGGCGTCGGTGATGCGACGCATATCGCGACGGTCCGGTTGCTTAAAACTGTAGATGCCCGGCTGGTCCTCAAAGGCCTGTATAAGTTTCTCATATTCTATGCGAGCATCGTCGGGATATCCTGATTTGGCATAGAGCAGGGTAGAGAGGTAGTGGCTGAAGGCACTGTTCTGCAGATTGGTCTTACCGGCTTTCCATTCGGCTTTCTTAAGCGTGTCGGCTTTGGAAAGAGCGCTGGCAAGCCCTTCATATTTTATTTCAAGCTGCGAGAGCTTGTATGCCATGCGGCGGGCTTCGACCAGGGCCGATTCAAAGTTGCCTTTTTGAATAAAGTTGAGGCTCTTGAATGCGTTCAGGTAAATATCTTCATACTCTTCGCCGTTGTACGCAAGTGTGTTGTCGTTTCCCAAAAGAAAAGCGGTAATGCCGCGGCTGATGCTCCTGCTGAAGAGTTGGTCGATATCTTCTTCAGCCCGGCTAAAATAGACGGTGCTTGAATTATAGCGTCCGTTGAAATGACTGGCCATACCCATCTCAAGGTTAAATAGCACGCGGTCCTTTTCCCGATAGACGCCCTTTCGCTGGTATTTTTCCAGCAGTGCTACGGTTTTCTCATAGTTGCTGTGTGCAAAGGAAGAGCGAAGATTGTGCTGGGCATCATCCAGTTTATAGGATGCACATCCCGCAAATAGAAGTACGGTCAGCACAAAGGTTCCGGCCTTGACGAGCCTGCTCTCTTGAATTGCACAGTATGACATATGAGGGGAAGAATTCATCCGTTAGGGGAGGGTTGTAACAACTGTTAATAATACGATATTTTGAAATCCGTCAATAGCATTATTACGGCTTTTGCAAAGCTGTGTTAAAAAAATGGTTTTACTCCTTTAGTTCCTTATTTTTGCCAATCATCATGGAACAGAAAAACCTTTTGTCGTCGTATTTGCTCCGAAATTCACTACTGGCCGGATTAATTGCTATCGCATATTCATGTGCCACCCCGACGAGTCCGTCGGGAGGCCCGGCTGACCAGGAAGGCCCGCGTATTGTCAATACACGGCCGGCAACCGGCACCACCAATTTCGAAGGCCGAAGCATCACTCTCGAGTTCTCTGAATTTGTCAACAGAAGCTCTATTACCGGCGCTATTGTTATCGAGCCCGACATCGGCATTTCCTATTCTCTCGACTGGGGTCGCAAGTCGGTGACCATCAAGTTTGACGAGTCACTACCCGACCTTACCACTCTTATCGTTACCATCGGTACAAATCTCAGGGATATGAACGGGAATAAGCTGGCATCACCTCAAAAGATTGCGGTTTCTACGGGTCCGGAGATCGACGAGGGGAAACTCCGGGGGCGGATTATAGATGCAGCTACCGGTGAAGGGACTGAAGGCCAACGTGTATTGCTCTACCGGAGTCCTGTGGACCTCACACAGAAAGCCAACTATGTAGCCGAGACCGATACCGGAGGGACATTCCAATTTTCTTATTTGAGGCAGGGAGAGTACAAGGCATTTTGGGTCGACGACCGGAACAGGAACAAGATTTGGGATCGTGAGCGTGAACGCGCACAGCCCTTTGGAAGAGAGTTTATTACACTGGAGAAATCAGGTTCCGATACATTGCAGACCCTTTTTGTAGCCAGAACGGATACCTCCCAACCCGACTTGCAGGGGCTGGGTTTGTTTTCCAGCCGGAGGATGCGGATACGATTCAGCGAAAGCATACAACTGACCGACAGTACCACGCTGGCCGTGACCGATACTCTTGGTAATGCCTATGCAGAGGCCTATCCCTTATATGTATCGCCGGCCGAGCCTTTTGTGCTTTTTGCCCAGAGTTCTCAAAATCTGCTTCCGGAAAACAGCTACCTGTTACAGGCGAGAAATATCAGTGACCTGTCGGATAATGTACGGGATTCCATGCGTTTTCAGTTTTCGGGCTCGGCCCAGGAAGACACGACACAGCAGCGAATCATCAGTCTTAAAAACAGCTCCGGCATCTTTCCGACGGAAGCGGTTAGTGCACTTTACGCCAAACCCATTGCCGAATCATCGGTTACGGATTCACTGAAAGTGGTGGCGGGCACCGAATTGGTGGAACAATGGCCGCAGACACGAATTGTAAACAACGAACTGCAGGTTCACCCCAGAGAAGAGTGGAAAAGAGGTCTGGAATACGAAGTGAGGTTTTGGAATCCGCGGAAGAGCGGCTACAAGAATGTATCACCACTAGTATGGCATCCCGGGAACCTGGGTGCTGTCTTTGTGCAATATGCCGATACCACCGATACGAGAACACACCGGCTTATGCTGCGGCACAATAAAAGAGGCCTTGTTGCCGATACAGCATTCACCGGTAGTATTGAACTGACGGCCCTTCCGCCCTTGCAGTACCGGCTTATTATGTATCACGATGCCAATGGCAACGGCCGCTGGGATACCGGCAGCGTCGACCCTTTCGAGGCTCCGGAACCCTATTACATCCGGAGAAGCATCCCGATCAGGGAGGGATTCACCTCAGATTTGACGGTTTCGTACCGATAGCATGAAAGCTAATTAACAGAAACAAAGACTGCTTTGAAAGCGGCAATAAAAAGACTTACTCCCTTTATCAGCATCCTGTTCTTCAGCCTTGCTGTATGGTTTCTGGACCAGGAGCTCAGGCAGTACAGTGTAGAAGATATCGTCGCGCAGCTCTCGGCCATCCCCAACATCTATATCCTGTTTTCCCTGATACTTTCATTCCTGAGTTACCTGGTGCTTACCGCATATGACGGATTGGGTGTGTCGTATATAGGTGAAAAACTGGCTCCCGGGAAGATCATCAGAGCGGGTTATATCGGCTATGCCTTCAGCCACAATATCGGCCTGGCGCTTATAACCGGCGGATCCATTCGATATCGAATCTATTCGGCCTGGGGCTTTTCCGCCATACAGGTCACTCAGATCGTTGCCTTCAGTGCGCTGACACTATGGATAGGCTTTTGCTCGGTAGCCGGATTGTCACTCATCTTTGCCACGCCTGCTCTTCCCCAGGGTGAAGTGGTACCTTTCGTATCACTCCGCATTCTTGGAGCTATCCTGTTGTTGATGGTGATAGGATATATCGTGGCTTGTAAAAAAGTCAACCGAGAGTTTTCACTAAGGGGGTGGACCTTTGCACTGCCAGACATCCGCATAGCCGTCAAGCAGGTGGTGATTGCTTCAATCGACTGGATGATGGCAGCCTCCGTTCTCTATGTGCTCCTTCCGGATATCGGGATCAACTTCTTCAGCTTTACCGGAGTGTTCCTGCTGGCTCAGATTGCCGGCCTCTTCAGTCAGGTACCGGGAGGTCTGGGTGTATTTGAATCGGTGATGCTGCTGTACCTTTCAAATTTTATGGACGGTTCGGCCATACTGGGCACCTTGGTAGTCTACCGGATCATCTACTACATCATCCCGCTGATAGGTGCCATGCTGATACTGGGCTACCAGGAGTACCGATCCAATCGGAAGGTTGTGAAAGAATTCGGCCAGAAAGCGATGAACTGGTTCCCCCGCGTGGTGCCGCACGTCCTTAGTATCTCGGTATTTATAGGAGGGGCTGTACTGCTCTTTTCCGGTTCGATGCCATCGGATGTCCCCCGTATGCAGTGGCTGCAGCATTTCATCCCACTGCCCGTCATGGAGATATCGCATTTCCTAGCCAGCCTTATCGGTGCCGCCCTTATGGTACTTGCTCACAGCCTGCAACGCCGTATTGATATGGCCTATATTCTGACTATGGGGCTGCTTGTATTCGGGATCCTCTTTTCACTGTTGAAGGGAGCTGATTATGAGGAGGCCATTTTCCTTTCGCTGATGCTGCTGGCCCTTTTGCCCTGTAAGGAAGAATTCCATCGCAAAGCGTCTCTCTTCAGCCGGCAGTTCTCAACCGGCTGGCTGAGTATGATTATCATCGTCATTTTCAGCTCGATCTGGCTGGGTACCTTTTCCTTCCGGAATGTTGAGTATCAAAGCGAGCTCTGGTGGCAATTTACCCTCTTGGGCGATGCACCGAGGTATCTGCGGGCGACGGTAGGTGTTCTCGGTTTTGCCGTCATCATAGGCCTGGTGAAGTTGCTCAAGCCCAGGAAGCATCGGGCCGAGGAACCCGATTATCACGACATCGAGCGGGCGGCCGACATATTGAGGTTTTCCCCCCACAGCCGGAGCAATGCGGTGCTGACGAGAAACAAAGAGGTGCTTTTCAACAACTCCCGTAATGCCTTTATCATGTACGGTATCGAAGGCAAAAGCTGGATCTCGCTGGGAGATCCGGTAGGCCCCGACCCGGAAGCGGAAAACCTGGTTTGGAAATTCAAAGAGCGGTGTGAGTATTACGGAACCCACCCGGTATTTTACCAGGTACAGGAGGAGTACCTCAGCCTCTATGTAGATCTTGGACTGAGCTGGATCAAGATAGGAGAAGAGGCGAGAGTGCCTCTGCAAACCTTCGATATCGAGAGTACGAAGTTCGGCTCACTCAAGGAATCTCACAGGCGTCTGGCAGATTCCGGCTACAGCTTCAGGGTTATCTCCCAGGATGAACTCGAGATGTATTTTGAGCAGATGAAGAACGTATCTGAGAGCTGGCTGGAGAAGACAAAGGCTTCCGAAACCGGTTTTGCACACGGCCGCTTCGACCTGGAGTATCTCTCGAATTTCCCAACGGCAGCGGTTACTTACAAAGGGAAGATAGTAGCCTTCTCCAACTTATGGACCACCGCAAGCAGGGAAGAGCTCTCTTTTGACTTGCTCAGGAACTTTACGGGTGCACCGCCCGAACTTATCGATTACCTGCTGGTTGAAATAATGCTGTGGGGCAGGGAAGAGGGATACAGGTGGTTTAACCTGGGCCTGGCCCCCCTTTCCGGAATGAATGGCAGGCAGCCACATCGTTGGAGCAGGTTTGCAGATTTCATCTACAGCTATGGCGACAACTTCTACAACTTTAAGGAGGCAAGAAGATACCGGGAGCGCTTCGAGCCCGTATGGGAGTCGCGGTACCTGGTATCGCCGGGAGGATGGGCGCTGCCTGGAATACTTTCCAACCTTACCTCGCTTATTTCAGGAGGCTTCCGCGGTTTGTTGAAATGAGAAGGGATGAATGATGAGATAAAGAAAAA
>CAYWDK010000014.1:0-31588 GCA_964457025.1 uncultured Balneolaceae bacterium | reverse complement strand
CGATTTTTGCCATAATCATCTCCTGTCTTGGCTTATTCGGATTGTCCGCCTTTACCGCCGAGCAGCGCGCCAAAGAGATCGGCGTGCGCAAGGTGCTGGGTGCTTCCGTTCAAAACCTGGTGCTGTTGCTCACCAAAGACTTCACCAAGCTGGTGATAACCGCCATCCTGATCGCTATTCCGTTTTCCTGGTGGATGATGGACTACTGGCTCTCCGACTTTGCCTACAGTTCTGGTCTGGCATGGTGGGTCTTCGTCCTTTCGGGCTTGATGGCCGTCGTTATTGCCTGGCTTACCGTCAGCTGGCAGTCGGTTAAAGCGGCCCTGGCCAACCCCGTAGACAGTTTGAAAAGCGAATAATTCGCATAGCGCCTGGCGCAAAGAGCATAGCGTTATATGCGAAGCATATTACACGCTATGCACCATGCGCTCTGCGCTATGCTGGTGCCATTGTTCATTTTCGCACAGTTGCTGTTTAGGATCGTACAGGAGAGGATTCAATTTACACCTTCTAAGTGCAACAGGCACGGTTTTAGCAAGTTGGTACGATTGTTGGGTATTTCTTAATGGTTAACAGTTATTGGTTATCGGTTATTCGGAAAGGGTGCTTTAACCGGGCTACAAATAACCGATAACGAATAACGAATAACCAACCACGGTGCTATGCTCAAAAACTATTTCAAAATAGCCTGGCGGTATCTGGCGAAAAACAAGGTCACTTCTCTCATCAACGTCCTGGGCCTTACCCTGGGTTTTTTCTGTTTTATCCTGCTTAGCCTGTTTGTTATCGATGAGCTCAGCTTCGACAATTTCCATTCCGATGGCGATCGTATTTACCGGGTGGTTCAGGGCATCACGGAGCAGGACGGCGACAGCCGGAGAGTAGCGACGATAGCGCCCAAGGTCGGGACCGAGGCGGTGGCCCAGTTCCCGGAAATCACGGAGCAGATGCAGATGGTTGAGATCGGTCGCCTGACGGTTGGCAACGATCCGCTGAACCGCGACTATGAGCGTATCTGGATAGCCGACGAAAACTTTTTCCGGTTCTTTGATTTTGAGGTTTTACACGGCGACCCGCAGACGGCCCTTTCCCGGCCCGACAACCTTGTTATTACCGAGAGCATCGCCCGGAAGTATTTTGGTGAGACGAATGTAGTAGGACGTTCCCTGTATACCAACGTCTATGAAGCGACGGTCTCAGCAGTAATAAAAGATTTCCCCGCCAATTCCCACATTGATATCCAGACCATCCATGCCGAACCGACCTGGGCGCGGGAGATTTCGAGCTGGAACGAATGGGTTACCAGCAACTGGACGTCCAACTCTTTTGTCACCTATGTAAAGACTGTTGAAAATTTCGATAAGAAGGCCCTGGAAGAGAAATTGTCATCGCTGGTAAACAGCCGGTACGATGACGATGTTACCTACAGCAGCACTTTTGAACTGCAGCCGCTTAAGGAGATTCACCTCTATTCTGAAGGTATCGAAGGCGGGATGAATGAGAACCGGGGCAACCTCCTCTACGTCTACACTTTTGCGATTGTGGCGGTTCTTATCCTGCTGATTGCCTGCTTCAACTATATGAATTTGTCGACGGCGGCCGCCTCGCGCAGGACCCGCGAAGTGGGTATGCGCAAAAGCCTGGGCGCCAGCAAGGGGCAGCTTATACTGCAGTATATGGGAGAATCGATCATTCTCTCGCTGCTTTCACTGGTTTTTGCCGTCATGCTGATCGAGGTCAGCCTGCCGTATATCAACTCGTTTGTGGGTAAAGAGCTGGTCCTGCCCTTTGGAGAGCCTGCCCTGGTAGTTACCCTCTTTGCCATCGTCTTGACAGCCGGTATCGCATCGGCGCTTTATCCCTCATTTTTCCTTTCCAGGCTCAATCCGGTCCGGGCATTGAAGAAAGAAGTGAAGATCGGCGGACGCAACTTTTCACTGCGCAAAGTGTTGGTAATTGCCCAGTTTGCGGTCTCCATCATCATGATATCGGCGACGGTCATTATTTATCAGCAGCTGAGTTACATGCAAAACAAGGATCTGGGATTCAAGCTCGACAACCTGCTGGTGATCGATATCAACAGCGGGGCCCTGCGGGGACAGTTTGAGGCGATCAAACAGGAGTTCGGCAAACTGAGCGAAGTGCAGAGCGTGACGGTATCGTCGCGTGTGCCCGGCGAGTGGAAGGTTTTTCCCTATGCGAATGTAGAGAAGCCCGGGGCGGAGCAAGCCAGCCGCATGATCTTTGTCGGTGCGGATGAAGACTTTTTGGAAACCTATGATATTGAACTGGTGGCGGGACGGAACTTGCGTAACGATCCCGCGGACTCCAATTCGGTGCTGATCACCGAAATGGCGGCAAAAGAGCTTGGGCTGGCCAATCCGGTCGGAGAGATACTCCGGATCAACGGCACCATCTGGGCCGGTGACCTCGACGAGGATGACGGTTACAGTCCGCGGGTAGTGGGTGTGGTAGAAGACTTCCACTTTCAGTCCTTCCGCGAAGAGATGAAGCCGATGATGCTGGCTTCGTACCGCAACCCTATTCACAATATCGATTACTATACGCTGCGGGTGAACACTTCCGACTGGCAGCAGACGCTGGCCAGCCTCCAGGAGATCAACAGCCGTTTCGACTCGGAAAATCCGGTCGAGCACACCTTTTTGGATAACCGTTTCGAGCAGTTTTACAGGGCCGACCGTATCCGCGGCGAACTGTTCCTGGTTTTTTCAGGGATTGTGATATTCATTGCCTGCATGGGGCTGTTTGCAATGGCGTCCTTTGCCATCGAGAACCGCATCAAAGAGATCGGGGTGCGCAAGGTGCTGGGAGCTACGGTCAGAGACATCACATGGCTGCTGTTCGGGGATTCCGTCCGACTGGTCGGCATCGCATTCCTGGTCAGTGTTCCGATAGCGTGGTGGGCTGCTTCCGGCTGGTTGCAGGAATTCGCTTACCGGATAACCATACCCTGGTGGGCTTTTGTGCTGGCAGGGATGTCGGTGCTGGTGATTGCACTGGGGACGATCTCGTACCAGACCATCCGAGCGGCCTTGATGAATCCAGTAAAAAGTTTGAGAAGTGAATAAATGGCATGGTGCATAGAGCTAAGCGCATAGCGTTCTAGAGGAAGTGATTTCTACGCTATGCGCCATGCGCTCTGCACTTTGCTTCCAATAAATGGAGAAAAACATGCTGAAGAATTATCTGAAAATCGCTTTTCGCAGCCTGATGAAGAACAAGATCTATACTGCGATCAATATACTGGGCCTGTCGGTAGGGCTCGCCTGTTGCGTTCTCATACTCCTTCATGTACAGGATGAACTCTCCTATGACGATTTCCATCCCAATAAGGAGCAGCTGTATCGTGTAGCACTGGAGCGAATCTATCCGGAGTACACCACATTATATGCCATTATCCCGAGTGGCTTTTCCGAAGCCTTTGCACAGGAGATTCCGGAAGTGGAAAAGTCGACGCGCCTGGTAGGTTTTCCCAACTTTACCAATACGGTCGAATACGAGGATAAAGTGTTTGAGGAGAACTACGTATTTTTCGCCGACTCCAACTTTTTCAGTGTTTTTGATTATGAGATCCTGCAAGGCGATCCGGATGCCATGCTGAAGAATCCGGGCACGGTAATCCTTACCGAGTCTACGGCACAAAAGTACTTCGGGGATGAAAACCCGGTCGGCAAAACCATCCAGGTCAATAACAACGACACCGAGGTGGTGGGGATCATGCAGGACCTGCCCGAGAACTCGCATATGAAGTTCGACTTCCTGAGCTCAAGCGTGAACCTGGGATTCCTGGGACAACCCAACTATACCGGTTTTTCTTCCTACACCTATCTTGAGCTGGTGCCCGGGGCCGACCCGCAACAGGTGGAGGCCAAGATACCCGCCATTGTCGAGAAGTATGCTTCGGGACAGATTCAGCGTGAGTTGGGTATATCGTATGAAGAGTATACGGCAGCCGGCAACGGCTACAATTATTTCCTGCAGCCGATCACAGATATCCATCTGCATTCCAACCTGCAGAATGAGATCAGGCCGAACGGCAGCATCACCTATGTCTATATTTTTGTATCCATTGCGGTGCTGATTCTTCTTATCGCCTGTATCAATTTTGTAAACCTGGCAACGGCACGCTCGGCCGAACGGGCCCGCGAGGTGGGGGTAAGGAAAGTGATGGGTTCTGACCGGGCGCAGCTGATACGGCAGTTCCTTACCGAATCGGTTTTCATCAGCTTGCTGAGTTTGGTGGTGGCCTTTGCCATCATCCAGCTGATACTGCCGTTCTTTAACGAGCTGGCACAAAAAGAGCTGGCTCTGAATCTGCTGGGCAACACCCTGATCGGTCCGCTGCTGCTGGGTTTTGCCCTGCTGGTCGGCCTGTTGGCGGGGCTCTACCCTGCTTTCTATATCTCCTCCATGAAGCCGGTAGAAGTGATGAAGGGCAAGTTCCGAAGCAATACCAAGGGACAGTGGCTGCGCAACGGGCTGGTGGTATTCCAGTTTGCCATATCCATTGTGCTGATATCCGGAACGCTCGTGGTGAACAGCCAGATGGATTACATCCAGAACAAACGCCTCGGTTTCGATAAAGAGAATGTGCTGGTAATTGACAATGTAGTCAACCTTGACCAGCCGGGTACCTATAAGCAGGCACTCAGGAATCTGGCAAGCGTGAGCAGCGTGGGCGCTTCGAGTACCATGCCGGGCGGGAACTTCTTCGGTATTCAGTTCCAGAAGCCGGGGAGCCAGGAGGTGTTCACAGCCAAAGGAATGACCGCCGACGACCGTTACATAGAGACCATAGACATTAATATCATCGAGGGCCGGTCTTTTTCCGAAGAGTTTGACGATTCGCTGAATATCATCCTGAACGAGTCGGCCGTTCGTGCCATGGGCCTGGAGGATCCGGTGGGGGCGCAGCTGACCAACACCAATAATGTGAACAACCAGCAGGTGACGACGGTCTATACCGTAATCGGGGTCGCGGAAAATTTCAATTTTGAATCGCTCCGAACGCAGATAACGCCGCTGGTCATTCTGAGTTCTTCGAGCCAGTTTGGTTTTGAAACATTTATGGCCGTACGCCTCTCCACCGCGAACTTCAACGATACCATAAACCGGATCGAAGGGTTGTGGAAGGAGATATCACCGGGCACACCTTTTTCCTATTCATTCCTGGATAACGACCTGGCTGAGCTGTACCAGGCCGAACAGAGGTCCGCCAAAATATTTGCCGTTTTTGCCATCCTGGCAATTATTATCGCCTGCGTAGGCTTGTTCGGCCTTGCCGCCTATACGGCCTACCAGCGGACCAAAGAGATCGGCGTCCGGAAGGTACTGGGGGCGACGGTACCGAATATCGTGATGCTGCTTTCCCTGGACTTTGCCAAGCTGGTTGGTATCGCTTTCGTGATAGCTACCCCGGTTGCCTGGTTCGGAATGCAGAACTGGCTGCAGAATTTTGCCTTCCGTGTGGACCTGGGCGTTATGACATTTGCAACGGCAGGATTGATAGCGCTGGCTATTGCACTGGTTACGGTGAGCTACCAGGCCATCAGCGCGGCGGTGGTGAACCCGGTAAATAGTTTGAGAAGCGAGTAGTACGCAAAGCGCATAGAGCATGGCGCATGGCGTAATTTATTTTTTATACGCTTTGCGCTATGCTCTTTGCGCCGTGCCTTTAACTGAAAGGAGAAGAAAATGCTGAAAAATTATTTAAAAATAGCGTTTCGCAATCTGGCTAAGGACCGGATCTATTCTCTGATCAATATTGTGGGTCTTGCCGTGGGTATGGCGTGCTGCCTTTTCATCCTGCTCTATATACAGGACGAAGTGTCGTACGACCGCTTTCATAGGAATTCCGACCAGATTTACCGCGCAGCCCTGGATCTGAACAGGCCCGACGGCACCCGTCATTTCGCCAGCACACCTTTTGCCCTTGCCGCCGCTGCCGAAAGCGAGTTCGCATCCGTAAAAGAGTCGGTTCGCCTGTACCGCTCCCAGCCGGTGGCTACCGAAATCCCGGGAAGACGGTTTGAGGAATCCCGTTTCTTCTTTGCGGATGCCGCTTTCCTGGATATGTTCAGTTTCGGTCTGGCGGAGGGTAATCCCGAGACGGCACTTGAATCTCCTTTTTCGGTAATTTTAAGCCGCGAAACGGCCCGCCGATATTTCGGGGATGAGAGCCCTCTGGGCAAACGTATTACGGCAAGTGACAGCCTCGAATTTGAGGTGACCGGTGTTTTCGAGGAGATCCCTTCCCAAAGCCATGTACAATTCGATTTTATCGCATCGATGTCATCCTGGGCAGCGATGGTGCCTTCGATCACCAACGACGGTTCATGGGCTCCCCACATCTATTATACTTATCTGCTTTTGTCGGAGGATGCCGATCCCGATGCCTTGAGTGTCGGGCTGAGGGACCTGGCTACGCAGCGGGTCGATTTTTCGAAAGGCACTTCTTTCGGCTTTGAGCTCCAGCCGCTGGCTGACATCCACCTGTATTCGCACCGGGAAAATGAACTTCAGGCCAACGGCAGTGCGCAGACCCTCTACCTGTTCGGCGCCATCGGGCTGTTTATCCTGCTGATTGCCTGTTTCAACTTTGTCAATCTTTCCACGGCCCGCTCCGAGCAGCGGATGAAGGAGGTAGGCATACGAAAAACGCTGGGAGCCAACAAGCAGCAGCTGTTCGTACAGTTTATGGGCGAGATGCTGCTTTTGAGCATACTGGCGCTGCTGGTCGGCTTGCTGCTGATCGATATGCTTTTGCCTTTTCTTAATGAAATCGTAGCCAAGCAGCTCAGGGTGATCGACCTGGCATTCGGAACCATGCCACTTTGGATAGCCGGAGCCCTTCTGATGGTCTCTTTTGCCGCGGGCATGTATCCGGCGCTATTCCTTTCGGCTTTTCAGCCGGTACGTGCCGTCAAGGGTGGCGCAACCGAAGAGGCCGGGAAAAAAGGCTTTTCATTCTCCCTTCGCAAAAGCCTGGTCGTATTGCAGTTTGTGATGTCGGTAGCGTTGATTTTCAGCACGGTGGTCGTTTACCAACAGCTGCGGTTTCTGAGAAACCACAATCTCGGCTTTGATGCCGAGCAGGTACTGGTACTGCCTTCGCTGAACGGGCAGATGCTTGACAAGGCCGAACTTTTCAAAAGCGAGGTGATGCGCACTGCGGCCGTGAGCCGGGCGGCCCTTTCAAGCAATATCCCCGGACGTGGAGCGATCAGCTTTTCGGTGCGTTCGGCCGATATGGCGGCAGACGAATGGAAAACGATGAACACCCAGTTTGTGGATCCGGACTATGTGGAGACTTTCAAGATGGAAGTTATTGCGGGGCGGGACTTTTCCGCTGAGCGGTCGAGCGATACCACCAACGTCTTTATGCTTAATGAGTCGGCGGCCCGGGAATTCGGCTGGAGTCCGGACGAAGCGGTGGGCAAGGAGATCGCCATGACAAGCGGAGGCGGTGAGGTGATCGGGGTTGTCCGTGATTTCAATTACCAGTCGCTCAGGCAGTCGATTGAACCGTTGGTGATTATAGGATCGCCGGTGGCCTACGGCAGTGCCCCCTTGTACATTTCGCTCCGCCTCAATACGAATGAACTTTCTGAAACCCTCGCGGGTATCGAACAGCTATGGCAGTCGGTAGTGCCCGAACGGACTTTCAGCTACTTTTTCCTGGACGATGACTTCGACCGTCAGTACCGGGCGGAACAGAGGCTGGGTGAGATTTTCGGGCTCTTTGCCGTGCTTGCCATCATGATTGCCTGCATGGGCCTGTTCGGCCTTGCCACTTTTGCAGCCAAGCGGCGCATCAAGGAGATCGGTATCCGCAAGGTGATGGGTGCATCGGTAGCCGATATCGTAGGCCTGCTGAGCAAGGACTTCTTGCTGCTGGTGGTTATCGGTTTTGTGATTGCAGCTCCGGCAGCCTGGTACCTGATGAGCCGTTGGCTGGCCGATTTCGCCTACCGCATCCAGATCGGATTGGATGTATTTGCGCTGGCCGGTATGGCGGCTTTGCTGATAGCCATGGCGACGGTCGGCTGGCAGGCGGTCAAGGCGGCGTTGATGAATCCGGTAAACAGTTTAAGAAATGAATAATGCGCAAGGCGCATAGAGCATGGCGCATAGCATTCCGCTTTGCACCATGCGCTTAGCGCTTTGCTTTAAAAAGGAAAATTGACATGCTTAAAAACTACTTCAAAATTGCATTTCGGAATCTTTTCAAGCACAAGCTCTATTCGCTGATCAACATCTTCGGCCTGGCGGTAGGTATCGCCTGCTGCGTGCTGATTATGCTCTATGTGAACAATGAGTGGAGCTACGACGAATTCCACAGTAAGTCGGACCGGATCTACCGGGCCTGGGTTCACGAAGATTACGGGGAAGGGGACATCTACTTCAATACGGTAACTCCCTTCGTGCTAAAACCCACGCTGGAACAGAACATCCCGGAGGTCGAGTCGATAGCCCGACGGTACCAGTTTTCCGATTTGGTGAAGCCCAATGACCAGGCCGACGCTTTTTCGGAATCGCTGCAACTGGTCGATCCGTCCTTTTTAACTATTTTTGATTTCGAATTGCTGAAAGGCGATCCGCAGACCGCCCTTTCCCAGCCCAACCAGGTAGTCATCACTCCGGAAGCGGCTAAGCGCTATTTCGGTGATGCCGACCCGATGCAGCAAAGCCTGCTCATCAAGATGGGCAACGAATTTGAAGCCTTTACGGTCACCGGAATCATCGAAAAGGCCCCGGAGAACTCGAGTATCCGTTACCAGTTGCTGATGCCATTGGAGAAGGGCCGTCAGCTTTTTTCCGAACGAGCTTTTACTAATTGGTATAGCGTATCGCCCGAAACCTATGTACTGCTGAAAGACGATGCTTCCTTGGAAATGGCGGAAGCCAAATTCCCGGCCATGATGCAGCAGGCGTTAGGGCAGGAGGAGTATGCGAGGAGCAACTATTCCGTAGGCCTCCAACCCCTGACCGACATCCACCTGAATACCGATATGCCGGCAGGTATCGCTCCGGTCAGCGACCCGACCTATTCCTATATTCTCGGTGCCATTGCCTTGCTGGTATTGCTCATTGCCTGTGTCAATTTCATGACCCTGTCCGTAAGCCGCTCCACCTCACGTGCCAAGGAAGTCGGCATCCGCAAGACGGTCGGCGCCCAGCGAAAGCACCTGATGTACCAGTTCTGGGGCGAGGCGGTGCTGATGACCGTGCTGGCGCTCGGTTTCGGTGTCATACTCGCCGAGCTTCTTTTGCCGTACTTCAATTCGCTTTCGGGAACCGCCCTGAGCCTGGATATCGATTGGGGATCGGTCATGCTGTTTACGGGCCTGGTCGCATTCATAAGCCTGGTGGCCGGTATTTATCCCGCACTGATCCTGTCGGGATTCCGCCCCGTTGAGGTATTGAAAGGAAAACTCCAGATTAAAGGCGATAAGAGCCTGTTCCGAAAAGGGATGGTCGTATTTCAGTTTACGCTCTCCATTTTCCTTATCGCATCGACTATCGTCGTGAACAGGCAGCTCGACTTCATGCGGTCGAAGGATCTGGGCTATCAAAAAGAGCAGATCGTTGTGCTGCAGACGGATGCGACTCCCTCGCAGGGCAACGGACTGATAAGCGTCATCGAAGGCGCCGAGCAAAAACGAAATTTGCTGGACAATGTCCTTGCGGGAGAAAGCTCGGTCATGGGCGTAGCCTCATCGCTGTTTACGCCCGTGCAGAACGGCTGGATAGGCGTGGATTACCGCGATACCGATGGCAAGAAACGGCAATTTAACGCCAACTTTGTGGATGCGCGCTACCTTGATGTGATGGGCATCGATATCATACAGGGAAGGGGTTTTTCTGAGGAGAACACCTCCGACGCCCGCCGTGCGGTTGTCGTAAACCAGGCCCTGGTCGACGATTACGGTTGGGAAAATCCCATAGGCCAGCGTCTGCCCGGAGAAAATTTCATCGACCATGAGATTATCGGGGTGACGGATAACTTCAACTATATGTCGCTGAAAACGCAGGTCGAGCCGCTGGCCATGTCGATCAATCCGAGAATTATTTTCAGCGGTATCGACAATATCGGCATTGCATCCGCACCTTCGCCCCGCATAACCGTAAAGCTTGCGCCGGGCGACATCCCTTCTACAATGGATGTCGTTGAAGCAGCATGGGAAGACATCGCCCCGACCGAACCGTTCAACTTTACCTTCCTCGATCAGGCGATAGACAACCAGTACCGGCAGGAGGAACGGCTCAGCCAGATCGTAATATTCGGCTCTACGCTGGCTATCATTATTGCCTGTCTCGGCCTGTTCGGCCTGGCCTCGCTGATGGTTGTCCGCCGGACCAAAGAGATCGGGGTCCGCAAAGTGCTGGGCGCATCTCCGGGCGGTATCATGATGCTGGTGAACAGGGAGTTTACGAAGCTGGTATTGGTAGGCTTTGTACTGGCGGCGCCCCTTGCCTGGTATGCCATGAACACCTGGCTGCAGGATTTTGCCTACAAGACGGAGATCACGGTATGGGTATTCCTGCTGGCGGGTGTGATAACCCTGGCCGTAGCCTGGCTGACGGTGAGCTATCAGTCGGTGAAAGCGACGATGATTAACCCTGTTGACAGTTTGAGAAGCGAATAATAAGACCGCTGACCGGTGACGGACGACCGATCAAGCGGTCTTCGGTCTCCCGTCGTCGGTCATAAAAGGAGAAGACCATGTTAAAAAACTACTTGAAAATCGCCTTTAGAAATCTCTGGAAACAAAAGGGCTATGCCTTTATCAACGTGCTGGGGCTTGCGGTGGGACTGGCCTGCTGTATCGTCATATTGCTCTATGTGAGCCATGAGCTTTCCTATGACAAGCATCACGAACATTCGGACCGGACCTATCGGGTAGTTTCCAGGATTGATTTTTCCGGCAACTATCTGGAGCTGGCCTCAGCACCGGCACCGATGGGCTTGACGCTCCAAAAAAACTATCCCGAGGTGGAAGCGATGGCCCGCATACGCCCCATCGGCAGCCGGATCGTAAAAAGAGGGGATACGAATATTAAGGAAGAGGGCCTGGTCCTGGTCGATTCCACCATTTTTGATGTATTCACCATGCCCATGCTGCACGGCAATCCCGAGACGGCGCTGACTCGTCCGGAAACCGTCGTTATTACCGAAAGCATCGCCCGCAAGTACTTCGGCCGGGCGGATGTGGTGGGTGAGTCGATGACAATACTCGAAGAATTCGATTTTGAAGTGACAGGTGTCATCAAAGATATACCCGAGACCTCGCATTTCCATTTCAACTTTATGCTGTCGATGGCGACGACGGAGGAGGGAAACAACAACAGCTGGTTCAGCAATAATTTTCGCACCTATGTTCTGTTGGAGCCGGGCACGGACCCCGAATCATTTGAGCAGCATTTCGAGACGGTCAAGAAGCAGTATGTCGAACCGCAGTTGAAAAGCTTCATGGGCATAACGCTGGAAGAGTTCGAAGCCTCCGGCAACAGCGTGGAATATGATTTGCAACCGCTGACCGATATCCATCTCTACTCCGATCTTACCGGTGAATTCGAGGCCAATGGCAGTATCACCTATGTATACATCTTTTCGGGCCTGGCTATTTTTATACTTCTCCTGGCGTGTATAAACTTTATGAATCTGGCGACTGCGCGTTCATCCAAGCGGGCCAAAGAAGTGGGAATCCGGAAGACGCTGGGTTCGGCCCGCGGACAGCTGACGGTTCAGTTTTTGGCGGAGTCGGTACTGCTCAGCATCATGGCTTTTTTAGTGGCCCTCTTTCTTGTGGAATTGACTTTGCCCTTCTTCAGTAACCTGGCGGGACGGGAGATTACCGCCGACTACCTGTCTAATGCCGGTATGGCAGCTTTGGTATCGGCGGTAGTGTTGGTTACCGGATTGCTGGCGGGGAGCTATCCGGCGCTGATGCTCTCCTCCTTTCAGCCGGTCCGTGTGCTGAAGGGTACCTTCCGAGAAGGTTCGGGCCACAGCCTGTTACGAAAGGGACTGGTCGTGTTCCAGTTTACCATCTCCATCATCATCATTGTGGGGTTGCTGGTCATTAATAAACAGCTTGATTTTATTCAGAACAAAGAACTCGGCTTTGAGAAAGACCAGGTTATTATCGTGGAAGATGCCTATACCCTTGGCAGCAGCTATGCCGTGGAGGAGCTGAAAGAGGAGATGCTGGATTACTCGATCTTTCAGTCTGCGACTATTTCCAGCTTTTTCCCGGTTGAAGGCTATGGCAAGAACGACCTTGCTCACTGGCCGTCAGATAAGGAGCCGACACAGAACAACACCGTGAGCATGCAGCGGTGGTCGGTTGACGAAGACTATATCCCCACGCTGAACATGGAGGTCGTTGACGGGAGGAATTTTGATGCGGAGAGGGGCACCGATGAACAGACGGTGATTCTCAATGAAGCGGCCGTAAAGCGTTTCGGTTTCGAAGATCCGGTTGGCCGGTCTATCAAAACATTTGCGGTAGGAGACGACGGAACCATTAAAAATGACGAGTATCTGGAGTATCGCATCATCGGCGTCGTAAAAGATTTTCACTACGAGTCGCTTCGCCAGAATATCCAGCCGCTGGGTCTGTTTTTCCAGCCCAGCCACGGGAGCGTTGCCTTCAAGGTTGCCGCTTCACAGACATCGGAAGCCGTTATGCGGCTGCAAAACTGGTGGAACGATCGCGCGCCTGACAAACCCTTCAACTACAGTTTTATGGATCAGCGGTTTGACCAGATGTACCGGGCGGAGAGCAGGGTCAAGGACCTGATGTTCGCTTTCTCTGTCTTAGCCATTGCCATCGCCTGTCTAGGATTGTTCGGTTTGTCAGCCTACAGCGCCGAGCGCAGGACCAAAGAGATAGGCATTCGAAAAGTGATGGGGGCATCGGCGGCAAATATTATAAAGCTGATGTCGGGTGAATTCCTGAGATTGGTTGCCATAAGCTTTATCACGGCGGTCCCGGTTTCCTATTTGCTCATGCAGCAGTGGTTGCAGGATTTTGCCTTTAAGACAGCGATAGGGCTGGACGTATTCCTGCTTTCCGGAACCGGGGCCTTGCTGGTAGCACTCTTGACCGTGAGCTGGCAGTCGTTGAGAGCGGCACTGATGAACCCGGTTGAGAGTTTGAGAAGCGAGTAAAGCGCATCTTTCCCATCAGACCGCTCGAAGCGGTCAGATGGGTTGTCAAAGCACCTGTTCATTATCGCACACTTTATGTGTAGGAACGTACATTTCAGTCTGTTAAACCCCGTTTTCAGGCTTTCCAGGGGGCTTCGCCAAAAGTGGTACGATTGTTGGGTATTTACTACAGAGTAAATAGCGGATAACCAACAACGATGCCATGTTCAGGAATTACCTCAAAATCGCGCTCCGAAACTTTTTCAAAAACAAAAGCTTTACGACACTTTCCGTGCTCAGCTTGTCCATTGCCCTGGCCTGTGTACTGTTGATTGGCCTGTATGCAAAGCATGAATTCAGCTACGATCGCTTTCATGAAAAGGCCGATCAGATCTATCGATTGACGACTCAAAGTGTAAACCAGGAAGCTGAGCGGACCGTCGGATTCGTACCTCTGCCGCTTGCCCCTCACTTAAAAGATAATTTTCCCGGCGTGGTGAATTTTGCCCGTGTATGGGAGTATCGCCGTTCCATGCCGGTAACCAATCCGGAGCGGGAGACAGTCTTTTACGAAGATAACTTCGGCTGGGCTGAGGACACCTTTTTTGACATTTTTGATTTTGAGATCGTGGCCGGAAACCGTGAAAATCCGCTGGGCGATTTCAGAAGCGTGGTAATTTCGGAATCGACTGCAGAGAAATATTTTGGAGACGAAGACCCGATCGGCAAGCCTATACATTATCTGGGAGAGACGGATATTCCTTTCTTCGTGACAGCCGTTATGAAAGATTTTCCCTCTAACTCTCATTTTCAGTTTGATTTTATAGGCAATATAAAAGTAGCCGCCGATGACTACTGGTCAGGCGGCGGTGTAGGACAAGAATTTTTCGATCAGTGGGTCAATCTTTTTGTACCTGCGTACATACTCGTGGAGCCGGGAACCGACCTGGAGCCTATCCTGGCAGAGGCGTCCCGTCTGGAAAATGAGCATTTTCAGGTTCCGGGATCTTTATACGAAGTGCAGGCCCAGCCCATAACCGATATTCACCTTTATTCGCGGCTCGATGTCGGGGAGTGGGGTATCAACGGCAGCGCAGCTAATGTGTATGCGGTTATGATCGTGGGATTGATTGTGTTGATGCTCGGATGTTTTAACTTTATCAACCTGGTTACAGCGCAGGCCGGCAAGCGGGTAAAGGAAGTAGGCCTGAGAAAAACCCTAGGGGGCACCCGGCAACAGTTGATGGGTCAGCACTATATGGAGTCGCTGATCCTTGTTCTTATGGCTGTTTTGGTATCCTTCGTACTGGTTGAACTGGTGCAGCCTTGGATCAGTGGTTTTACCGGCATTGGGAATGCATTCAGCCTGTTTCTGGAGCCTTCTTCTCTGGCTGTTATGGGTGGTTTTATCCTGCTGGTAGTACTGCTGTCAGGGGCCTACCCGGCGCTGTTTGTGTCGCGGTTCAATCCCTCTGCTGTTTTGAAGGGCACATTCTCGGGTCAGCTTGGCGGTGGCTCACTGCGAAAAGTACTGGTGACCCTTCAGTTTGCGTTGAGCGGTGCGTTGATTGTATGCACCATGGTGGTCTATCAGCAACTGCAGCATATGCAGGAGACAGAGCTGGGCTTTGCCGACGAGCAGATGGTCATCATTCCTAACCACCGTGATAACACGATTATTCCCGCATTCAATAGCCTGAAGCAGGCTTACCTGCAAAACAGCAATGTCAAAGCAGTGACAGCCTCTTCGCACCTTATGTTTGCCACCTACACATACGCAAATACGTTTCGACTGCAGGGTTTTGATCAGGATTACCGCTGGGAGCGCTACACCGTAGAAGGCGATTACCCGGAGGCGTATGACTTGAAATTTGTAGCAGGGCGGTCTTTCCGGGCAGACTCTCCCGCCGATACCAATGCTGTAATTCTTAATGAGCAGGCAGTTCAGGAGATGGGCATGCAGCCGGAGGAAGTGGTGGGGCGAACTATGATAAACCGTTCATTCGGTGTGGAAGGAGAGATTGTTGGTGTGGTTAAGGATTTTCATTTTCAGTCTCTTCATGAGGCTATTCAACCCTTCGTATTGATGAACCGGCCAGATATCGTGGATTTTATCTCGGTTAAAATTAATTCTGTAAACGTCAGCTCTACCATAGAATTCCTGGAAACGACCTGGAAAGAAGTAGTCCCGGGCGCCTCATTTGGCTACTATTTTCTGGATAATACTTTCGGCGCCTTGTATGAGCAGGAAAAAAAACTGAGCAATGCCATATTGGGATTTTCCTTTGTGGCTATCTTTCTGGCGTGCCTGGGTCTGTTTGGCCTGTCGCTGTTTGCAACCGATCGACGCACCAAAGAGATCGGCGTGCGTAAAGTACTGGGTGCTACGGTCTGGGATATCGTGCAGCTGCTGGCTTCTGATTTTACAAAACTGATTCTGATAGCATTGCTGGTCGCTTTCCCGGTTTCGTACCTGATCATGAACGGCTGGCTCAACGATTATGCCTATCGTATCAACATCTCTTGGTGGTTATTTGTCGTAGGGGCCATCTTTGTATTGGGGATTTCATGGCTAACCGTGAGCTGGCATTCGGTCCGAGCGGCAACAGCCAATCCGGTGGAAAGTTTGAAAAGTGAATAAACGCAAAGGGCAAAGAGCATGGCGCATGGCATTTGCTCTGCGCTTTGACCTATACGCCCTGCGTACAAAAGGAGAACAACATGCTTAAAAACTACTTCAAAATAGCATTCCGGAATCTCAGGAAGCAGAAACTCTATTCACTGATCAATATCCTGGGATTAAGCCTCGGCATCAGCTGCTGTATTATTATTTATCTGTTTATTCAGGATGAATACTCTTTTGACCGCTTTCATGCCAACGGGGAAAACATCTATCGCCTGGAAGAGATACAGTATGAAAAAGCCCAATCGGAAATTGAACCCACCCCGTTTTTCGACAGCCGTTCGCCGGAGGGCGTGTCCCGACATCCGTATCTGCCGATACCTCTGGGTCCGACGCTCAAGGAGCGGATTCCCGAGATTGTCAATTATGTCCGTGCCGACGAGTCCGCTTTCCTGGTACGAAGGGGAGACCAGGCTTTTGAGGAAGATGTGTTGCTGGCCGATTCGTCCTTTTTTGAAATATTTTCCTTTCCACTGATAAGGGGTTCCGCCGAGACGGTACTTGACGATCCCGGCAACATCGTACTTACGCCCGAATCGGCCGCCAAATATTTTGGCGATGAAGATCCGATGGGGCAATCTCTCATACTGAATATCCGGGGCGAAGAGAAGGTGTTTACCGTATCGGGGATTGCCAAGGCACCGCCTGTACATTCGAGCATACCTTTCTCGATGGTTTCCCGCATCGAAAACAAGCCCTTTTACGAACGGAATATGGAGCGCTGGTTCAGCTTCAACACCCCGCTTTTTGTCGAACTCAGGCCCGATGCCGACCTGGAGCAGTTCCGTGCCAAGCTGAATGATTTTGCCGTGGAGCGTTACGGGGAGTCGTGGGAAAAAGACCGCGAGAGACTCGGACTTCCCGAAGAGGAACCTGTTATGGAGTTCGCTTTTACACCGCTCACCGGCATGCACCTTAATGCCGCTGTTGAGTGGCCCAAGGTAAGCAACCCGCTCTATTCCTATATACTGGGAGCCATTGCGATTTTGATCCTGGTTATCGCTTGTATCAATTATATCACGCTTGCCCTGGCCCGCTCTTCCGGCAGGGCGAAGGAGGTGGGTATCCGGAAAGCTTCCGGCGCGAAGCGGAATCAGATAGCGCTTCAGTTCTGGGGAGAAACCCAGCTGCTTACTCTTTTTGCGGTAGTAGCCGGACTCTGTCTTGCCGAACTGCTGATGCCCTTTTTTAACAGTCTTGCCGGGAAGTCACTTGCCATAAGCTACCTGGAAAATGCGGGCTTTCTGGGGGTATTACTGGGGATCACGGTGGTTACCGGACTGATTGCCGGAAGCTACCCGGCGCTGGTGCTCTCGCGCTACAGTCCGGTAGAGGTACTGAAGTCGAACAGCACTTTTAAATTCAAGCCACGTCTGACCAAAGTATTGCTGGTCGTGCAGTACAGTCTCTCGGTATTCCTGATCATCAGTTCAGTAATCATGTTCCGCCAGCTCGACTACGTCAGCGGGAAAGATTTAGGGTATGAAGAAGACCAGCTGGTCTTTATCCCCACACACACCGGCTGGAATGAAGAGGGTACCCGCCTTATGGAGCTCTACCGGAATAAGTTGAACGGCGTGACCGGAGTGAGCCGGGTGAGCGGTATGGCGCCCGCCTTCACAAGGGGCAGCAACCGCTACGGCTTTGATATAGACGGGGAGTACAAAACCTCATACATCTACTTTGTGGATGAAGAGCTGGTCAATACCCTGGGTATCGAGCTTGTGGCCGGCCGGAATTTTTCGGCCGATCGTCCGTCGGATGAAACCGACGCCATCATTGTCAACCAGGCGCTGGTCGAGTCGATGGGATGGGAGGAGCCTATCGGGCAGCAGCTGCCCTGGAAAGGCGAGGAGAATCCCTCGACCGTCATTGGCGTGATGAAAGATTTTCACTACCTCTCACTGGAGAGCGAGATACAGCCGATGCTTTTTCACATGGACCACAGCCAGGGCGGTGTGGCATCCATCGCCGTGAAGATCGAGCAGGGGATGATCGGCGAGACCCTGCCGCAACTGGAAGAGGCCTGGGCGGAAGTGGCTCCCTTTAAGCCGTTCAACTTCTGGTTCCTGGACGACGCTGTGGCCCAGCAGTACCAGGATTACCGGAAGTGGCTGCAGATCATGGGGGTCTCGACTTTTATGGCCATTCTTGTCGCCTGTCTCGGCTTGTTTGGACTGGCGGGATTGACGGCTGTCAACAGGACCAAGGAGATCGGCATACGCAAGGTGCTGGGGGCTGGCATCGAGCAGATCATCCTGTTGCTTAACAAAGATGTGGTGAAGCTGATTGCACTGTCGCTGCTGCTGGCCGCGCCGCTATCCTGGTATATCATGGAACAGTGGCTCTCCGACTTTGCCTATCGCATCACCATCGGCTCGGGAGTGTTTATCATTTCTGCTGTTTTTGCACTGGCGATTGCCGTAGCCACCGTGAGTTACCATTCGCTGAAAGCCGCGATGGTCAATCCGGCAGAAAGTTTGAAAAATGAATAAACGCAAAGGGCAAAGCGCATAGCGCATGGCATACGCTATGCGCTTTGCGCCATGCGCACAATAGGAAAAGATAATGCTTAAAAACTACCTGAAGATTACGTTTAGAAACCTCATTAAAAATAAGAGCTATACGCTTATCAACGTAGGCGGACTGGCGTTGGGGATCGTCTGTGCGTTGGTCTTGTTTTTGATCATTCGTTTTGAGTTCAGTTTCGATACCTATCACGCCAGAGCTGATGACACCTACCGTATCGTGCGGGAAATCAATGAATTCGGCACTACCGGTCATGATCCGGGTATACCCTATCCCTTGCCGGAAGCGGTGCGTACTGATTTTGATGAGGTCGAATATCTGACCATTGTCGATGGCAATTTCGGCGGGAGGGTACTCTCCTACGAAAATGAAAATGGTCAGCGGGAACGCTTCAGGCTGGGCGACTGGGAGGAGAAGGGTGCGGTAAAAGTGAATCCGGACTATTTCAGCATTTTTGACTACCGATGGATAGCCGGTAATCCTGATGTAGCGCTGGAAAGTCCGGGTACTGCGGTCATTTCCCAAAAGCTGGCCACTACCTTATTCGGCGATGACAATCCGATGGGGAAACTCATCACTCTTGATGGCAGTCAGGAGCTGGAAATTACCGGTCTGGTCTACGATCCGCCAGAAAACAGCGATCTGCCTTTTACATTATTCATCCATTCCCAGGTACCGGAGTGGGGCAGGGACAACTGGGGGAGCACTTCAACTACAGTACAGTGTTACCTGACGCTCAGGGAGGGGATAAATGCACAAAATATGGAGCAACAGTTGGATCCTTTCCTTGAAAAATATGTGGACCCTGAAGACGCCCAACGTTGGGAGCTTCATATGCAGCCTCTGTCGGAGGTCCATTTCGATACCCGTTATGAGAACTTCAATTTTCGGGTCGTATCTGCCCAATCACTTTGGGCGCTGGCCCTCATCGGCCTGTTTCTCTTGCTTACGGCCTGCATCAATTTCATTAACTTAAATACAGCTCTTGCCGTACGGCGATCCAAAGAGGTAGGAGTTCGCAAGGTTCTAGGAGGCAGCCGTCTCCAGCTGGTGCTTCATTTTATGGGAGAGACGCTGATGGTTACCCTGCTGGCCTTGTTTTGCTCGCTGGTAATGGCCGAATTTATTTTAAATAACCTGCAGGGACTTCTTGGCTACCAGCTGGAGCTGAATCTGCTGGCCGACCCGGTACTTTTATCCTATTTAGCCGGCCTTGTTGTCGTAGTCACGGTTGTGGCCGGGCTTTATCCTTCATTGGTACTCTCGGGATTCAGTCCTATAGAAGCGGTCCGCAATCGAATTTCGTCGAGTTACAAAGAAGGTCTTTCGCTAAGAAAAGGTTTGGTCGTGACCCAGTTCGCAATTTCACAGGTGCTTATTATTGCCATTGTCGTAATCTGGAGTCAGTTGAATTATTTCAACACAGCCGATATGGGATTTAATAAAGAAGCGATAGTAGAGGTAAACCTGCCGTCTAGTAGCAGCGAACGTATTGAGTCGATGCGGTCGGGATTGCTTCAGCACACAGCTATTCGAAATGTAAGCTATTCCAATACCAGTACGGCGAATGGGAACATATGGACCGGCAACTTTACCATTCAGGAAGAGGACCAGCTTATAGAAAACCGTGCGCATATCAAATTTGTAGACCGGCATTTTATCGATACCTACGGGCTCAGGTTGGTGGCCGGAAGGCAGCTGGCAGAAAACAGCTCAGACAGCCTCAGGCAGTTTGTGGTAAATCAGGCTTTCGTCAGGGAGGCTGGTTTCGGTACTTCCTATGACAAGGTTCTCGGAAAATACTCCCGTATTTGGGGTATGGAAGGGGAGATCGTTGGAGTGGTTGAGGATTTTAATACCCAATCGCTGCACGAAGAAATCGAGCCGACCATGCTCACCATCAATAACCGTTACCACCTGGCAGGTATTCGGATCAACCCAGCTCAGATATCGGACGCACTGTCGGCTATCCGGCAGGAGTGGGAAAGGACCTATCCTGAGTCTGTCTTTGATTATACATTCCTTGACGAGTCGATCCAGAGTTTTTATGAGGAAGAGCAGAGGACCGCTCAGCTGATGAACAGCTTCGGTCTGATTGCCATACTGATCGGTTCGATGGGCCTTTTCGGCCTGGTATCATATATGGCCAACAGCCGTACGAAGGAGATCGGCATCCGTAAGGTTCTCGGTGCGACGCTTGCCGATATTCTGGGAATGTTAACCAAAGAATTTGCCTCGCTTATTATTATAGCCTTCTTATTCGCTGCGCCTGTCGCATGGTATTTGATGAGGCAATGGCTCGCAGATTTTGCCTATCGCATTGATCTCGGCTCCGAAATCTTCATACTGTCACTGGTTGCCAGTTTTAGCATAGCTATTGTTACTGTGGGATGGAGATCGTTCAGGGCTGCAACCGCTAACCCCGTGGAGAGCTTGAAAAGCGAATAAAAGGCAGAGGGCTGAAGGCAAAGGGCAGAGGTAAACTTCTGCCGTCGGCCCTTCACTTAAAAGGAGAAGAGAATGCTAAAAAACTACATAAAAATCGCCTTTAGAAACCTGCGTAAGCAGAAACTCTACAGCCTGATCAATATTCTGGGTTTATCGGTGGGGCTTGCCTTCTGTGTGCTGGTACTGGTGTTTATAAACGATGAACTGACCTACGACCGCTTTCATGATAACAATGACAGAATCTACCGGCTGTATCGGCAGCCGATGGTAGCCGACGGCCCCATTGACAAGGATCTCTATATGCCCATTCCAACGGGTCCGGCGATGAAGGCAGATTTCCCTCAGGTTGAGGAGTTTGTACGACTGACTCCTTTCGGGAGTAATGTTATCAGGCATGAGGGACAGCTGTTTGAACAGGGTGGATTTGCTTTTTCCGATCCGTCCGTTTTCGAAGTGTTTAGCTTCCCGTTGTTGTTCGGCGATGCGGGCACGGCGCTGGATAATCCCGATGCGGTAGTACTCAGCAAGGAGGCTGCGGTGAAGTATTTCGGATCGGTTAATGCCGTTGGAGAGACCCTTTCGATTAGGTTAGATGGTGAATTTTATGAGTTCGAGGTAAGCGGCGTGTTGAAAGCCATTCCTCAGAATTCGACAATCCGTTTCGATATTCTGCTTCCCCATCAAAAACTGCTGCAGGTATTTGAGGCTTATGCCCGGGTTGAAAACCGCTGGGATGCCACGAGGCTTATAACCTATGTGATGCTGCGTGAAGGGGCGGATGTTACGGCTGTCCGCGAGCAGCTGCCTGAGTTTATGACCGCTCATCTCGGAGATATATTTGACGAGATGCGTGCCGAGGGTACCCTCACAACGGAAGGACCGCCCATTATTTACCAGTTGCAGCCGCTGCCCGAGGTGCACATGGACCCGACCGTGCCGGGAGGATTTACCGAGCCCAGCAATCCGACCTATTCCTACATTCTGGGCGGTATCGCTCTGGCGGTATTGGTCATTGCGTGTATCAATTTCATGCTTTTAGCCATAGGACGGTCGGCGCGCAGAGCTAAAGAAGTAGGCCTGCGAAAAGTCGTCGGCGCCAATCGCCTGCAGCTGATGGTTCAGTTTTGGGGCGAAGCTTTGCTGCTTACTCTTTTTGCGTTTTTGCTGGGTATCGGATTGGCCGAAGCCACACTGCCTGTTTTCAATGAACTGGCTGATAAGTCGTTGGGCCTGGCTTCGGCTACTGAGAGCCTGGCTATTCCGGCAATCCTGACGGGCCTCTTCCTGGTGACGGCCCTGGCGGCGGGCAGCTATCCCGCATTGGTCGTCTCCGGCTTCAAGCCGATAGAATCGCTTAAAGAGAAGCTGAACCTCGGCGGCTCAAACCGGTTCGCAAAAGGACTCATTGTTGTGCAATTTGCCCTCTCGGTATTTCTGGTAGTAGCCACACTGGTAATGGCCGATCAGTTGCAATATATCCAGAACAAGAATCTCGGCTTTAAGGGCGAGCAGCTGGTGGTGGTTCCGACAAGTGGCCTTGATGGCGAAAGGGTGGTTAGTCTTTATCGTGATGCTTTGGGCAGCGAAACCGATATTATCGATATCTCGGGCGCCAACGTTTCTTTTGCAACCGGCCTCTGGCGGCGTGGCTTCCGGTATAATGGAGACCTCAGGCAAGTGGCCGTATTTCGGGTGGATCACAACTATATAGAAACCCTGCAGATGAATATCCTTGAGGGAAGAGATTTCAATCCAGAGCTGGCCTCCGACTCGACCAACAGCATTATTGTGAATGAAGCTTTTGTGGAACAGATGGGGCTTGGGGATAATGCGGTAGGCCGGACCTTTCCGATTGACTGGGGCTGGATGGTCCATCCTGAAATTATAGGAGTCGTTGAAAACTTCAATTACCAGTCGCTTGAGAATGAGGTAGCGCCGGTCATGATGTATATGAATCCGAGAGATCCCATCCTTAATATGATGGTTCGTATTCGTCCGGACAATATGAGCGCCTCCGTGGAAAAACTGCGTTCGACCTGGAGTACGATTACCAATGAAGTACCCTTTAGCTACAGTTTTTTGGATGAGGACATGGACCGTCTCTATCGTTCGGAACAGCGATGGAGCAAAATCGTAGGTTACGGATCCTTTTTTGCCATATTCATTGCCTGTCTCGGGCTGTTCGGCCTGGCCGGCATAATGGCCATCAAGCGCCAGAAAGAGATCGGCATCCGGAAGGTGCTGGGGGCAACCGTATCGCGTATCGTTATCCTGCTTTCAAAAGATTTTGCGCTTCTGGTAGGTATTTCTGTATTGATCGCCACGCCAATAGCCTGGTATGTGATGAGCGAATGGCTCCTGAACTTTGCCTACAGAATCGATATGGGAATCGGAATTTTTGTAGCAGCCGGAGGTACGGCCCTATTGATAGCTTTATTGACGGTGAGCTGGCAGGCGGGGAAAGCAGCGCTTAGAAATCCGGTAAACAGTTTAAGAAGCGAATAAAACGACCGCCGACCGGTGACGGACGACCGATAAAACGGTCTTCGGTCTGCCGTCGTCGGTCATAAAAGGAGACGACCATGCTAAAAAACTACATCAAAATAGCCATCCGAAATGTTTGGAAGAAAAAAGGCTACTCGGCCATTAACATTTTTGGGCTGAGTATCGGCGTTGCCGCAACCATCATCCTGTCGCTTTACGCCTATAACGAGTTGACTTACGACAGGTTCAACGAGAATGCGGAAGAGATCTATATGGTATACAAAGAGCGGGTGACACCCAGCGGCACGCAGAACTCATTTGATACCTGGGTTCCCCTCAAGGACGAGCTGGTAAGTTCATTCCCTTCGATAGTTAACGCGGTCCGTCAATATACCAACCGAGAGTGGGTGGAAACCGGGCAGAAAAAATTTCAGGAGTTTATCACTTATACCGATGAAAGCCTTTTTGAGATGTTCTCTTTTCGACTGGCTGAAGGGAATAACCGGGATCCGTTTCCGGATCTGCATTCCATCATCATTTCCAAAGAGATGGCGGAAAAATATTTCGGAAACGAGCGGGCTATCGGCAAAACTCTGCGGCTGAATTTTGATCAGGAGTATGTCGTCAGTGGGGTGCTGGAGGAAATACCGGACAACTCTTCTGTTCAGATCGATATGGCTATACAGGCGGAAAGCGATCCTTCCTACGATGACTTTGCCCAAAACTGGGGGACCTCTTTCCTGATAACCTACATACAGCTGGAAGAAGGTACCACCAAGGAAGAGATGGAGGCCCAGTTCCCGGCATTTGTGACCAAAATATGGGATCGGGAAACTTCCGAACGCACCAATTTCAAACTGTTGCCGCTGCTTGAAGTCAATGACAGCCGGAACAACAGCTTTCGCTACGCTTACATACACTTGGGAATTGCCCTTGTAATTATTCTGATCGCCTGTATCAACTTTATGAATATGGCGACGGCCCGTTCGATGGAGCGGGTTCAGGAGGTTGGGATGCGGAAAGTGCTCGGTGCCGGACGCGTCCAGCTGATCAGGCAGTTTCTTGGCGAAGCCTTGGTCCTGTGTCTCATATCGGTAGCTGTAGGGGTACTGCTGGCTGAGTTGGCACTGCCTTACTTCAACAGCTTATACAATGTAAGCCTTGGCCTTGATCTGCTGGGAAGCCCTTTGGTACTGTTTGGCCTGGCAGCATTGGCGTTGGTACTTTCTTTTTGTGCCGGTGCCTATCCCGCTTTTTATCTGTCCAAATTTTCATCGATTGAATCGCTCAGGGGCCGGCTCGGCAGCAGCGGAAAGCCGGGCGGTGCAGGGCTTCGTCAGGGACTAATAATCGTCCAGTTTGCGGTGACGGTTGCTCTTATAGCCGGAACCCTGGTGGTACTTAACCAGATCGATTATATGAAGAATGCTGATTTGGGCTTCCAGAAAGATAATACCGTAGCCATACAGGTGGCGCAGGATGATTTCGACGATCCGGAACAGGCTGCGCTGAAGCTGGAAACCTTCAAGCAGGAGATCCGGCAATACAGCGATGTGGTTTCGGTTGCTTCTTCGGAAGATATTCCAGGCAGCTGGTCTAATTCATTTACCTTTGCCGTGCCCGAAGGTTGGACCAACGAAAGCCCCATGCGGCTTCGCTACTCCTTTATGGATCACAACTTCTTTGACACCTACGGCATCGAACTGCTGGAAGGTCGTAGTTTCAGGGAGGGCTCCGAAGCCGACCAGCGCGAAAGCGTTATCGTTAATGAATCGGCGCTTAAAGACTTCGGCTGGGAAACGGGCGTCGGGAAATTTGTCGGCCTGGGAAGCAACGGCAGCCACAAGCTGGAAGTGATTGGGGTAGTTGAAGATTACCACTTCCAGTCGTTGGAAAATTCCGTCGCACCCATCCTGCACGTATACCGTCAGCCGGATAACGGCGTACATAATTTTGTATCGGTGAAGATCAACGGTGCCAATATCGGCTCTACGCTCTCCTTTCTTCGGGAGCAGTGGCAACTGCTCGATCCGAGCCGCGAAATGAACTACTTCTTTGTGGACGAAAATTTCAACCAGTTGTACCAGCGGCAGGATCAGCTGGCATCGATTGCGGCCTCATTTTCTACCCTGGCTATTATAGTGGCCTGCCTGGGACTTCTGGCCTTGGTTTCGCTTACCGTACAACAGCGTAAAAAGGAGATCGGTGTACGGAAGGTTTTGGGTGCTTCAACTGGTCGGATTTTGACCATTATCTCCAAAGACTACCTCAAGCTGATTGTCGCAGGTTTCCTGGTAGCCATTCCGGTGGCATGGTATATGATGAGCCAATGGCTGTCCAATTATGCCTATCACATAGAACTGGGTGCGGGCGTATTCCTGCTGGCCGGCCTGATAGCGATTGCCACATCCTTGGCTATCGTACTTTTTGAGGCAGTGAAGGCGGCCTGGATGAATCCTGTAGAGAGTTTGAGAAGCGAGTAGGACACACCCGTTTGGCCGCTTCGAGCGGTATGATGGGTCAGCTCGTAAAAGGGGAATGTGTGTAACTATCGCTCCTTTTCTGCGTGTTACTAAAAGCGTGTCAACTGCCATAAAACAGGGATGGGATTATGCTGAAAAACTATTTTAAGATCGCACTTCGTAACCTGCGAAAAAATCCGGGTTACTCCTTTATCAATATTTTCGGCCTGGCACTCGGTATGGGGGTCAGTATTTTGATTTTGCTTTATGTACAGAATGAACTGAGTTATGACCGCTACCATGAAAATTCGGACCGCATCTACCGGGTGACCCGGGAGTGGTTTAACCAGGACGGGGCCACCAGCCTTCACCTGGGTCAGGTAGCGCCACCCTTTGGGCCTTTGCTGGAGGAGGACTTCCAGCCGGTGGAAGAGGCCGTTCGTTTTTTCCAGGTCTCTCCTCTGCTGCGGTATGAGGACAAGGCCTTTGTGGAGAATCAATTCTTTTTTGCCGATGCCGATGTATTCAAGGTGTTCAGTTGGGAGATGCATCACGGCAATCCTGAGACGGCCCTGAGCCAGCCGGATGGTATTGTGCTGACCGAGAGTGCGGCACGGAAATATTTCGGTGCCGAAGATCCGATGGGCAAAGTAATAGACTTTGAGCTTCAGGGCGTTGAGTTTCAGTTTCAGGTTACCGGGGTGATGCAGGATGTGCCGGAAAATTCTCATTTCAGCTTTGACTTTTTGGCCTCGATGCAGCCTGTAGTGCAGTTCTATGGAGGTATGGAACAATTCATGCAAAATTACGGCAGCAATAACTTCGTAACCTACCTGCTGTTGCCCGAAAGCTATGATTATAAGCAGCTGGAGGCGCAGCTGCCTGACTTTATCGACCGCCATATGGGCGAACACCGCGGGGTTCCGGCATCTCAGGGCACGCAGCTCAACCTGTGGCCGCTTACCGACATCTATCTCTATTCCAATCTGGATTCGGAGACCGGTGTAAGGGGCAATATCGAATATGTGTATCTCTACTCAGCTATAGCCCTTTTCATACTGCTCATCGCTTGTATCAACTTTATGAACCTTTCCACGGCGCGTTCGGCGAAACGGGCAGTAGAGGTAGGACTCAGGAAAGTAGTCGGTGCCGACCGTGGCTCCCTGATCAAGCAGTTTATAGGTGAGTCGGTCTTGCTTGCCACCATTGCGCTGCTGGCGGGTGTCCTGATTGTGGAACTGATTCTTCCCTATTTTAATAATTTCCTGAATACAAGTCTGGACCTGAATTACCTGGAGAGCTGGAGCCATCTGGCCGGGCTGTTCGGAGTGGTCCTTTTTGTAGGCTTGGTAGCAGGCAGCTATCCTGCATTTTTCCTTTCCGGCTTCCAGCCGGCAACGGTACTAAAAGGGTCATTCAAAGCTGGTGGTGCACACCGGCAATTCCGATCTGTACTGGTGGTATTTCAGTTTACCATCTCCATCGCCCTCATTGTTTGTATGATGGTAGTGTATAACCAGCTGGATTATATGCAGAATAAGGATCTTGGCTTTGAAAAAGACAATATTGCCGTGCTGCCCTCAAGCGGGCAGATTGTGCAGAATTATGAAAACGTGCGGCAGCGCCTGCTCGAGCATTCCGGGATTGAGCACGTATCGCTTTCCAGCCGGGTACCTTCCGGACGGCTGCTCGATTCACAGGGCACGACTGCCGAAGTGAATGGGGAGTTGCAGCAGATCAATACACGCGTTGCCGACATCCATGTGAGCCACAATTTTATGGAGACCTACGGTATCGAACTGGTTGCGGGCCGTGATTTTGATTTCAATCTGGCAAGCGACTCAACCGAAGCATTCATACTCAATGAAGCCGCAGTTAAAGCCATTGGATGGCAGAGTCCCGAACAGGCTATAGACAAGCAGTTCCACTATGGAGGCAGGAGGGGACGGATTATCGGGGTGACGAAGGATTTTAACTTTGAATCGCTTCACCAGGAAGTGGCCCCTATGGTCTTTCTTATTCCCCAGCAACGTATCAATGTCGTTTCGGTCAAGGTTGATGGTTCCATGCGGGAAGAGGTTCTTTCGTACCTGGAAGAAGAGTGGGCATACCTTCGCCCAGGTTTCCCCTTCACTTACTACTTTGTAGAAGATAACTTTAACAGGCAGTATGACTCTGAGAGAAGGCTTGCCGAAATATTCGGCTACTTCTCGGTGCTGGCCATTATCATCGCGGCGCTTGGACTGTTCGGCCTGGCTTCCTTTACGGCCCAACAGCGTATTAAGGAGATCGGCATCCGTAAAGCCCTGGGAGCGAAAGTGTCCCAAATAGTGATTTTGTTGTCTCAAAAGTTTACCATGCTGGTAGTGATAGCTTTCGGTATCGCGGTGCCGATTGCCTGGTATGCCATGTTGCAATGGCTGGAGGGTTTTGCATACCGGACGGAAATTTCCCTGTGGAGTTTCTTGCTGGCCGGACTGCTTGCCGTGGTGGTAGCCTGGGCGACCATCAGCTACCAGTCGATACGTGCGGCGAGGGTCAATCCGGTAGAAAGTTTAAGGAGTGAATAGTAGCAGATGGGTACTTGGCTGAAAGGAGAAGAAGATGCTTAAAAACTACATTAAAATAGCTCTTCGCAATATCCGGAAATATAAAGGATATTCGTTGATTAATATTTTTGGCCTGGCTATCGGGATAGCCGTTTGCGTACTTATCTATCGCTACGTGTCGTATGAGTTGTCCTATGACACCTACCACTCGAAGTCCGACCGGATTTACCGGGTTACCCTTGATCATCCCCAGGCCAAGATAGCGGTAACTCCGTCGATGATATTGCCTACCATGAAACGACTATTTCCGGAAGTACAAACTGGTGTCCGGATTTATGATGTCGGGAAGTTCCAGCCGCTGGTAATTCGCTACCAAGACCGGGTATTTGAAGAGAGAAAGCTGGCATATGCCGATTCGACCCTATTCGAGGTTTTTGATTTTAAAATGATTTCCGGAGATCCTGAAACGGCACTTGCAAGGCCCAATACGGTTGTAATTAACCGGCAAACTGCGCGAAAGTATTTTGGTGACGAGAATCCAATAGGCAGGTCGCTTGAAATAAATAGCCGTGACTTTGAGGTGACCGGGGTGATACAGGATATTCCGGAGAACAGTCATTTCAGCTACGATTTTTTCCCGTCGCTGGTAAGCCGGCAGGGTTGGAGCCAGCTCGATGACGAGGCCTGGAAGGCCGCTAATTTTTATACCTATCTGGTTTTGGAGCAGCAGGCCTCTCCGCAGGCCTTGACAGAGAAGGTAGATAATTTCATCGAAACAAACTTCCCGGAAAATGATTTTGCCGCATCCCTCAGCATCAACTTTCAGCTGTTGACGGATATTCATCTCTATTCGGATACCGAATCCGAAATTGCCCCGCAGGGAGACATCCGCTATGTGGTCTCCGCTTCGGCCATAGCCCTGCTCATTTTGGTCATAGCCTGCATCAATTATATGAATCTGGCAACGGCTCGTTCGGCACGCCGATCGCGAGAAGTGGGTATCCGGAAGGTGCTGGGTTCGGAACGGGGCAGCCTGATCAGGCAGTTTTATGGAGAGTCCGCTTTTCTTACTCTGATCGCTATTGCCTGCAGCATCTTTCTTATTGAGCTTTTCCTGCCTTGGTTTAACAATCTTACGGGACAGACTCTCGACTTCAACTATTTCTCCTGGCAGTTCTGGGGGGTGTTATTCGGTATCGGACTGGTGATAACCCTTCTTGCAGGGAGCTATCCGGCCTTAATGCTCTCTTCCTTTAAACCCGCGGCTGTGTTAAAAGGGGATCAGGTTTCCGGGGGTAGTTCGGCTCTTCGCAAAACTTTGGTTGTGTTACAGTTTTCGGCATCGATTTTCCTGATTATTTGTACTCTTATCATATATAATCAGATCAATTTCATTCAGGATAAAGAGCTTGGATACAAGAAAGACAATGTGCTGGTACTTACCTCATACCGTGATGTGGACAACCGGTTTGAGGCGCTGCGTTCGGAGCTGATGAAGCTGCCCGGTGTGAAGGGCGCGGCATTGGTTTCTGAAACTCCCACGAGCATACGGGCGGGCTACGGACCGGATGTAGAAGGTGTTGAGGAGAGTCCTAATTTTGTGGCACAGGCACTCCGTACTACTCCCGGTTTTACGGAGGCAATGAATGTAGAGTTTGTCGCCGGCCGTTCATTTACCCAAGGTGATTTCATGCGTGCGAATCAAGATGACGATCGCGAATATGCTATTATTGTAAACGAAGCTGCTGCTTCGCACTACGGTCTGGAACCGGAAGAGATGCTGGGACGGCAAACGAGGATTGGCGGCGGCAGCGGCCCAATCGTAGGCGTCATAAAAAACTTTCATTTTGCGTCGCTTCACAGGCCTATTGCACCACTGTTTTTGTTTCCACAAGGCAGTTTTAATAAACTATTGGTTAGTTTCAATACCGGCGATGTCAGCGGTACGTTAGAAGCGACCAGGAATGTCTGGACCCGTATGTTTCCCCAATATCCTTTCGAATATGAATTCCTGGATCAGGAGTATAATGCACTCTATCAACAGGAGGAAAGAGCAGGAAATATCTTTATGTCCTTTTCTGTAATGGCAGTGCTGATTGCCTGCCTTGGCTTGGTAGGTCTGGCTTCTTATATGGTAGAACGCCGTACCAAGGAGATTGGAGTTAGGAAAGTGTTGGGAGCAACAGTTACCCAGGTTATGGCACTGTTTTCCAAAGATTTTTTACTATTGATTGGAATCGGTTTCCTGATATCAGTGCCGGCAGCTTGGTATGCGATGGCCCGGTGGCTGCAGAATTTTGCCTATAGAATAGATATTCAATTTACAAGCTTCCTGCTGGCCGGTTTTATTACACTGTTTTTCGCGGTACTGACCGTAAGTTATCAGGCGATTAAAGCCGCCCGGCTTGATCCGGTGGACAGCTTAAAAACCGAGTAGTCAGGTGGTGAGATGAACCCACAAGGGTTAGGGCAAGATGTAATGATGAAAATAAAACGTAAAAGGAGCTGTCGTCTGGCAGCTGAAAACTAACTGCTAAAATGATCAAGCTTCGAAATATTGACAAATACATCGACAAACGGTTCCAGCGAACGTTCATACTTAAAAGTATAAACCTGGATATCGAAGAGGGCGAATTCATCACGGTAATGGGTCCCAGCGGGGCGGGCAAATCCACCTTGCTCAATATTATCGGCTTCCTGGATGATCCCTCCGAGGGGGAATACTACTTTTATGACGAAGCCGTGCACGGGCTCAGCGAAAAGCGTAAATCCGACTATCACAAATCACACATCGGTTTCGTATTCCAAGCCTACCACCTCATTGACGAGCTGACTGTCTATGAAAATATCGAGATGCCGCTTCTCTACCGTAAGGTCAAGGGCAAGCAGAGGAAGGCGATGGTAGCCGACATGCTGGACCGTTTCAATATCGTTGCCAAAAAGGATCTCTTCCCGCCGCAGCTTTCCGGCGGACAGCAACAGGTGGTGGGCGTAGCACGGGCACTGATTGGGAGTCCCAAGCTGATATTGGCCGATGAACCCACGGGTAACCTGCACTCCGAACAGAGCGAACAGATAATGGAACTTTTCAAAAAGCTGAACGAAGAGGAGGGCGTGACCATCATCCAGGTTACTCACTCCGAGAAGATGGCTGCCTATGGCAACAGGATTATCAACCTCAAGGATGGTGTAGTGGTGGAAGAAAATCCCTACGAGGAAGAGGCAGAGCAGCAAAGCTAAAAGAGGGTATTCGGCT
>CAYWDK010000013.1:0-31616 GCA_964457025.1 uncultured Balneolaceae bacterium | reverse complement strand
GATTGTATTTTGATGCATTCATTGCAAAATGATGATCGGTACAACCCATAACCAATTTTGTTTTGATGAAGAAAAGAGTACTCTTTTTCGGGCTTTGTGTGATGTCTTTTATTATCTGGATGAACTCCGGCTATGCCGCTCCCGACACGGCGGCTGTAGCCCAGGAAGCCGCACAGTCGGCTACATCTGTTAGCTGGACCAGTATTTTACCCCCTCTTGTCGCCATAGGAATAGCGCTTGTATTCCGGCAGGTTCTTTTCGCTCTGTTTCTGGGCATTTGGTGCGGCGCTTTCCTGGCTTCCGGGATGAGCTTCGGAGAAGTTTTTACCACTTTCTTTACGACATTGAGCGACTATATTGTGGTGGCAGCAGCCGATTCAAGCCATATGAGCATTATCATCTTCACTTTGCTGATCGGGGGGATGGTAGGAATTATTACCGACAATGGAGGTACAAGAGGCATCATCAAGGCTATTACCCGCTTTGTGCGGACCAAAGTTCACGGCCAGCTGATGACCGCTCTTATGGGTTTTGTCGTCTTCTTCGATGACTATGCAAATACTATGGTAGTGGGGAACACTATGCGCCCGCTCACCGACAAGCTCAGGATTTCGAGGGCGAAACTGGCGTACCTGGTTGACGCCACCGCGGCGCCTGTGGCTACCATAGCCCTGGTGAGTACCTGGATCGGCGCCATGGTAGGCTTTATATCGGATGCAGAGGCCAAGATGCCGAACTTTAATGAAGCCGCCTACTCGGTTTTTATCAGTTCGTTGCCCTATAATTTTTATGCTTTTTTCACCATCCTTTTTGTAATCCTGATCGCCTGGTCTGGCCGTGATTTCGCCACCATGCTTAAGGCCCGGGTAAATCTTTACAAAGCCAAACACGATCCCAGTCTGGACACTTACAATCTGTGGAAAGACAAGATTGAAGCCGATGAAGAGACCAAGATGACCTCTCACTGGATGAATGCAGCTATTCCCATTGCCGCTCTTGTCTTTGGAACGATCGGTGGATTGATAGTTACGGGTGAGGGTTCCAACGTGCAGGAGATTATTGAGACGGCAGACTCATATAAGGCGTTGCTATGGGGCGGTCTCATTTCAGTGGTTTTTGCAATAATTATGACGCTCAGTCAGAAGCTGTTAAGTATCAAAGATACCCTTGAAGGGATGCTGGAAGGCATGCACACCATGTTTGACGGTTTGCTTATCCTCGTTCTCGCCTGGGCGCTGAGTGCGGTAACGGTGGAGCTCGGCACGGCTGATTATCTGATGTCGGTTTTCGGGGATACGCTGAATCCTTTCTGGATGCCGGCGCTGGTTCTCTTGCTTTCCGCCCTGACGGCCTTTGCGACCGGTTCCAGTTGGGGAACCATGGGGATTTTGATGCCCCTCGTGGTACCTCTGGCCTGGGAGATCGGCAACAATACGGGATTGGATTTCGAAATGACTCATGAAATTATCTATGCGAGTGTAAGCGCAGTACTGGCCGGATCGGTCTGGGGCGACCACTGCTCACCTATATCCGACACTACTATCCTCAGTTCCATCGCCACGCAGTGCGACCACGTGGAGCACGTCAATACCCAGCTGCCCTACGCTATGATTGTGGGGATTATCAGTATTGCGGGAATGATAGGCATGCTGGTACTTGGCATACCCTGGTGGATTATCTACCCGGCCGGCATCGGTATTATTGTAGCCATCATCTTTAAATTCGGCAAGATACCTGATCCCGCCGAATATGCTCCGGATGGAGCCGAACCTGCCGTAACTTCGCTTGATGGATAGCAAGAGCGGGACGCTCGCGCCACTTGTTAAAAATAAGTTCTTCAGCAGGCCGTTGAATGCAGTGAATTCCTTAAATCAAGGGAAGGTATATGATGATGAATCTACATATTCAAAGGCCACCGGTTTTAATTTTTTTGTTGCCGCTTCTGCTCTTGGTCTTCTCTTGTGTAGCTGATTCTGAAACTCCTCTGGCAGATCATGAATTAAACGGAGATTGGGAATGGAGTCATACTGACAGTGGCTGGTTTGGCAGGATCGATGCAGACAGCGTGGATTACAGTCGTTCAGTTTTTGTTACCCTGGTTGATCGCAATCTTATCTTCTATCGTGACACTGAACAGGATACTTCATTTCAGCTAAAGTATGGCGAAGTACCGAATGAAAGCGGAGAAAAATGGTATTTCGGCACACAACTGTTTCAGGTACTTGAATTGATCGGAGATGGGGATACTCTCAAGATTCGGCCCCAGTGGGGGTGTATGGATTGCTCAACCGATTTCTTTGTGAGAAGTTCCACTGATTAATCAAACTCTCAAATAACTCTAAACCGGCGTCCCGAGACTCGGGTGCTGGTTCAAACATTTCTTCTACAGCTCAAAAGTATAGCGGTTCACCTCTTCCGTCTCGGTAGTTCCGTCTTTATATCTTTGCTCTTCGTAAGTCACCTGACCGTTCTTATCGACCAGAAGCACCGTGGAGCTTCGAGTGCCGTACTTCTCTGTCCGGATAAAAGCGGGTGAGATGGCACGCTCCATCTCTTTGGGGATGCCGGTATCAGGCAGCTCGCTGTCGTCGGCTACCCGGTCATTGGTGAGAATGGAATAAAGTTTTGACGGTTCAACTTCACCTTCATTAATCAGCCGGTCCAGGTCGCTTTTGGCTTGCCGCACTTTAGGCCAGGGCGTATCCAGCAGATGATTGCTCAGCCCGTACAGCCCCGGCTCCAGTCGCGCGATGTCTTTCTGACGATTGGAATAGTACATCAGCTTGTCGATGGTCCCTGTAAGCAGGTTAAAGCCGCTGTAGGCGTCTGCTTTCTGATGAACCTGCTCGAGGTACTCTTTCGGGTCCTTCTCTTTTTTCAGGTAATCCAGCACAAGGTGTCCGCGGCTGGGGGGATTGTCCTTAACCATATCCGGATCCCGGTAATTGGTCACAGCCGAAAAGTAACCCTCTTTGGTGATCCCCATCCAGGTACCACCTGCCTCCAGGTCTTTACCGGCAAGTACCGAAGGATGTTCATCCCAGAATTTGGCTTTGCGCGTAGGCCTGCCATAAAATTCATCGCGATTGGCAGCGAATATGAATTCGTAGTCGGGATGTTGTTTGTAGGAAAAAACGATAAGACACATGGGGATGATCAGGCTTGTTTCAGGGGTCGGGCTAAATAGGCATAAGTAAAAAGGGATGCAAGCATATAGCCATAACAATTCTCATTACAATTTAGCATATTTTAGCTGTCATTTAACAATTTTGACTTCCGTTCGAATTCTTCAACATTTAAGGGATGTATATTAACACCTACAGGGACTCCATATTATTCGGGCTGGCTTTGGTGGGAGCCGTTATCTTTTTTGCTACCTATCCCTCGCACGAGCCCCGCAGTGCCATAGCCCCGCTGCCTGATCAGGATACGGTTCAGCTGGAAGCGGTGGACCTCTTCAACGACTTTGGCTATTCGGCTGACGGTTACACCGCGGAAGTCACTTTTGAAGCCAATGACAACCTGCTGGACAGCCTGCAGCACAAGATGGGCCGTACGGAAGCCATCCGTATGTTGAAAGATGCCCCGGAAGTGAATATCAAGCCATTTTATTGGAGCGTGGTGTTTGAGAAGGAGACAGATGCCTTTGAGACGGATGAGAGTGAAGAGGTGGAAGCGGAGGGAGAAGGCCCTCCCGGCGAATCGGAATCGGACATCAGCCTTAGGCTGGACGAGAAGCGCCGTTTTATGGAACTTCGCAATCCGGACGGGATACTCCCGGTGCGGCAGGTAAACCGGCAGGCTTTGGGTGCAGTTTTCAATATTGAGGAGGGCGCCGAAACGCCCTTCGGTACGCTTTCCGATTCACTTTTAGGGCGTCTGCTCTATTTCGATCTTCAACAGGAAAATGGTGAGGAAGCCATGGGAGCTGAAGTTGTTTCGGAGCACTTGCGAAACGGTCAGCCCTACCGGTACACATCGGTCGAAGCCGAAAATCTGGCGCGCTATTATCTTGATCGTTCCGGCTGGGACGCTTCGGCTCTTATGCGCGATACCGTGCGCATCCAGCGGGTACAGTCGGTAAATGCTGCCAGTGTACGTTTTCGGCATGAGGGCGGTGTGAAGCAGCAGGAGTTGCTGCTGGATGTAACGGTCGCGCCCACGGGAAGCCTGATAAGCATGAATCCGCGTTATAACCCCCGAGCTAACCCGGATGAAGGATGGGGGCTATTCAGCGCGATATCGCGGGTAGTTCTGGTATTCTTTTTCTGCCTGGCAGGCGTTGTCATCTTCTTTTTCCGGATACGTTCCCGTGCCATTGATACAAGGTCGGCGCTGGTGGTCGCTGTCATTATGGGATTGATGGTGCCGGTCTATATGTTCCTGAATGCGCTCGACAGTATCGAGCTTTTCGGAGGTTCGGAAGAGCGGATCGAGACGATATTGTTGTTCGTGCAGATGGGCATTGCCGGAGCGATTGCATCGCTGGCCTATTTTGTACTCTTTGCAATCAGCGACTCCATCACGCGCCAGCACTGGGCGGAAAAGCTGGCCACCTACGACTACCTGAGGCAGGGCATGCTTTTCAATAAACCTCTCGGACTGGTAATGGTCCATTCGGTATTCCTGGCTTTTGCCCTGGCAGGTTTATGGACGTCGGTTTTATATCTGTTCCCCGAGCTGTATATAGGATTCGATATGACGTTTCTTGACGGGAATGTAGGCTGGCCGCCGCTGTTTATTACCCTTAAATCGGCTTGGTTCAGCTTCGCATTCCTGCTGGGTGCTTTTTTGGTGGTAGGCAATCTGGCTTATGCACGTTTCGGAAAGAAATGGATAGCCGGCATGTTTATGGTGGTTTCATCGGCCATTATTGTACCCCTGCAGACTCCGATAGGCCCGCTGCTTCCCGAATTTTTGCTTGGTTTGATACTGGGCGTGGCACTGGTGGTCATCTACCTAAGGTGGGATTTTCTGACGGTTTTTCTATCGCATGTGTTTTTTCTGGGACTGGTAGGGACAGCTTCAGGTTGGCTGGTTCCCGGATCGCCCGATCTCTATGTTTTTGTAACATTCCTCGTCTTTCTCGCTTTTGTATTTACCACCGGTGTGACAGCGGTGTTCAAAGGGAAAGAAGAGAAAGTCCTACCCAAATATATCCCGGAATATGTAGAAGAGCTGGCGCAGGAAGAGCGCATCAAGCAGGAGCTGCAGATAGCGCGCCAGGTCCAGCAGTCGTTCCTGCCTGAGCAGACTCCCGACATCAAGGGTCTGGATATCGCCGCGCACTGTCAACCGGCTTATGAGACGGGCGGTGACTATTACGATTTTATACGGCTGGACGACCATCGTATCGCGGTCACCATCGGTGACGTAAGCGGCAAAGGCATACAGGCGGCTTTCTATATGACCTTTACCAAGGGCATCCTGCATACGCTCTGCAGGGAGACCTATTCTCCTGCCGAACTGCTTATTAAAGCCAACCGGCTGTTTTGCGATAATGCCCGAAAGGGGACCTTCATTTCGCTGGTGTACGGCATTATTGACCTGAAAAGGAAGACCTTTACCTTTGCGCGCGCCGGGCATAATCCCATTATCCGCCTGAAAGGGGGGAGCGGGCACATAGAAGAACTGCAGCCGGTGGGTCTTGGTATCGGCCTTACCAAAGACCAATCATTCGACCGGAATATAAAAGAGATCGAGCTGACCCTTACCGATGATGATGTGTTGGTACTTTATACCGACGGGATTGTGGAAGCACTGAACGAAAATCACCAGTTCTACGGCAATAAGAAATTGATAAGCCTGTTGAAAAACGAACGGAAAAAGCCGGCAAGCGAGATTTTATCTCTTCTTTCGGATAATGTGCGCGATTTCATAGGTTCTGCAAAACAGCACGACGACATGACCGTTATGGTTATCAAGCTGAGCAACGATCATGCCGGCGATGCGGTAAGTATTGAAGGCGACAGCTCATCCGTTGAGGTAAATTAAAAATAAAACCCTATATGCAAGACGTTTTAAGAAATAAAGCAATCATTTTTGTTCTCTTTCCGCTACTGTTCCTGACAGCTTCGGTTGATCCCGGGGAAGAACGGTCCGGACAGACGATTGAGTGGATATCGATGAAACAAGCCCAGGATCTGGCCCGGCAGCATGACAAGAAAGTCCTGATTTTTGCTGAAGCACAATGGTGTACCTATTGTCGTAAAATGGATAAAGAGGTCTTCCCGGAGCAGACTGTCATCGATACCATCGACAAATACTATTATGCGGTACGGGTAGATATCGAATCGGATAAAACCATCGAATTCAACGGACAGAAAATGACCGAAAGCCAATTCGGATATCGCTATCGCGTCCGCTCCACTCCTACCACCTTTTTTGTGAAACCGGACGGCGAAATTATCGGGGGACAGCCCGGCTTTCTGCCAGCCGACATTTTTGACCAACTGCTGGTGTATATAGGCTCGGATGCCTATCAGCGCATTGAATTCAAGGATTATTTGGAAGAAAGCGGTGCCGGCAAATAAAGGATGTAATCGATAACGGCTTTTAATATATTACTTCCGCTTAAATTATTGAGAACCAATTTACGAACCTATGGTTTTAAGCCAGGCTGTTGAAGATTACCTGAAGACAATCTATAAGCTGGAAACGGAAGAGAAGAACGCCACCACCACCCGTATTGCGGAATTAATGGATGTCTCCTCCGCTTCGGCGACCAACATGATCAAGAGGCTCGCCAAGATGGGCTTGGTGGAGTATCAATCCTATAAAGGAGCCAATTTAACGGCTTCCGGCAGGAAAATTGCTCTCGAGATCATACGCCACCACCGGCTGCTTGAGCTGTACCTGCTGGAGGTAATGGGCTATTCGTGGGATGAAGTACACGACGAAGCGGAGAAGCTCGAGCACCACATCTCGGAACAGTTTGAAGACAAGATTGCCGAATTGCTCGACAACCCCACCCACGACCCGCACGGCGATCCTATTCCCACCAAAGACGGCATCATGCCCGAAATGGAAGACGAAGCCCTGGTGAACGCCGTTGAGGGGAATCAATATCTGGTCAGCCGCGTAACTAACCAGGACCCTGAACTGCTGCGCTATCTTGAAAAGATCGGCGTACTGCCCGGCGTGAAACTGAAAATCAAAGAGGTCGGCCCTTTCAAGGGACCCATCACCATTGATGTGGAAGAGAACGAGCAGGTGGTGGGCCATGAAGTTGCGGAGCACATTTATATAGCGGGCTTGCCCCAACCTTAGCGGTCAGAGCTTCTTTCTTTCCTGAATGTTTCGAACGACTGGCTTTTGTATGCCTCGGTAGAAATATAGTGTAAAATGGGCTCAAGAGATTCTTCCTGCATATAGCCGGTAATGTGTAGCAGGTAGTCTCCCCGCGATGAGAGGAGAACCATAGCAGGAACTGTCTGAGCGTGGAGCTTCTGAGCTAATCGCAGGGGAGTGAGTTGCTGTCCCCGGTATGTCAGTTTCGTATGATTATCATCTCTATTAATCCGTGTCAGCACATAGTTGGAAGCCAGCTCCCGGGAAAGGTCAGGATAGACTTCTTTCTTCATCTTCCGGCACCATCCGCACCAGGGAGCCCAGATATCTACAAACACCGGCTTCCCGGTTTGTTCGGCAATAGAAACGGCTTCCTCAAAAGAGAGCCATTGCATTTCACTCTCCTTAAGCTGTGCCTGAGCCGAAATTGATACTGTAAAGAGTACCGTGAGGGTAATTATAATCCGGCTTGCTGCACGAAATTGAGTATGGTTTCTGTGCCTGTCCATGGTTGATTATCGAATGTTAAGCCGTGCGCCCAGTGAAAACGTTCTTCCGACGATAGGCCCCCAGGTATAAATGGTATCGAAATTGTCGCTGAATGGAGTCTCCGCGCCTACAAGGGGGCTGTTCTGAGTGAAGTCGAATATGTTTTCGGCAGAGAAATACGCTTCTATACCAATGCCGCGCTCATCATTCACATTGGTGAACTCTCGGGATATTTTTATATCGTGCATCGTATAGGTTGGTGACCAGCGATCTCTCCCGAAATTTTCAACATAATAATCCGGCATTCGTTTTGGGCCAACCAGGTTCATCGCATAGTCCACCGTTAATTCAGGGCCATGGATGTGGTAGCTGAATCCGAAATTGCCCAGAAAATCCGGCGCATAGGTTATGGCTTCCCGCTTGCCGTCTTCTTCTGTGAATACATCCATCAGCGTAAAGCTGGCGTTATAGCTGAGCGGGAAAGAAGTAAAGTTTTGGTCGGCTGCGATGGAAAAACCGCGGGTCACGGAATGACCGTCCAGGTTCTCATAAACTATGAGGTTGGGGTCCTGGTCGTAGTCTGGAATAATTTTGTTTGAAAAGCGGGTGAAAAAACCGTCGATACTTAAGATCAATGGGTTGGTGCCGAAAGGAATAATTTGTTCCAAACTGACGGTGACGCTGCGCGACTGTTCGGCTTTGAGGTCTTCCGTAAATACAACTTCACGCGAACCGGTAAGTGCGGCATGGTCTTCGGTGAATACGTTGACCACACGGAATCCGGTACCGGCATTGGCACGGATAGTAGTCAGGTCGCCTGGACTGTATTTGGCCGAAAATCTCGGTGCCGTGACAATGCCGTGGCTGGCATGATGGTCAAGCCGGAGGCCTCCGAGCAGTGTCAGCTTCTTTCCGACGGTAAGCTCAGCCTGGGAGAATATGCCCGGAATGAACTGAATATCAGTGCCGTCGGAAGTTGCAGGTGTATTGTCGTCATAAGTTTCGTAACGCAGGGTTGTTCCTGTCAACAGATTCAGTTTTTCAGAGAGTTGCTGCCCCCAGCTCAGCTGGCCGTATGCAATATGCTGCAGGGCATCATAATGTTCGGTTCCGTAGAAGCTGTCTTGGTCGTGATAAGTAAGGGCGGTTTGTATGCGAAGCTGCTCATTGAGTCCGGCAGGCCGGTATTCGGTAAGCAATTCCGCACGTTGAGTATAGATAGATTCGCCATATACCTGGTCGGATCCCCTCATGCCGTCACGAAAAGAGCGAACTCCGCCGGTGCGATCTTCATTGTAGAACTTGGCGGCAAAGCTCAATCGCTGTTCGCCCCGCTTTCCTTCCAGGACTCCCTTGCCGAATAATGCCATACGCATCTGTTTAGGCTGGTCGTTAAAGCCGTCGTTATTGTTGTCAAAAAAGTGTTCGTTTCTGCTGAGGTTGCCGCTTATGAAGCCTTTTAATCTGCCGATCTTGGGAGAGGCGGCTACATTAATACTACCCTCCCTGGATGTACTTCGGCCATAAATGTCGGCTGAGAAGGAGGGGGTATTGTCTGGATTTTTGGTGATGATATTGACCACGCCGCCCAACGCCTGGGTTCCATACAGTGTGGACTGGGGGCCCTTGATTACCTCTACCTGATCGATAATGGACGGGCTTATCCCGTTAAGGCCATAAACACTGGCTAAGGCTCCCATGATAGGCATGCCGTCAATAAGCACGGCCGTATTCGGCCCTTCGACGCCGTTGATACGAATGGCATTGGTGCCGCAGACACCGCAATTCAATTGAGTGGAAAGACCGTTGATATTGCCTACCAGGTCCATGATGTTGGAGCTTGTTTTTCCCTGTTGAAGGCGGCTGTGGTTGATCACATTGACCTTGACCGGAGAATCTCTCACGAAAGTTTCTCTCATGGTACCAGTAACTACCACTTGGTCCAGTTCCAGCATCGATTCATTCAGCTCGATTTTCAGCTCTATGGTCTCCCCGCTTTTGACCTCCACCTCGGTTTCAAACTTCTTGTATCCCACAGCGGAAGCCTGCAGCATATGAGTTCCGGCGGGAACGTTCCGGATGAGAAAATTTCCGCTCTTGTCGGTGGGACTGCCCAGGTTCAAACCCTGTAGGCCGACATTCACACCCGGCAGAACGGCCCCTCCGGAAGTAACGGTACCTTTGATAATTCCCGTTGAAGGCTGGGCAAGGCAGAGAAATGGCAGCAACGAAAGAAACAGTATAGAGGCTAAATGTTTAATCATTGAATAATAAATTTTTAGTCAAAGCTAAATTGAATATAAGGCATAAATATAAATTAGCCAAGGCTAAAAATTCTTGCCCCAATGGGGCCTGATTATCAGGAAAGGGGTTTAAGAAGCTACAGGCTCTCTTTTTCGTGCTCTCCTCTTTGGGAAAGGGGTTCGCTTTACAGTAGGTTTTGTTCGTCGTTTTTTCTTGCGCTGTTCACGGTCCCACCAGATGATAAACTGGTTACAACCAGAATCCGGCCAGCAGATAGAGCAGTACAGTAGCTCCACCCGTAGTGAGTGCATAGGGTAGTTGTGTGCGCACATGGTCGTAGTGGTCGCAGCCGGCGGCCAGTGAAGAGATGATGGTGGTGTCGGAGATGGGCGAGCAGTGGTCGCCGAAAATACCGCCGCCGATCAGTGCCGAAAGCACCAGCGCCGGGTTGATGCCCATGCTCAACGCCAGTGGCAGACCGATGGGTACCATGATGGCGAAGGTGCCCCAGGAGGTACCGGTCGTAAAAGCGATTACACCTGCCGCCACGAAGATAAGCGGCGCAATGGTCACGGCAGGCAAAAAGCGGCCGATCATGGAGGCGATGAACTCACCGGTACCAAGCGCTTGCAGGCTGGCGCCTAAGGCCAGTGAAAGCAAGACGATACTGACCAGCGGCAAAAGATTGCTCATGCCGTCAAAAGAGATGTCGACGAGTTCTTTATGTGAGAACTGACGCTCGCCGAGAAGCATCAGGTAGGCTACGGCCACGGCCAGCACAGTCGCCCAGAGCACGGAAGTGGAACCGGAGCCCTGCATGATGTTGCCGTCGCCGGTCAGCCAGAGAAAAAAGACGATGCCGAAGGTCATTACGCCAAGCGGGACCAGCATGTAGCGCGCCTTGGTGGGCGGCTGTGGATCGTCCAGATCCGATTCGGTCTGAAATGTTTCTGCGGTTTTCATGGTGCCGTGCACTTTGCCGGTGATGACAGTATAGAATACCAGGGCGACGGTGAGCACGGCATAGAAGTTGAGCGGAATGGTCAGTGCCAGGGTATAGACCGGTTCGCTGAGCTCATAGTTGGAAATAAGGCCCAGCAGGTAGGCGCCCCAACCGTTGAGCAGCACGAGCACAGCCACCGGCGCACAGGTGGAGTCGATAATATAAGCCAGCCGCTCACGGCTCATCTTGAACTTGTCAAAAAGTCCGCGCGAGAGAATGCCGGCAGTCAGTATGCTGAGGTTGGTCTCGATAAAAATAACAAGTCCCGTAAAGGTGGTGAGCAGGCCGACCTGTCGCGGCGTTTTGGTGAGGCCCATGGATGTGAGTTTTTTCACGCATGCACTCACTCCCCCCGATACCTGGATATATTCGATTAGGGCTCCGACAATAAGACTGAAAAGAAGAATACGCGTATTGCCGGGGCTTTCGAAGACGGCAACGATACGGTCAATGGCGCCGGTGAATCCGGAGGCCGGGTCCCAGCCGGCAATGATCACTTCCGAAAAGAAGATTGCCAGGATCAGCGCGATAATAACTTCTTTCCTCCAGACGGCAACGGCGATAGCCAGTACGGGAGGGAGTATTACAATCCAGTCCATATTTGTATTAGTATTTTGCCATCCCGCCCCGACAGCTGTCGAGATCCTGAAACAAGTTCAGGATGACAATAATGGAAATTGGGTTTTCGACTCGAAACCAATCCTACCATAAATTCGGCAATCTTCAAAATGAAATGAGGCACGCTGGAAAACTCAGCTTCCGGAAGGGTTCTCGGCGAGCAGGCGCTCGATCTTGGGCTTGAGCTCTTTTTTAGTGAGAGGACCTACCGCAAAGTACCGGAGGTTGCCGGCTTTGTCTATGATGTAACTGGTGGGTACCCCCATCGTGGGACCGTATTTGTCCATGACCGTGCCGTCGTCGATAACAATGGGAAAGTTGACGTTATATCTCTCCATGAAAGGAATCACGACCGACCGCCCCTGCTCGTCGATGGATACGCCCAGGATGGTGAGGCCTTCATTACGGTATTCGCTGTAAAGGTCTACAAAATCGGGGATCTCGTCGTGGCAGGGCGAGCACCAGGTGGCCCAGATATTCATGATTACTACTTTGCCCTCCTGGTCGGAAAGGCGGAAGCTTTCGCCATTGGTGAGCGTCACTTCAAAGTCGCGGGCCGGGGCTTTCTTTTTGGAGGGATAGAGGGGTGCGGAATAGGGATCAATCTTTTCAAGCGGCTCCGAAGCCATCTGCATGTCGGAGTCTCCTTCTCCCTGTTTGTCGGATGAACAGCCGGCTAGCAGAAGAATTGATCCGGCAAAAGCTATGGTGATCAGTTTTTTCATTGATTCTGGCTCTGGCTTCGACCTTATTGCTTTTCCCACTCTGACTTTTTTACAATCTGTCCGGTCGGCGTGATCATCTCGTCGGGCCCCGGCTCCTCCTGAGGAAATTTATCGATGCCTACATTCGGATCGCGATCTTCAGGCACATAGTGGAAGTGCGAGCCGTGCGATACGGCCGTATAGGGCTTGGGGTTGAAAAAGCCCAGGGCGTCGGCCAAGGCAAAGCCCGCCACTGCAATTATGACCACAATGAAGAGATATTTGATCCTGTTTTTGGAAGTCATTTTAACAGTTTACTTGTCACCGCCGTGACTGGAGTAGACCGAACGCGTGCCGTTTTCCTGGAACAGCAATACATCGTAGGGCTGGTCGGGGTAGCTGGGGTTCTCCATCCCGGGAGAGCCGATCGGCATACCGGGTACAGCCAGTCCTTTGGCGTCGGGCCGCTCTTCCAGCAGGCGGTTGATATCTTCGACCGGCACGTGGCCTTCAACAACATAGCCGTCAATAACGGCTGTGTGACAGGAGTGCAGGTCATTGGGCACCTTGTAATTGAATTTGAAAGCGTAGAGGTTATCCACCGGCTTTTCTTCTACTTCATAGCCGTTGGCATCCAGGTGCTCGGCCCATTTGGTGCAGCACTGGCAACCTTCGTTCTTGTACATGGTGACGCTGATTGTTTCGGCATTCCCGCTGCTGTTATCTGATTTGTTTTGGGAACATGCCGCCGTAAGCAGTCCGGCAACTAAAACAATTAACAATTTTTTCATTGGTTTCATAAGGTGTAAAACTAAAAATTGAGTGTAAAGATAATGTGTTTTTGGGAATCTATTTTGCTTTTTGGTCCATTCCCGTGAATAGGCATTACTGTTTCAGCAACCGCGAGGAGTTTGCCATGATACCCAGGTCGGGAAGGGACTGGGCTGCCGCGGCCAGTATAGGCGGCAGATAGCCGAAAGCTGCGAGAGACAGTCCGGCGATATTATAAGCGGTGGTAAAACCGAAATTCCACTTGATAACCTTCATGGTTTTACGTGACGACTCCAGTAAGTCGGCCATAAGCGTCCAGTCGTCTCGCATTAATGTAATATCGGCCGTTTCTATGGCCACGTCGGTACCGGTCGTGCCCATGGCTACACCAACGTCGGCTTGCGCCAAGGCGGGTGCGTCATTGATACCGTCACCTACCATGACTACGGTATGCCCGGCCGACTGGTACTTTTTGGCAATCTCGATCTTGTTCTCTGGCAGCAACTCTGCCTGGAAATCAATCCCTAGCTTTCCGGCCAGTTCGCGGGCGGTCTCCGTATTGTCTCCGGTAAGCAGTTCGATTCGGTCGATGCCCAGGGCACGTATGCGGTCCAGGGCTTCTCCCGCTTCGGCTCTCTCGGTATCTTTGGCGGCCAGCAGTCCCACGAGCTTTCCGTCGGACTGGACGGTCATCACGGTTTTGCCCTCTCTTTTCAGGGAGTCGATCTGCCGCCGTGCCGATTCTTTCATATCGACCGACCGCTCATTGGCGACAATTACGGTTTTATTTCCTATAAGCGCTTTGACACCTTTGCCGGGCAGCTCTTCGAAACGGTCCGGTTTTGTGAGAGCCAGATGGCGCTGTTTGGCGGCTTCCACCACCGCTTTAGCGAGCGGGTGCCCCGAATACTGTTCGACGCTGGCCGCTTGGATGAGCAGCTCGCCGGCAGAGCAGCCGTTAAGCGGTAAGATGTCGGAAATTTCCGGTCGGCCGAATGTCAGTGTGCCTGTCTTGTCGATAAGCAGCACGTCGGCCCTTGCCAGCGCTTCCAGGTATTTTCCTCCTTTAATGAGGATTCCTCGCCGTGCGTTGGAGCCGACCGAGGCCAGCAGGGCAACGGGCGTAGCCAGCGCAAAGGCACAGGCGCAGGCTACCACCATTACGGCGACCGTAGCCATAATGTCGCCGCTCATCAGATAGGTCAGTAGTGCCACGCCGGCGACGACAGGCAGGTACCAGGCTGAGAATTTATCGGCAAAACGCTGCACTTCCCCTTTATGGGCTTCGGCCTCTTCAACCATACTGATAATTTTTCCAAAAGTAGAGTCATTACCGACGGCTTCGGCGCGGAGCAGCAGTCTTCCGCCTTCCGCAATGGTTGAAGCATAGACCCGCGAGCCTTCCGAGACATCCACCGGCATAGACTCGCCGGTGATGGCAGCTTGGTTAACCGTAGCATGTCCTTCCAGCACGGTACCGTCGACGGGAATTCGTCCGCCCGGCCGCACGACTATGCAGTCTCCTTTCGCTACCTCTCCGATAGGTATCTCCTGTTCGGAGCCGTCCCGGATCACCGTTGCCTTTTGCGGCGCCAGATCGGTAAGCCTGCGCACCGAATCGCGGGCTTTGTCGGTGGTATAGCCTTCAATAAAATCTCCGGTGCGCATAAAGAATACCACGATGGCAGCCGTTACCCACTCCCCGGCTGCGAGAGCAGCGGCGGCACCAAGGGCCATTAGCGCATGAGGAGTGACCTGCTTTTTAAGGGCGGCTTTTACCACTTGGCGGAAAACCGGATAGCCGATAGCAAGCACAATAAGGCTGCCAACCCAGAAGGGGATGTATTCGGTAACAGTCTGGAACAAGCCCAGCCATTCTCCTGCTACGACAACCAGGAGTATGGCACCAAAGACAAAACCGAACAGCCGGAATGACTTGTTGGCCATGTCTTCTCCTTTGGCCGAATCCTGGCTGCCTTCGTCATCAATCACCCGGTAACCCAGGTCTTCTATCGCTTTCCTTATATCTGACGGTTCAGGAAGTCCGCTTTTGGAATGGATGGTCGCTTTTTCGGAAGCAAGCAAGACTTCGGCCGAGTCGACCCCATCCAGCTTTTCCAGGGCGGTCTGCACGCTTCGCACGCAGCCGGCACAATCCATGCCTTTGACCGTTATTTCAACTTCTTTTTTATCCATCTAGCAACATTCCCCTTTTTGTTTGGGGGGACAGTCGGTGTCTCCATAAGAACAAAAGACGCAACAATCACCCTTTTTGGGTTTTAACACCCTTTCGCAATGCGGGCATTCCCAGAAGTACTGGCAGGAGTTCAAGGGCATAGATGCGGTTGTTTCGTTTCCGCAGTGCGGGCAACAGAGTGTTGCTTTGGTTTTAACGGTTGTCATTGTTTTCTCCTTCCAGCGCATTCAGGATGACGCATTCTCCGGTGGTGCCGCCGGCTTGGCAATCTTCAATGAGTTCCGAAAGTACCATACGAATGTGGTCTAGATCGTTGATTTTTTGGCTGACATCTTCAAGTTTGGATTGAGCTTTGTTTCGTACCTTCTCGCAAGAAGAGTTTTCGTCAAGCCGAAGGCTCAGTAATTCATCGATCTCGGACAGGGTAAAGCCGAGCTCCTGGCTGCGCTTAATGAATTTTATCTGGTCTATGTGGCGACGGGTAAAGATACGGTAGCCGGATCGGCGCCGGTCGGCTTCGGGGATCAAGCCGCGCTTTTCGTAGTAGCGTATTGTCTCTTTATTGACACCGGCACGGTTTGCTACCTCGCCTGTCTTGAAGGTGGTAACACCCTCGTATTTATCTTTCATATCCTGTTTCATGGCAATACCTTTTTTGTGCAGGCCCCTTCCTTTAAAAAGAGAAGGCCTGCAAAAACAAGTTACTTTTTAACCATGGTTTTCCCGCAGCAGCATGTAGGGTTTTGATCTCCTTTGCAATCGCTCGGAGCCCCTTTGGTTACGGTAAGCTCACAACCGCAGCTTTGGTCGGGACACTGGTAAACTTCTCCTTTTCTTAATGGCATATCTATTCCTCCGTTTTATTAACGATAATGATTCATAGATAATATAAGGCCTGTACCATGGTCGAGAGTCAAGTATAAATAGCTGATTTTTCAGTTATTGCTTCTGGATGACCAGTGCACGGCAGAGATCTTCCACCCCTCTTCCGTTTTTACCACTACGGCCAGTTCCGCAGAGCTGATATCGATGTTTCGTTCATTATAGGTCCCGCTCATATGGGTGACAGTGGATATCCAGGCCGTATTTCCGTCAGAAGTCACCTTTTGGGACATCTGATGCCGTTCCATGGCGCTCAGAAATTTCCCGTCGGAATGAAAGTGATGCGAGAGGTACTCCTCTTTGGTTTCGATACCGCCGCTCTCCAATATTCGTGCGTCATCGGTGAGCAGGTTCGAAGCAGATTCCGAGTCGTTATTGATAATAGCTGTACGGAAATCGTTCAGTACCTGTACAGCTTCGTCCCGATTCGCTTTGAGCTGTTCGTTATCCAATGCGGAGTTATCGGCAGGCTGTGCGGCGGAAAGGGCCGGTATCATAAGCATCAGAAACAAGAGTTTAATTGACTTCATAAGTAAAACAGTTTGGTTAGGAGTTAGTTAAATTTTTACTGGTCCGCATTCATCTTTTCCCAGCGATTATACACGTCATCGCTCCACAGACTTTGAAAATAAGCAATAGTCGCCACCTTTTCTTCCCGGCTCAGGCTGTCGGCAAAGGCGGGCATGGTCCCGCCCAAAGGGATCCCGCCTTCATTAATTGTCTTGAGAAGTATGTCGAAGGGGTGGTGCCAGGTGTGGGCAGTACCGTTCAGGGGAGGGGGCGGGAAGGAGCCGTCAGGATTCGGTTGTCTCCAGTCATCTACGATGCCTTGCCCATATTCCCCGTGGCAGCGGGCGCAGTTGTCGGAATATACTTTTCCACCCATTTCGTATTGCGATTGGGTAAACCACCGCCCCTCGATAGTCGGAGTGGGTTTGGACTCCTTCTCCGGACTGCAGGCCTGGAAAAGTGCCGTTATCAATATCAGGCTGAAGATGGCTCCGTACGAAAATGTATGCTGCATATCAGTTGGCCAAAGGTTAAAGTCGGGTGAACTGGATGCTGTCGATCAGGAGACTCCCGCTGCCGTTCAGCTTCAGTCCCACACCGCCGGCCTCAGCCGCATCTCCGTGCCCGTGCACGACCATCTCCTCATTGATATAGCCACGGAAATGAGTCCCGTTTCCTACCACCCGGACAAAAAGCATTCCGGTATGCGAATAGGTTGCTTCGGCAAAAATGTCCCGCTCTCCCTGCCTAACTCTTCCCTGCCGGATGGTGCCGCCGGAAGTGAGCGTGACAAAATCATAATTGCCGGCATCCTGCACATGGTGCACCAGTTCCACTTCGCCGTCAAAGCCGGAGAGGTCCAGGTAGTAATCGACCTGCACGTTTTGCATGGAGCGGTGGCCGGTGAAGAAGTTATTCAGCGAATCGCCGCTGAACTTCATCAGGTAGTTGCCGTCACTTTGCATGACGGAAGGCTGCAGTTGCTGTGGTGTCCCTTGCAGCCAGTGGAACTGTTCAAGCAGGGCGCTGACGGCATTGGGACCCATCGGCCAAGACCAGTTGCCGTTTTCCTGCATGCTGAAAGTGGTTTCAGCTACGGCAGCAAGGCTGTCGGATGCTGCCGGAGAGGACGCCTCCTGCTCCAGCAGCTGTCCGGTACCGGCTCCATAACCGAATACCATCTCTGCGCCGTGATCTCCGGTTTGATACAGCATAAACAGGCCAGGCAGCACCGTTATGAATGCGACAATACGAATCGCCTTCCGGTCCATTGCCCGGTACCAGTGCAGGCCGATACGCAAGAGTAGATAGATCCCGAAAAACCAGAGGGTCCACCAGCCCCAGTCTGCATGCTCGTTGAGCACGCTCTGTGCGCCGGCTGGCAGAAATACACTATCCGCCGCCCAGTTGCCGGTTATGTAGGTAGCCAGCACCGATATCGCACCGATGCCATAGAGCAGGGTCGTTTTGAGCTCATCCCACCATCCTTCCGGCAGAAAGAAATCCAGCAAGTCCATAAAAGCCGCCAGAAGCAGAATGGCGATCGGAAAGTGTACGATCATCGGGTGCATGTTGGGTGCCCAGTCGGGTATCAGTTCCATAATAAAGCGTGTGTTGTGTCAGGGTTATTTAATTTGCAGGTAAAAGTAAGCGATCAGACCAAAGAGGTTGATAAGGATAAATGTTATCACAGCCAACTTCTTAATTTTTCCGCCGCTTTCCATATCCATCATTTTCATGCCGTGCTGGATCAGGTATCTTTTGTGCTGCCATACAAGCCAGCCGGCAATCCAGACAAACACCAGGTTCATCCACAAGGTATAATCGATCTTGAACTGCGTGATATCAGCAATGGCTCTTTGGCTTTCCGGCACAATGCCAAAAAATGAAAACAGGCCGTTCAGAATCAAGGCGGTCAGGACAATACTCACAAACATTACCCCTGCGATATACAGCGCTACCCGCCAGCCATAATATTTGGCGTTGATATGCACCAGCGGAGGGACCATGAGGTCGGAGTAGATAAAGCCCATGATGCCGGCAAAGAGTACCCCGTTCTCGTTGAGTACGGTAGCCAGGGGGATGTTGCCCATGGAGCCGATAAAAGTAGCCGCGGCTACAAAGGGAGCTACCAATGCATTTTCCAGGCTTACGAACCAGCCGGGCAGATGCTGGGCGTCGGCCAAGAAAAGGGTGGTCCAGAATGATTCAGGTACCAGTACAGCAACAAAACCGGCAATGGTGAAGCCGATCAGGATATCTTCCCAGGCCATCTTCCAGTCGTTGACAAATTTATGTCCGACCAGTTGCCAACCTTCCTTGCTGCGGATGCGTTCTTTCCAGTCAAAATCTTCAGTAAGCCCGTCGTCTTCCCCTTCCACCTTTTCGCGGGCGGCTTGCAGCCATCTTTCGGGATAGGTCCATTTGATAAGCAGGCTGCTTATAGCGATGAGGACCAGCCCACCGATGATTTCAGCCGCCAGAAATTGCCATCCCAGGAAAATAAGGATCAGGATGCCCAGCTCGATTACCAGGTTGGTGGAAGCGAACATAAAGGCTACGGCGGCCACAAAGTGCGCGCCTTTCTTTACCAGCGAACGGGCGGCGGCCAGTGCGGCAAACGAGCAGGAAGAAGAGGCCGCTCCGAAGAAGGTAGAGAGCGAGACGCTTTTAAAGTCCGCCTCACCCATATATTTGGTGAGCTCCTTTTTAGGCACAAAGGCCTGTATCATACCGCTTACAAAATAACCAAGTATGAAAGCCCAACCCGATTTCCAGAAAAAGCCCAGGGCGGTTTTTGCGGATTCGCCGTACAGTTGCAGAAAGTCCGTCATGGTTTTAGCGGTTTAATTGGGTTTGGTTGGCTGTTCAAAAATAACGTTTGTCTTGATTCACTGGCTCATGTCGCAAAATACGATACCGTTTTGAAGCAGTTCCTGTTTCTACTTCCGGCTCTCCGGAGGCTTTGGTTACGTTGACTGTGGGCATAGATTATATTTAATTCGTGCTTGTTGGCATCTGATTTTCTGTTACCAAATTTACTTTTATTAAAAACAGGCGCATCGATTACCGTTCGATTTTAAGGAAACGGGCATTGACGGCCACGATAACGGTACTGAGCGACATCAATACGGCGCCCAGGGCCGGGCTCAGAACGATACCGTAGGTGTACAATACTCCTGCGGCCAGCGGTATGGCAAAGGCGTTGTAGCCTGTAGCCCACCACAGGTTTTGCACCATCTTGCGGTAGGTAGCTTTGGCCAGGCCTACCAGTGAAGCCACATCTTTGGGATTGCTTTGGGTAAGGATAATATCGCCGGTCTCTACGGCCACATCCGATCCGGCACCGATGGCAATACCCACATCGGCCTGTGCCAGGGCGGGGGCGTCGTTTACGCCGTCGCCGGTCATGGCTACTTTAAGGCCGCGTGACTGTACCTCTCTGATTTTTGCGGCTTTTTCTTCCGGAAGTACTTCGGCGAAGTAGTCATCCAGTCCGAGCTCGTTGGCCACATAGGCGGCGGTCTGCTGGTTGTCGCCGGTCAGCATGATGGCCTGTATACCCATATCATGGAGGGCCTGTATAGCTTTTTTCGAATCTTCCCTGATGCTGTCGCCCAGGGCGATGGCTCCCTGTAGCTGGTCGTCGATCAGTATAAAGACGACGGTTTTGCCCTGGCCGGAAAGCTCTTCATACCGCTTGTCGGGCAGCGGGATATCGTTCTCCCGCAGGTAGCCTGGACTTACCACTTTTACCTGCCTGCCATTCACTCGGCCTTCTATGCCTTTGCCGGTAATGGAGTTGAAATCTTCGACCTTCATCAGGCCGTCAACGGACTTAACGATACCACGTGCGATGGGGTGTTCGGAGTTTTGTTCCAGCGAAGCAGCAAGTTTCAGGAGCCGGTCTTTATCGTCAAAACCGTTGAAAGTAATTGTATCGGTGACGCCGAACTCTCCATGGGTGAGGGTGCCCGTCTTGTCAAAGATGACGGCTCCCAGCTTGCGGGCCTCTTCAAAAGCGGTACGGTTGCGAATCAGGAAGCCGTTTTGAGCCGCAAGGCTGGTAGAGACGGCTACAACCAGGGGCACGGCGAGGCCGAGAGCATGGGGACATGCAATGACCATGACGGTAACGGTGCGCTCCAGTGCGAATACTAAATCTTCGGTGGTAAAGAAGGTCCATGCGAAGAAGGTCAGCGCTCCGGCTCCCAGTGCTATGAGTGTCAGCCAGAAAGCGGCCCGGTTGGCCAAGTCTTGCGTGCGGGATTTGCTTTCCTGTGCCTGGCGGACCAGGTTGATTACCTGCGAAAGGAAGGAGTCTTCGCCTGTACGGTTTATTTCCACTGTCAGCGAGCCTTCCCCGTTAATGGAGCCGCCGATTACCTCGTCGCCCTGCTTTTTGGAAACGGGTTTGGATTCCCCGGTCATCAGTGATTCGTTGACGGAGCTTTTTCCGTCAACTACGAGGCCGTCTGCCGGAATTTTCTCGCCCGGTTTGACCAGAACCCGGAATCCTTTTTCAAGCTCTTCCAGGGGAATATCGCGTGTCGTGCCGTCTTCCTGCAAGATATGAGCTTCGGAAGGCATCAGTTTGGCAAGCTCTTCCAGGGCACGGGAAGCGCTCATGACCGACTTCATTTCGATATAATGCCCGATCAACATGATATCTACCAGGGTGGCCAGCTCCCAGAAAAAGATCTGTCCCTCTATTCCAAAAACGACTAGTGTGCTGTATAAATAGGCAGCCGAAATAGCTATGCCGATCAGAGCCATCATGCCAGGCTGACGCTGCCTGAGTTCATCCACCAGCCCTTTCAGAAAAGGCCATCCGCCGTAGAAGAAGACGATACTGGAAAGCACAAAGGAGATGTAAGTATCTCCTGAAAAGCGAAGCGAGTCTCCAAGCCCGAGGAAGGCCTGTATCATCGGCGAGAGGACAAGGATAGGGATGGTCAGGGCCAGTGAAATCCAGAAGCGCTTCAGGAAGTCTTCGGTCATGTGGCCATGGTGCCGGTCATGGCCGTTGGCTTTGCCCGATTGATGGTTCTTTTGTTGGCCATGGTCAGGGTGGTGCTCATGATGGTGGCCATCCCGGTGCTTATGGTTGCGAGTCGTCTCCTTCATATGGAGGCCTTTCGTGATGGTTATGGGTCAAAAGTTCATAAAAAGCAGTTTGCGTTGAAATTAGCCTGCTCCAAAACAGGTTCAGCCAATGTTCATCTCAAAAATACCATGCTGAACCTGTCCCGCCCTTACACAATTCATGCTGAATCTTATACAATTTTGGGATTTTGTTGGTCAGGATCCGTTTTCCAGCTGTTTCCTGGTCTCGCCGCAACGGGGCATCTTTTGACCCATATAGGGGTTGGCAATGGATTGATCTTCGCCGATCCAGTAGGCGCCCTCGCCGCCGGCAGCCATGGGGCAATATTGGAGGTAGAGTTCTCCGCCATCATAACCCTGGTTTTCCACGGCCATGATCAGGTTGTCGGACACTTTGATGAAAGCGCTGCGAAATTCGGCGATGGTTCCGGCCTCGGTAGCCGCCTGAATAGCTTCAAGCATGGCACCGTGATGCGTATCATGCATTTCGGAATGCTCTTCATGTTCGTTCATTTCGGAGTTCTGAATGACTTCTTCACGCAAGTCTTTGAAATAAGTTTTCGCCTCCTCAAAATTGTCGTTTACCAGCGCAGTCTTGATTTTCAGGTAACTGTCGATTAGTGACGAAAGATGCTCGTTATGCCGGTGTACAGTATCGGCGGCAGCCGGCTCGGGTTGTCTTTGTTGTTCTTTTTGCCCGGTCTCCATATCCATCTTTTGTGATGATGCGTCTTGCTCCATGGAACCGTGATCGTGTACGGCCGGCTTGCGTCCGTCGGGCTGACGGTTCATCATACTGGCTTTGCCGGCCAGCTGGGCGGCGCTGTCGATCTTGAAGGTGCCGTTGGTTACAACCTCTTCACCGGCTTCCAAACCGGACTTAACAACGTAATATTCTCCGGCCCGTGCACCGAGTACCACTTCCCGGAATTCAAAAACGGGACGGTCGGTGCCGGATTTTTTGACATAGACTACGGAGCGTTCGCCGGTCCACAGTACCGCCGATTGGGGGATCAGAAGCTGTTCCCGCCCCCCGGCAACAGTCGATGACAGAACCCCCTCGGCCAGCATTTGGGGCTTGAGTCGCCGATCGCTGTTCTCTGCTTCGGCACGTACTTTTGCCGTTCGGGACTGAGGATCAAGAACGGGATCGATGTAAGTGATTTCCGCCTGGAAGGTCTCCCCCGGATAAGCGGCAACGGTAAAAGAGATAAGATCGCCCTGATCGAGCCCGGCCAGGTCACTTTCATAAGCGTTGAATACCACCCATACTTTGGAAAGGTTGGCAATTTTATACATCACTGTCCCTTCCATCACATGATCTTGTTCAGAGATATTCCGGTTCAGCACATATCCCTCAACCGGTGAAGCGATATCTATATCGGTCATCACTTCGCCGCTGTTTTCAATCTGGTCAATCTCTTCTTCGGGAAGTTCCCAAAGCCTCAGCTTTCGCCGGGTCGCCTGGTAGAGAGCCGGATTTTGCTCCTTGTTTTTTTTCGTCTCCAGCAGTTCTCGCTGGGCCGTAAGAAGTTGAGGTGAATATATGGAAGCGAGCCGTTCTCCTTTCTCTACCCGTTCTCCGGTAAAGTCGACATAGAGCTGTTTGATTCTGCCCGGGAAATGTGCGGTCACGCTGGAGATCCTGCGCTCATCCACGACCACTTTTCCAGGCATGCGAATAGTGTTCACGGCAACATCTTTTATTACCCTGGAGGTCTGCACCTCAGCCAGCTTCATAGCTGCATTGGTCATGGTGAGCGTGTAGGGGTCTTCTTCATTACTGTCGGTGGATGTGCTGTTCACTGGAATAAGCTCCATGCCACAAATAGGGCAGTTGCCCGGTTCGGATTGTCGCACATTGGGATGCATGCTGCAGGTATAGACGATGTTGCCCTGTTCGTCAGTGTGGGCTTCCTGCACATGATCCTGTACGCCGGCAGATCCTCCGAAGAAGAGCCAGCCCAGCAGGAGTCCGGTTAGAAGAATACCGGTTGCTTTACCAATTTGTCTGATGTCGAATCGTGTTTTCATAACTGTTTAGTCTTGAGTTTTGAGTCGTGAGTCATGAGTTTTTGTCGCGAGCTTTTATTTCTCACGACTCAAGACTCATGACTCACGACTATTAATTAATGTCGTCCGGTTGAATATTGTATTTGCCGTAAAGGTAGTCGATATAGGCTGCGGCGGTATGCTGCTCGGCCAGCGCCTGTTCGCGCGACAGTTCATAGTCAAGCAGTTTGCGCTGCAACCGCAGCAATTCTTCGAAGTCAGCGGAAGAGGTTGCGTATTCTTCCGACATGATGTCGATGGCCTGGCGGCTTCTCTGTATTTGTACTTCCTTGTAGATCGCTACCCTTCTTCCGGCATCGTGATAGTCGCGCAGGGCTTCTTCCAGCCGGCTCAGCAGCCGGTTGCGGGTTGCATCCTGCCGGTCATAGACCGACTGAAGCTCGATACGGGCCTGCTGTTCTTTAGCCCGGTACTTTTTGCGGTAAAGCGGTATCTGGATGCCGGCCCGGGCCATGATAGCGTCTTGGCCGTTGTCGGGCATTGCCATATTACGCTCTCCGGTGACTACGTAGTCGAGGCCAAGGCCGAATTTCGGGAGGCCGTCTTTGCGGGCGGCTTCCACCGACTCGCGGGCGGATGCCGCTTCGTAATCGAGGCGGGTGATCATCGGGTTCTGTTGCAACACGGCTTGCTCCAGCTGCTGTCCGGAGAAGGCCAGGCTCTTGGCGGACAGTGTATCCGGCAGAGAAAGCTCTGTTCCTGCTTTGCGGTTGAGCAGTTCGTTAAACTGCTGCAAAGCGACCTTCCGGTTATCCTTCATCAATTCCAGGCGGATGTTGAGATCCTCTTTCTCGATCTGCACACGCAGCACGTCAACCTGTCCTACCTGGCCCGTCTCGTAGCGCCGTGTAGCAAGCGCCTCAAAGGTTTCCAGGATGTCGATGTTTTCCTGCAGGATCCGGATAGATTGCTCGATACTGTAGATCCGGTACCAGCTCTGCTGCACCCTGTAAAAGAGGCTGTTTCGTGCTTCCTGGAAAACCTCAAATTTTGCTTTGGCCATCTGCGCGGCAGCTTCACCCCGGTTTCCAAGGGTGCCGAACCATGGAAACATCTGGGTGATGCCGAAACGGGCTTGCTGCGGCCCCACTCTCGTTTCTATGGGATTGATGAAGTAGCCGAAAGAGAGCTCCGGGTCGGGCAGGGTATTAACCTGCGGCACCTGTTTCAGGGAGGCAAGGTATTGCCGGTATTGAGCTTTCAATTCGGGATTATTCATAGCGGCCTGCTGCAGGTAAGCTTCTATACCGGTTTTGGAACCGGCAGTATCGGCCTGTTGTGCTTTACCCGGCTCCGGGAAAAGAGCAAGCAAGAGCACAAGGATAAATGGAGATAGTGATTTCATTGATATGGTTGATTTGTCAGTTAACATTCGTTGTCTCCTCCGCTTTGATGCGGCTTTTCAGTTGCCACTCTTTCCACATGGCGTAGAGCACGGGTACGACAAAGAGCGTGATGATCTGCAGGAACATTCCGCCCACACTGGGAATCGCCATGGGTACCATAATGTCGGCGCCGCGGCCGGTGGAAGTCAGAACCGGGATCAGCGCCAGTATGGTTGTGGCGGTGGTCATCATGGTGGGACGGATACGGCGACCGGCCGCTTCCTGCACGGCTTCTTTAATTTCCTGCAGCGTACCGGGGCCGTCACGGTGGAATACCTGGTCGAGGTAGGTGGCCATCACCACTCCACCCTCGGCGGCGATACCGAAGAGGGCGATAAAGCCCACCCACACGGCAATACTCAGGTTCACGGTGCCCATCTGGAAAAGCTCACGCATATTGGTCCCGAAAAGACTGAAGTCCATGAACCAGGGCTGTCCGTAGAGCCAGAGGAGGATAAATCCGCCGGCCCAGGCCACAAAGATGCTGCTGAAGATCATGCTGGTGGTGGCCACCGACCGGAACTGGAAGTAGATGATCAGGAAAATGAGCATCAGGGCTACGGGCAGGATTACCGCCAGCCGTTTGGCGGCACGTACCTGGTTCTCATAGCTGCCGGCGAATTCATAGCTTACTCCCGACGGTACAGTGAGTTCTCCGGATTCTATCTTTTGCTGAAGAAAATTTTGCGCGTTCTGAACGGCCTCCACTTCGGCTATTCCGTCCATCCGGTCAAAGATGACATAGCCGGTAAGGAAGGTATCTTCGCTTTTAATCGCCTGCGGGCCCTGGCGGTAGCGTATCTCGGCCAGCTGTTCCAGCGGAACCTGGGTACCGGTGCCGGTAGGAACCAGCATGCGCCTGATCTTCTCGGGGTCGTCACGCTGCTCGCGGGCATATCGCACACGTACCGGATAGCGCTCGCGCCCTTCTACCGTCTTGGTGAGGGTGATGCCGCCCAGCGCCACTTCGATAAAGTGCTGCATCTGCTGCATGGAGATGCCGTAGCGGGCAATCCTGTTGCGATCCACGTCGATTTCGAGGTAGGGTTTGCCTACGATGCGATCGGCGAAGACCGAAGATGGTTTGATGCCCGGTACCTGCTGCAGCAGTTCTTCCAGTTGCAGGCCGAAATCCTCAATGGTCTGCAGGTCGGGACCTTTCACTTTGATCCCCATCGGCGCGCGCATACCCGACTGCAGCATAATCTGCCGTGTCTGGATGGGTTGCAGTTTGGGGGCGGAGGTTAGGCCCGGTATGTCTGCCGCCCGGACGATCTCGTTCCAGATATCATCGGGCGACTCGATCTCGTCCCGCCACTGCCGGAAATACTTACCGCCGGCATCGGGAATGAGTTCGCCTTGACCGTCGCGTATGAAGTTCCCATCCCCATCGGTCCTGAAACGGATACGATGCCCGCTCTCGTCGGTCTTGTACTCCGTTTTATAGGTGATAAGGTTTTCATACATCGAGATGGGAGCGGGGTCGAGGGCCGATTCGGTACGCCCCATCTTGCCTACAACACTTTTTACTTCCGGTATGGATGAGACCCGCATATCGATTTTCTGCATGATGTCCAACGTCTCTTCCATGCCTGCATGGGGCATGGTAGTAGGCATCAGCAAGAAGGAGCCTTCATCCAGCGGGGGCATAAACTCCTCACCCAGGCCAGGGAAGGCCGACTGCGCGGCTTGCCAGGGAGCGGTGGTGCGGATGTTGAGGCCGACCGCATCAAAACCTGTAGCAATAAAACCGAATACACTTGTAAAGCCCAGCCAGATGACCAACGCTATCACCGAGAGGGTCGTAGGTATGGAGAGGAAAAGCGCCTTGTGATTGAGGCACCAGTCCAGAATGGGCCGGTAATAGTAGATGACCAGCCAGAAGCTGCCCATGATGACGGCCAGCAGCAGCGCCACCGTCACAAAATTCCACAGGAAGGCTACACCCGGACCCAGCGGCAGCCACGTTCGCGTAAGCAGCCAGGTGACGGCAAGCACGATGAGGGCCATATTGGAGGCCGGAAGCCAGTCATGGTATTTCTCGTCTATAAAAAGGGCGCCTCCGTTCAGCAGGCCGAATGCCATCAGAACCAGCCCGGCCCATGGCATGTAGGCAATGGCGATGAGGAGTCCGCCGGCAACCAGCAGGCTGTTCCATGCCAGCTTGAGGGGGCGTTTGTTTATTTTAACGGAGAAGAACCAGTGAGCGAATGGCGGGATCAGCGAAATCACGATGATGATGGAAGCCACCAGTGCAAAGGTTTTGGTGAATGCCAGCGGCTTGAACAGCTTGCCTTCGGCCGCCACCATGGTAAATACCGGCAGGAAACTCACGATCGTCGTAGTGATGGCGGTGATGATGGCGTGGGCCACCTCGCTGGAAGCGCGGAATATGACTTCCAGCAAGGGTTCGTCGTCATCGGCCCGCTCCATATGCTGCAGCATATTTTCCGATAGTACGATTCCCATATCCACGATCGTACCGATGGCAATGGCAATACCGGAGAGGGAGACGATATTGGCGTCTACTCCCGCCAGCTTCATGGCGATGAAGGTCATCAGTACGGCTACCGGAAGCATGCCGGAAATCAGGAAGGAGGTCCGCAGGTTGAGCACCATCACCACGATCACAATGATGGTGATGAGCGTCTCCAGCGTCAGCGCCTCTTCGAGGGTGCCGAGGGTCTCCTGGATGAGTTCACCGCGGTCGTAGAAGGGGACAATCGTCACTTTGGAAACAGTACCGTCATCGAGCGTCTTGCTGGGTAGCCCGGCTGACAGTTCCCGGATCTTGGCGTTGACATTTTCCACTACTTCCATAGGGTTGGCGCCTTCGCGGGCCACGACTACGGCGCCCACCGCCTCGGCGCCTGCCTTGTCCAGGGCGCCCCGGCGCAGGGCGGGTCCCCGGCTGACATGCGCTATATTTCCGATTGTTACGGGGGTGTTGTCCACAACCTTGACGACGGCTTGCTCGAGGTCTTCCAGATTCTTGATGTAGCCTAGGCCGCGCACCAGGTATTCCACCCGGTTCATTTCAATAGTACGGGCACCCACTTCGGCATTGCTTCCGCGTACGGCGCTGAAGACTTCGTTCATGCTGATGCCGTACTCCTGCATCGCCTCGGGATCCACATCCACCTGGTACTCATTGACATACCCTCCGATGGGCGCTACTTCGGCGACCCCCTCGGCGGCGGACAGACCGTATCCTACATAAAAGTCCTGAATGCTGCGAAGCTCCTGCAGGTCCCAGCCGCCTGCGGGATTCCCGTCTTGATCACGGCCTTCCAGTGTATACCAGAAGATCTGTCCCAGGCCGGTTGCGTCCGGTCCCAGGGCAGGTTGTACGCCTTCGGGAAGGGTGCCTGAGGAAAGAGAATTGAGCTTTTCCAGAATACGCGACCGACTCCAGTAGAAGTCGACATCTTCTTCAAAAATCACAAAGATGCTCGACATGCCGATGATGGAAGTACTGCGTACGGTCTTGACCCCCGGCACCGTCAGCAGCTGGGTGGTCAGCGGATAGGTGATCTGGTCTTCCACATCCTGCGGGGAGCGTCCCATCCACCGGGTATAGACGATCTGCTGGTTTTGTCCCAGGTTGGGGATGGCGTCGACGGCCACCGGATCTCTGGGAAGGAAGTCGATATCCCACGAGAAGGGCGCTACGGCAAGACCCCAGGCTGTCATTGTAAGCAGCAGGAGTACGGCAATGAGTTTGTTTTCAAGAAAAAAACGTATGGTTTTATTAAGCATGACAATATTGAATTAGCGCAAAAATCGTTGCGGTTCGGGAAATACAGATGAAATTTCTCCGTGGAAAGACCCCGGAAATGTAGAAGCTTGTTAACAGACTGGTGTTATAGAATTCCGGTTATCTGTTACAGAATTATTTGATTCTGCAAAAAAGGAGGGTAACGCTAATTCAGAAAGCTGCTGTTCTTAAGGAAGATGGGCGGGGATGATTCGGAAAGGGAGAGGTGTTGCTGTCCCAGGTGGGTCGGTTTCGGAGACACTTGCTGATCGCCAAAAATAACGAGGCCGGCCAGGTCGGCTTTGATGATGACGGGAACCACACTTACTTTGGCCTGAGTCTCTATGGGCGCCTGGTCGATACTGCAGGCACACGCAAAACCGAAGTCACACTCGTGATGGTCCATATCATGAACCGGCTTCATGTTTTCACACATCTCCATCATACTCTCCTGTTTATGATGCAGGCCGGAGGGCATGGTAGCGCCGGTAAACACCAGCAAAGCCAGTGCAGCGCCGATCAGTCGGTATGTAAGAGATAGTCGGTTCATGATTTCGAAATTCGAAACGTTGTTAAAGCTACAAAAATTTCATTCATTGAAAAATAATCGATAAGAATTTTATGACTGCTCAAAAAAACAGCAAAGAAAGCGTCAAAGTGTTGCATATCAGGAATATGGTTTGTCCGAGATGCGTGATGGTGGTGCGGGAAACTCTCGAAGAGCTCGGCTTTGATGTTCACGATGTGGAGCTGGGCAAAGCAGCGGTAACCGCAGGCGAAAGCATTCCCCTGGAAAAAGTAGATAAGAAGCTTCAGGAGTACGGTTTTGAACTGATCCAGGGAAAAGACCGGCAGCTGGTAGAGCGGATCAAAGGCCTGCTTATTCGCTATGTGCGGAATCTGGAGGAGAGCGAAGAGGCACCGAAACTCTCGGACTACCTATCGGAAAATATGCACCAGAACTACTCTTCGCTCAGTTCGGCTTTTTCCGAAAATGAAGAGACCACTATAGAAAAGTATGTCATCCACCTGAAAATCGAGCGGGTGAAGGAGCTGCTTTCCTATGGAGAGCTGACGCTCAGCGAGATCGCCTTCAAGCTCAACTACAGCAGCGTGGCCCACCTTTCCAACCAGTTCCGGCAGATTACCGGCATGTCGGTTACCGACTACAAGAAAGCGCGTGAATCCTTCCGCAAGCCGCTGGATAAAATAGACGATTGACCATCTGTCATCTTGGTTTTACATTCTACAGAGTATAAATTATTAGCTTTGGCTAATAATTATTTTATTTTATATTAAAATGTTATCAGATAACTGATATAGCTGGTTTGTATGGAAGATGACAAGATAAAGTTAAGCAGGGATGTATTTCTTAAATCCGGTCTATTGGCAGGGGGGACCGCTCTGTTGAGTTCTCTGTTCCCGTCGCTCTTTGCAAAAGGGAAAGAAAATCAGCAGAAGGTACCGATGCACGTCCGAGGCATGGACAAAGGAATGCGTACCGTCGGCGAGGTAAATCACAAGCGCAACGGTTTCGATCCACACGAGGTGCTTACGGATTGGGATACCGGGAGGGTGTCAAAACTACCGAATGGTCAGACCTTGCGGGAGTACGATGTCGTTGCAAGTGATAAGGAGATAGAGATAGCGCCCGGGATTTTCTTTCCCGCTTGGACCTACAACGGGCGGATTCCGGGACCGACGCTGCGATGTACCGAAGGCGACCGGGTTAAAATTCATTTCGTCAATGCCGGGTCTCATGCCCATACCATCCATTTTCATGGCATTCACTCGGCGGCGATGGACGGAGTGACGGGTGTTGGCCGCGGCGAAATCAAACCTTCCGAATCCTTTACTTATGAATTTGATGCAGAACCTTTCGGATGCCATCTCTATCACTGTCACTCTACTCCTCTGAAGCGTCATATTCACAAAGGCTTATACGGCGCCTTTATTGTCGATCCTGATCCTGAAAAACACCCGCAGCACCGGAAGAAGGCCAAATCACGGTTGCTGGGCTCTCCCGAAAATGAAGAGTGGCAGGAGTTTGTGATCGTCATGAACGGCTTCGACACCAACTTCGACGAAGAGAACGAGGTTTATGCAGCCAACTCCATCGCCTTTGCTTATATGGACAAGCCCATAAAGATTGAGCGTGAGCGTCCGGTGCGCATCTATCTGATTAACGTGACCGAGTTTGATCCGATAAACTCCTTTCACCTGCATGCCAACTTTTTTGATTATTACGACCACGGTACAACGCTTACCCCCACACTCAAAACGGTCGATACGGTAATGCAGTGTCAGGCTCAGCGGGGGATATTGGAATTCAATTTCGACGGTTTCGAAACCGGAAAGTATATGTTCCATGCCCATCAGTCCGAGTTTGCCGAGCTGGGCTGGATGAGCTTTTTTGATGTTGTAAGCGGGGAGGAGTTGTCATGAGTAAGCCGGACAATAACATTTCGCTCAGATGGATGTGGGCGGTCGCCCCCCTTCTGGTACTCGCGGCCTTGATTTGGCTCTTTTTTCAGATCGATCCGCTAGAACCGCTCGGAGTCTCTTCGCCTCCGGTAGAGGAGATCAC
>CAYWDK010000012.1:0-33115 GCA_964457025.1 uncultured Balneolaceae bacterium | reverse complement strand
AAGTAACTCCGTAATTCACCTTACAAAACTGTTTTATCTCCTCGTCCGTTCCGGGTTCTTGTCCGCCGAAATTATTGGCCGGAAAACCTAAAACCACTACGTCTTCGTCCTTATACTCTTCATACAGGGCTTGGAGGCCTTCGTACTGGGGGGTATATCCGCACTCCGAAGCGGTGTTCACAATTAAAAGCACTTTTCCTTCGTAAGTATTGAGGCGGATGTCTTCCCCGTCAATGCTTTCCAACTCGAAATCATGGACGGATTCTTTGTCTGCGTCGATATCGTTAACGGAAACTCCCATGACAGCAAAAAGTATTATTATGACTCCGAGAGTTTTCATAGTTTAATTCCTTTAATTAACGTTGTTAAGTGTACTCATGAAATGTGAATTCTTTATAAAGCATTCCCACCCGGTGAAAAATAACACAAACCGCATTCTGCGTAACAGCATTCTGTTACTAATTCTGCTGACGGTTCCATTCTCATTACAGGCCCAGATGTTTTCGATAGATGACGGCCGGGACCGGCTCGACATTCCGCAGACAGCCGTATACCTGGGATACGAACCGGCGAAATTTGAATACCAGGGAAGCGGGATTGATCGCTTTAGTTTTGACGGGCCGCTTATTCGATTCCGGCTGGAGTCGTCCGGCCTTAATCTCTTTCTGGCCACAGGCGGAAAGATCACCGGCATCGACGACATTTCGTATTTTGATGCGGGTGTTAAGGCGGGTTATTCTCTCACCTTGCTCCGTAAGCAGAAAATTGTAGTACAGGTGCCACTGCAGCTTACCTCGAATATCACTTCGGTAGTTACCGACAACGTTTTTGCTACTACCACCCAATTCAAACAGGGGGGCTTGGTCATCGGGGCGGGCGCCGACATAAGGTTCCGCCCATCCGAAAAGTTTCGCGTCCACCTGAGCATGGTTCCAAGCTACGGCTTTTCCTTTGCCACGGGAGGGACCTTCGGGGGCAGCCTCTCCGAGCTGGAAGGACAGGGGCGCGTGTTTCTGGACAACCTCTTCGGGAATATCGGCCTGAGCCTGGGCTATGATTACCACTACAAGGGCTACGATATTGAACAGAACGAATACGATTATGATTTTAGGTCGAGCAGCATTTTGGTCGGCATAACGTTTTAAGGTGATATGAAAGCAGAGAAACTCATTATAGAACTGGAACAGCTGGTCGAACAGGCCGGCTATACCATCCGCAAAGAAAGAGGGACTTTCCGCGGGGACCACTGTGTGGTGGAAGGAGACATGCTGGTGGTAATGAATAAGAACAAACCCGTGGAACAGCAGGTGGGGCTGCTGGCGCGGGTGCTCCATGACAAAGACCTGCAGGATATCTATATCAAGCCGGCGGTGCGCAAACAACTGGAACAGCTTTGGGACCGTTTCGAGCGTTTTGATGAAAGCAAAATCGAAGAAATAGACATCGACCTCGACGGATGAAACTCACTTTTCTTGGAACGGGCACATCGATGGGCGTACCGGTAGCCGGCGGCTTCGGCAAAGAACGGCTTTCGGGAGACCCGCGCGATATCCGGTGGCGCTGTTCGGCCTGGGTTGAAACCGAAGAGGCTTCGGTTGTCATCGACACCGGGCCCGAGTTTCGGCTGCAGACCATCCGGGCCGGGATTCGCCGCATTGACCTGGTGCTTATCACACACGAGCATATGGACCATATCGCAGGCCTGGATGATTTGCGCCCATTCTGCTTTAAACAAGACCAAAGCATTCCGCTCTATACTTCAGAAGATGCAGCCGATGCAATACATAGACGATTTGAATATATGTTCGGCCCTGACCGCTATCCCGGGGCAACTTCGGTTGATATTCACGTGCTGGAGCGGCCCACGACATTCAAGGATATTGAAATCACGCCTCTTCCCGTTGAGCATGGCGAAGTGGATGTGATGGGCTTTCGTCTGAACGACATCTCCTACCTCACCGATGTTAAAGCTATCCCGGAAGAGACTATGCGGCTTATTGACGGATCAAAGGTGCTGGTGCTGAGCGGCCTTCGGTGGGAGCCTGAACACCCTACACATCTCACTATTCCCGAAGCGGTAGAGGTTGCCGGACAGATGGAGGTCGAGCAGACCTATCTTATTCATATGAACTCTTATGTGCACCACGAAGAGGTAAACCGGAAACTCCCTGAGAATATCCGGTTGGCATATGACCAGCTTACCCTGGAAGTCGATTAAGGGTTAGAGAAATTTTTTCGTCTCTTCGTTTTTCTTGAGGGCTTCTACTACCTGCTTGACACCCTGGGCATTTTCCAGGTTACAGACCAGGATAGCATCTTCGGTCTCCACTACGGCCAGGTTTTCTACTCCCACCAACGCCATTACCTTGTTGTTTTCGCTGTGGACAAGGTTGTTTTTTGACTGTTCTATGATCAGGCGATTGTCGGGAGCCTGAACTACGTTGCCGTTTTCGTCCTTCTGCATCAATTCGTAAACGGCGCTCCAGCTTCCCACATCATTCCATCCGAAAGAGCCCGGGACGACGTAGACATTTTCCGCCTTTTCCATAATGCCGTAGTCGATGGAGACGGAGGGACAGGCGTGGTAAAACGAGTCGAGCGATTCCTGTTGCCGGTCTGTGCCGAAGGATCCCGATAGGGAAGCCATGGGTTTGTAAACATTGGGCAGATGCTCTTTAAATTGATCGGTAATTACCGAAGCTCTCCAGATAAACATGCCGCTGTTCCAGAGAAAGTTGCCGGAAAAAATAAACTGGCGAGCGGTTTTAAGATCCGGTTTCTCCCGGAAGTGTTTCACCTTCTTGATTTCATTTCCTTGGACCGTTTCCTCTGATTTTTTATCAAATTCAATATAGCCGTAGCCGGTTTCCGGCCGGTCCGGTTTGATGCCGATGGTAACCAGGGCGTCTTCCTGCTCCGCTTTGGCAGAGGCCGACTTGAGAATGGATAGAAATTTCTCGGCATCGGTTATCCGATGATCGGCGGGCAGTACGGCCATGGTTGCTTCGGGATCCTTGTCGGAGATCAACGCGGCTGCTGCGGCTACACAGGGGGCGGTGTTTTTGGCAACCGGTTCGCCGATAACGTGCTCGGCGGGGACTTCGGGAAGTTGCTCTTTTACCAGATCCACATACCGCTGGTTGGTGATGATCCAGACACGGTTGATAGGGATAGCCGGCTTGATACGATCGACGGTTTCCTGCAGCATGGTCCGGTCGCCGAAAATATTCAGAAATTGTTTGGGCTTGGCCTTGGTACTGCGTGGCCAGAAGCGGGTGCCGGTTCCCCCGGCCATGATTACGGCATGAAGCATATAGTCGGTTTTTAATTCTTTTGGTTAATTTTTTTACGCAGAGGGCGCGAAGGTATAAAGTAGGAAATTGCGGGTGAAGTTAGAAAAAGCTTCCCATACTCCTGTTAATCCCTCTCAGCCGAAACGGGCTTACGTTCTACCTTGGTGAGGGTGAAGCTGAAGGTGGATCCCACATTGGGTGTACTTTCAATAAAGAAATCCTCGCCATGCGCTTCCATGATATGCTTGACAATGGCCAGACCCAGTCCGGTGCCCCCCTTCTCGCGAGAGCGGGACTTGTCCACCCGAAAAAAGCGCTCGGTGACACGGTCTATATACTGTTGCTCGATTCCGATGCCGCTATCCTGAACATAAACGAGTGCCCGTCCCTTGTCTTTGGAAAAGTTTTTTACCCCGATCTTCACATTCCCGCCGGGACGGTTGTATTTAACAGCATTTTCAATAAGGTTGATAAGCACCTGTTTGATCTGATTGCGGTCGGCGCTGACCAGCAGGTTCTTGTCGATTTCCTCCACCTCAATCTCCACATCCTCTTTCTGCGCTTTGTACTGGAGGCTCTCCACTACATCCAGGATGATATCCCGCAGGTAGATGTCCTGAATTTCCGACTTGAGTTCCCCGGTCTCCAGCTTGGAGATCTCCATAAGGTCTTTGGTCAGGAAGATGAGACGGTTCACATTCCGCATTGCCTTTTTGAGGAACTGCCTGTTGACTTCATCATCGTCGATGGCACCGTTTAGCAGGGTTTCCACGAAGCCCTGAATGGCAAAGATGGGTGTTTTGAGTTCATGAGAGATGTCGCCAATGAACTCCTTGCGGTAGTTTTCAATACGGTTGAGTCGCTGGATTTCCCGCTCCACGGTTTTGCTGGCGCGGATGGACTGCCTGACAAGGTAGTCTAGTTCGTCCTTGTTGTCGGTGACCAGGTTTTCGTAATCTTCAAATCGTTTGCGGGCGATGTTCCGGGTAATGCGGTTGAGGTTCTCCAGGCGGGAAAACTGCACTTTATAGATGACCAGGTAGACAATGATAAAAGAGACAAATGCCAGCAGCACGCCTGCAAGCAGGGAAAAAGAGAGTGTTTCGGAAAACAGGAACGCAGAGAGAATAAAGCCCGTAAGGCCTAGAAACAGCGCGGAAAAAAAAGCACTGCGAAAAACAAGTCGTGAATTCCGCTTAAACAGTTTCTTCATCAGTCGTTACTCTTTGAATCGATATCCGACACCTTTTACGGTTTCTATATACTCGTCGCCGAGCTTCTCCCTGATTTTTCTTACGTGTACATCGACAGTCCGGTCAACAACATAGATATTGTCACCCCAAACCTGGTTGAGCAACGTCTGCCGGTCCATAACCTTGCCCTTGCGTCCGGCCAGGAAGTAGAGGAGCTCAAACTCTTTGCGGGGCAGTTGGAACTCTTCCTCGCCCCGGGTGACGATATAGCGGTCTTTGTCGATGACGATATCATGGACTTCCAGCTTGTTGGCGGGTTCCTCGGCCTCTTCAAATCGGCGCAAAACGGCTTTGATGCGGGAGATGAGCTTGGTTGTGCTGATCGGTTTTGTAATATAGTCATCCCCGCCCTTGTTAAGCCCTTCCACTTCGGTTTTTTCATCGCCCCGGGCAGTGAGAAAAATGATGGGGATACGCCTGAGGTCGTCGTCATCCCGCATAATCTCAACTACTTCCAGCCCGTCCATTTTGGGCATCATGATGTCGAGAAGTACCAGGTCGGGAGAGTGTTTCCGCGCCATCTTGATACCCTCCTTGCCGTCTTCAGCTTTGAGAACGTCGAACCCCTCTTTTTTTAGATTGTATTCGATGAGGTCGAGAAGGTCTTGTTCGTCGTCAACTACAAGGATGGTTTGTTTGTCTGACACAGAAAAGGGAGTTTTTTAGCGTGTTTACTTAAGGTAACGAAATTATTATCTCAATTTTACTGATGAATAGTACGAACATGCCCGCTGAATATAAACCGGAAGGCCGTTAAATAATTGTTACCTCTTGAGCTGGGCGAGAGCCTTTTTGACCAGGGCCTGTACATTATCCACGTCATTTTCACGGGCGGCGGCAACGACGGCCTCTTCGGCGTCCCGCTTTTTGAAGCCGAGCGACTGCAGGGCGGAGATAGCCTCTTCCTTCAGGTTACCCGAGGCCGATGGAGAAGAAGAAACCGATGCAGCTGTTGATATATCGCCGATCTTATCCTTAAGCTCGAGGATCATCCGTTCGGCTGTTTTTTTGCCTATGCCGGTGATCTGGGAGAGTACGGCCTTGTCCGATTGCAGCAGGGCCTGAATGATCTGGGCGGCCGGCAGGCCGGAAAGAATGGTGAGCCCGAGCTTGGGTCCGATGCCTTTCACAGTCGTCAACAGTTCAAAAAGCTCTTTTTCGTCGGAAGTAAAAAAACCGAACAGCCGCTGGTCGTTGTCGGTGATGTGATGGTGAATCAACAGCTTGATATCTTTTCCTTCTTCCGGAAGCTGCTCAAAGGTTTGGGATGAGATCTCAATTTCATAGCCCACATCATGCACATCCAGGATAATGTGGTCGGCAGCTTTTGTTATGAGGGAACCTTTAAGGTATGCGATCATAGGATGAGATCGGTTGGCATTGCTATTTGATCCTGTCGGGATTATTGGCCACAAACTCTTCCCAGCTAGATTTGCTGTTATTCTGGTGAAGTTTTTTAGAAGACTTCGGCAGTTGTCCGTGTATTCCGCCCGTTTTCATAAGGTGGCACCATGCTACGGCCAGGGCGTCGGTCGCGTCTTTGGATAGTTTCTCATCCGGCAGCGAAACCATCTTGCGAAGCATATAGGCTACCTGCTCCTTGCTGGCGTTGCCGTTGCCGGTAATCGATTTTTTAACCTCTTTGGGGTAGTACTCGGCAACCGGAATCTTGTTGTTGGTAATAGCCAGGATAGCAGCGGCCTGGGCACGGCCCAGCTTCAGCATGGCCTGGGGATCGACTCCGTAAACCGGGGTTTCTACGGCACAGGAGGTCGGATTGAAAGAGCGGACGATCTCGGATATTTTCTCAAATATATACTGCAGGCGGTCGGAGTGGTCGTCCATGTCGGCCATGGACAGTACGTCGCAGCGGAGGGCGACCAGCTTGCCATTCTCTTCGGTGAGTATGGAGTAGCCGGTATTACGCGAACCCGGGTCGATGCCGAGGATAAGATCAGCCATGTTTGGGAAACCAAGCGTTCGTTTTTTTGCTCTCCGCAATATAACAGATTGAGCCGTCCATTCCACAAAGGGAAATAAAAAACCCTCTCGGATCACCGAGAGGGCTAGGGTTATCTATGCTTAGAAAGAAGGGCAATCGCACTAAAGCGTTTGCATAATAGCGGCTCAGTATAAACAAATTGTATCCCCACTATTATGATCAGGTTACTATACGTACGAAGTCGGCAAGTATTGTATAAGGTTTCATATTTATGAGGTGATCTTGCTAGCCAGCGCAGCTTCCTTCTCGGCTTTCAGCAGCCGCTTATAAAGTGCCCGGTGGTCGTAAGCGTAAGCAAAGCGGGATGGCGATACGTACCTATGCGGCAAATATGTAATTTTTGCCCTGGCTAAACCCTCTTTTTTTAAGGAAAGAAGCCATTTGACGGTTAACTCCCCTCAGCCCCACATAGGAGACGATGAAGCCTTCTTCAGGACTTGAAAGGGATTTGGCCGGAAGAACGGGTCTGCCGTCAACCGTATTCCCGATTTTATCATCATCCACATCTAAATAGCGGGAAATTCGGATGCCGTAGTCAGTGAGCAGTTCGGCGCGCTTCCGCGAGCTACGTCCGGCGCCCCAGACGATGATTTCGGGGTGGAAGGGATTGTTGTTTTCCAGCCATTGGGCAAGGAATTGTGTTTTGAGCCTGTAAAAAGCATCCACCGAATAGCGTGAATGAGTACGAGAGAGACGGCCTTCTTCATCCCGCCATTGTAGCAATACCTCGGGCACCTTATTCATTTGTACTCCGCCTGAAGCCAGCGTAGCCAGAGCTCATAATCTTCAGGAAAGGATCCGTCCCTGTAGCTGCCGTGGGTATCTATCAGCTCCCGCCTGATCATGACAGAGGGATGGGCTAGCGGAGATTCCACGAAGCGGTTCAGGTAAATTTCCTCATGGGAAGTCAGAGAGTTGATCCAGTCGACATAGTGAGCGTATCCGGCCTTTTCTTTATGGTCGCCCAGATGCTCTACCAGGCAGGAAACGAGCCCTGTGTCCGGATTCCGGTCCAGGTATGAGGCCTGCTTTTCCAGGCGGGAAGGATGCGAAAGGTCATCGGCATCCATACGGGCGATGTATCGGCCTCTTGCCTGGGAAAGGCCGATGTTGAGTGCTGTGACGATGCCGGAATGGGGAATAAAAACCGGTCGGACGCGCCCGTCGGCTGCTGCGTGCCGTGCTATGATATTATCGCTTGCGTCGTCGGAACCATCATCCACAATAACCAGCTCAAAATCCTCCTCGGTCTGTCCAAGTATACTTTTAATGGCCGGTTCTAGTGTATCCCCGGCATTCCAGACCGGGAGGATGACCGAGATCTTCGGTGCCATATCGGTATGCCTTATTTATAGACCTTGAAGCTGTCCATACGGGAGAAGTAGTCTTTGGCGGCTGCTTTTACTTTGGGTGCCAGAAGCAGGGCTACAGTCATGGTCGGGATGGCCATTACGGCATACATACCGTCGATCAGGTTGATGACGGCGGAGATGGTGGTGACCGAACCGAAGATGATGGAAGCCACATAGAAATAGTTGTAGTACTTCTGCTTGTCGGCTCCGACCAAAAAGCCGAAGCACTTGGTTCCGTAATAGGAATAGGTAAAGAGCGAGCTGAAGGCGAAAACGGCCACGCAGAGAATCAGCAGGTACGGACCGATGGGGCCCAATGCTTCGCCAAAGGCGGAAGCGGTAAGGGCAATACCGTTGTCATCGCCAGTTCTCCAGACGCCGGTGACCAAGATGGAAAGCGCCGTCAATGTACATACCAGCAGGGTATCAATGGCAGGGCCCATCATGGCGACCAGCCCTTCACGCACGGGCTCTTTGGTCTTGGCCGCGCCGTGGGCCAGGGTTGCTGTACCGATACCGGCCTCGTTGGAGAAAGCGGCGCGCTTGAAGCCGGTAATGATAATGGCACCTACCGCTCCTCCCAGTACCGACTGCGCCGTGAAGGCGTCGGTGACAATCAGCCAGAGATATTCCGGAAGCACATCGATATGAATGCCCAGAATGACGAAAACGATGGCCATGTAGAGGATAACCATAGCCGGGACCATGCGTGAAGCCACTTTACCGATGCGTTTGATACCGCCGAAAATTACCAGCGATACAATAACAAGGATAACGAGGCCGGTAATCAGGTCGCCGGTAAAGTGCGCTTGCTCGGTTACCCACCCATTCGGGATATAGACGATCTCGCGGAGTGCCTGGGTCATCTGGTTGGCCTGGAAAATGGGCAGTGGCCCGAAGAGTCCCGCCACGGCAAAGAGCATGGCCAGCGGTTTCCACTTTTTCCCGAGTCCTTCGGTGATCATATACATGGTGCCACCCTGGATATGGCCCTCGCTGTCTTTGCCGCGGTACATGATGGAGAGGGTACAAGTAAAAAATTTGGTGGATATACCCAGAAAAGCGCTTACCCACATCCAGAAGACGGCACCCGGGCCACCCATCGCAATAGCTACAGCTACGCCGCTGATATTACCGAGGCCGACCGTCGCTGCCAGCGCACTGGAAAGGGCTTCGAAGTGGTTGATGTCTCCGGGGTCGTCGGGGTCGTCATATTTACCACGCAGCACTTCCACGGCATGCCTAAAGTAGCGGAAGGGCGTAAATCCAGAGTAGATCATAAAAAAGAGTCCGCCGCCGGAAAGCAGTATCACCAGCGGGGTTCCCCACATAAAACTTGAAAAGGCTGCAAGTATCTGTTCTAAAGTTTCCAGGGTTCTGTCCTCAGCTTGGTTATGGGTAAAGATGAAGGATGGACGTTAAGGGCTGCTTCAGCTGTCAGCCGTCCTCGTAAAAAAGATAAAATCGGTTGCCGGCGGCTTAATGTCATCTTTCCGCAACACCTTGGCAATCTGCGCGCGATGGTGCTGGCCGTGAATGATCACATGGTAGAAAATGTCGGAAAGGGCTGTCTCGAAAGGCACACCGCTGGAGTTCTGATATTCAATTTTACGGTCCAGTTCGGATTCTTTTTCCTCGATCAGCTTATGCCACCGATCGGCTACTTCAGGAAACAGCTCTCGGCACTTTTCCAGGCTATAGTCGGGCCACACTTCGAGTCCGGAGTAGTCGGCTCCGACAATACGTGCATACCACAGCTCCTGGGCACCCAACAGGTGAGAGAAAAGTTTAAGGGCTTCACCGTGATTGTCAGCATCTTCATGCCGGCCCAGCACATCGAGTACCGAGCGCGAGGCCCAGGCATCGTAGTCGTACAGCCGGTGAAGACGATCAACGGAATTCATGGATGAAGTTTGGTTTAGATCATTTTTTTTGCATCCTTAGCATAGCACCTTCAACAGAATAATCCAAATAGGCAGCCTATGCTCCTGGCACTCGATGTGGGCAACAGCAACATTGTCTTCGGCCTCAGCCGGGACGGCAACTGGATCCGCCATTGGCGGACCGAATCGGATACCGAACGGCCGGCGGAAGACTATGCCAAGGAGCTGCTTTCGATCCTTAAAGAATATGGCATCCCCCCAAACGAGATTGCCCATGTGGTACTGAGCAGTGTGGTGCCCGCCCTTACGGTAACTTGCGAAGAAGTCGTTGTGCAAAGCCTTGATCTTGAGCCACTGGTCATTGACTACAGGCTCGACACCGGTATCGAACTGGGAAATGATCATCCGGAAGAAGTCGGTACCGATCTCATCGCCGATGCGGCGGGAGCCTACCATTCGCTCGGGGAAGACTGTATTGTAGTCGACTTCGGGACGGCAACCACGCTTATCTTTGTGGAAGAGCCGGGCGTGTTGAAAGGAGCCGCCATCTGTACGGGACTGAAAGTGAGTATGGAGGCCCTGGTCGGTAAAACGGCATTATTAAAGGAAATTCCCTTGCGTCCCCCGACCCGTATCATGGGCAGGGACACCGTAGAGGCGCTTCAGTCGGGCCTGGTTATGGGACACCTCTGTATGGTTGAAGGGATGGTGGAGCGAATGAAGCGTGAAACGGGACCGGCGAAGGTTATCGCCACCGGCGGACTGGCGGAGGTGTTGGCTCCCTACACCGACTGCTTTGACCAAGTCGATACCTTCCTGACGCTTAACGGAATGAGAGTGATAGCGGAGCGGGTTGTGGGAGAGCGTTTTTAGAGTCAGCCCAGGCCAAAGAAGCGAGAGATCCCGTTTAGTATAAACTGCACGGCAATGGCCATGGCAATGAAGCCCATCATACGAGTAACGGCACTCATGCCCGTGGGACCGATGTAGCGGGCGGAGACCGGTGCTATCCTTAGTATCCCGTAGGAAATGAGAGCGACCATGATAATGGAAACGGTCACAATGACCAGGTCCAGCATACCCTCGGACTGCGAGGCAAGGCCGATAACGACGGCAATACTGCCCGGCCCCGAAAGCATCGGCATAGCCATCGGGCTGAAAGAGATATCCGCTTTATCCCGGGCGGCTTCCTGGTCTTCATCCGATAGTTTGCGCCCGTGCGATTCCGGATTCAGCATGGAGATGGCGGCCCGCATAATAATAAGTCCGCCTGCGATACGGATTCCCGGCAGGCTGATACCGAAAAAACTCATGATGTAAGTACCTGCCAGTAAAAAGACGGTGAGAATCACAAACATATAGAAGGATGCCTTCTTTGCTATGGAAGCCCGCTCCTCATCGGTATTGTTTTCTGTCAGGGAGACAAATACGGGCATGGCAGCAAGTGGGTTTGCAACAGAAATGATTGCAGAGAAAGAGGCAAACAGAAATGCGGCCGCTCCTACAAAGTAACTTGAAAAGGTGCCCGGGTCGGCTAAATATTCTTCAAACATAGCGCACAAATATACCAAAGAATGCGGGAAGTTTTAAGATGTGTTAAATTATTTCAGATCCTTTTGATAGGGAAAATTTAGCCTTAGATTTAGTTCCTGAATTTTTAAACCGAATGAGCAGATGCCGCCATGAAACCTACCGAAACAGATAGCCGATACCGCCGCATTATCGGCCGGGTACAAGAAATCGCAAATGAAGACTCATCTTCGGAAGAAAAGATGCAGCAAATATGCGAACTCTTGGCCGATGAAATTGAGGTATTTGACTGGGTGGGTTTTTACCTGGTAGACCCTGAGGCGGAAAAAGAATTGGTACTGGGTCCCTATGTTGGAGAAGAAACCGACCATACGCGCATTCCTTTTGGAACAGGTATTTGCGGACAGGCTGCCGACACGCACGAAACTTTTGTAGTGCAGGATGTCAGCCAGGAATCTAACTACCTGGCGTGCAGTATTCATGTAAAGGCCGAGATCGTAGTCCCCATCATGAAAGACGGGAAGTTTGTAGCCGAGCTTGATATCGATTCACATACCAAAGATTCGATGACTTCACAGCACCAAGCAATGCTGGAAGAAATTTGTCATATTGTAGCGCCACTGTTTTAAGGATTAAAATTAACCCAAAAACGTATAGCTATGCCTTTTGAACTTAATGATGAAAAAGCCACCGATGTTCTTATCTGGTGGGTCGAGGGTTCCGACGGAAGTATTGATTACCGTGAAGAGGAGACCGTTAAAAAAGTGCTCGAAGATGTGAGCTATAGTCTCGAAACCTTTTATCAGGAAACCCTAATGCATATCGGCGGACTGGGAACCGAGAGGTTGAAGGGCTTGGTGGAAGAGTCCATTGAATGGGGCAAAAACCATTTTGACGACCACCGCAAGCAGGTAACAGTTGCTCTTCTCGAGACCATTGCCGAATGCAATGAGAATGTTACCGAAAGCCAGAAAGAAAAGATCGAACGGATCCGCAATGAATTTGGCGTGGGTGACTTGGACAAACGGTAGGCTGACCCGGTATTTCGGTTGATAAAATATGGCCAGCAGGTATTAAGCATCCATTCTTATCAAGTAATCCCAATTAAGGAGGTCGCTATTCATGAATAGATTCAAAGAGTACGGAGTCTTTTTAACTTTTATTATCTGCTTTCTTCTGGTTGTTGCTCCGGAAGCACCAGCCCAGGAGCAGGGGAGTTCTTCCAAGCAGAAGACGGAAGTTCCCGAAGCGGAAAAATCGGTAACCCAGCATTCGGTTGAGATCGGCGGACAACAGATCAACTATGATGCCACGGCCGGGACAATGATCCTGGAGAACAGAAAAGGAGAAGCCGTTGCGGAGTGGGGTTACATCGCCTATACCAGGCGAGGTGTCGACAACACTTCGAACCGACCGGTTACTTTCGTGTTTAACGGAGGACCGGGATCGTCTTCTATCTGGTTGCATATGGGCGCTGTAGGTCCGCGCCGTGTAGTGGTTAACGATCCCGACTTTACCGAACCGGCTCCCTACCAGCTGGTTGATAATGAATATTCGATATTGGACGTGACTGATATTGTGATGGTTGATCCGGTCGGTACCGGAATTTCAAGAGCCGTGGGCGAGGCCGAGAACAAAGACTTCTGGGGCGTGCAGGAAGATATCCGCTCGGTGAGCAATTTCATCAACAGCTATGTGAGTGAGTACAACCGGTGGAACTCTCCCAAATATTTGTTGGGAGAGAGTTACGGTACCTTCCGCTCGGCGGGGCTTGCCAAGTATCTGCAGGACAATATGGGTATCTCGCTGAATGGTATCGTGCTGGTTTCCAATGTGTTGGATCTGCGCACCATTGCCTTCGGTCCCGATGACGACCTGCCCTATATCTCGTTCCTTCCCACCTATGCGGCCATTGCCTGGTACCACGACAAGCTGGATAACAAGCCCGAAGACCTCTATGCCTTTCTTGACGAGGTGCGTAATTTTGCGGGCGGAGCCTATGCCAGTGCCCTGATGAAAGGCAATGACCTGCCGGAGGACGAGCGCAACCGCATTATCCAGAAGATGGCAGAGTACACCGGCCTGAGTACCGACTATATTGACAAGGCCGATCTGCGGGTAACCGAGAGCGAATTCAACAAAGAGTTGCTCAATGACGAAGGCTACTCCATCGGCCGGCTTGACTCACGCTACAAGGGTTTCAGTTACGACTTGTTACGAAGTACCAAGCAGTACGATCCTCAAAGCTCGGCTATCTCACCGGCATACAATATGGCGTTTATGAGCTACTACCATAACGAGCTGGATTTCGGCCAGGACCGGCAGTACAACTTCTCGGCTTACAGCCTGCCCGGCTTCAACTGGAACTGGGATCGTCCGGGTTCGTATTTTCCCTTCAGTCCGAATACTTCACCCGACCTGGCATCAGCCATGATCGAGAACCCCAATCTGGAGGTGCTCGTACTTAACGGTATTTACGATGCGGCCACTCCTTTTTACGGTACGGAATACACGTTCAGCCATATCGATATTCCCGAAGAGCTTGAGAGCAACATCTCCATGGAATATTATGAAGCGGGCCATATGATGTATACACACATTCCCTCTCTGCAGAAGTTCAAGGAAGACGTGGTGGCATTCATTAACGGGAATTGATTTTGGCCAACTATTAGTGAGAAAGCGGATCGGGCTACTTCCTGATCCGCTTTTTTATTTCCACATCTTAAGTTTCGACAGTTTTGCCACCATTCCTCCGCTTCCAAAGAAGTCGGAGAAGATGATTTCCATCTGGTCGAAGAAGTGCTGGTGGTAGCGGCTGCTGCTTTCCGAGCTGCCGTCCTTATATATGATAATGAAGTCATTCGTCTCCATATCAAATTCCAGGTCGCCGATTTTCTGAATGCCGTAATATACTTCGGCAGTAAGGGCAGCATTGATCTCACTCTCTGTAGGCTCTGACAGCGTGGAAAGTTCGCCGATATTGGCGCTGAGTTCAATCCGGAGGTTTTGACTGATACGTACTGTCAGAGAAACATCCTCAACATCCTCAATGTACAAATTCGCATAGTCAAAATGGGATAGTAGCAGGGAAGCCTCAAATCCCAGCATAAGGATTCCCTCCTCGTCGACACTTAGCCAACTGAACTCAAATTCCGTATTGCTAACTCTGGTAAATTGTATCAGGTGAGTTACCGGAGACATGTACAGTTGAAGAGTCAGCTTGGTAGGAATGGAAAGCTGCTGCTCTCCGGTAAAACTATCGATATCCAGGCCCAGGCTTGATATCACTTCTCCGTCTTTTTCGAGGCTCATTGCGATAAGATCAGGCAGCCAAATGTTTTCTCCATTAAAATTGGCCGGGCTATCGCTGTAGTCGGTCAGCAGCAGTTTGGCATTATTTGTCTGAGAACCTATAGATGCGGGGAAGTTGAGGATAAGATCACTGGAGTCGGCAGATTGAATCCAGACCGTTTCAACGGGCTCCCAGTCATAAACTCCTGCCGTCGCTCCAAAATCAAAATTAAACTTGTTGCCCACCGTATCGATAACGATGATGTCATCCAGGCGAACCAGCATGGTGTCAATCCAGTCGGTGTCACCGATAACGCCCTGGTTGAGGTCCAGAAATTCTTTAAATGCGCTTGAAAAGGGTCCGCCCTCAAAGGCGGCCATGGAAGCAAGAAGCGCATCAATGCTGTTCTCTATATTGGTGATATCTTCCTGAACGGTCGTTTCGATACCACCGGTACCGGGACCAAGGTCATCCGGTTCGGTGCCCATGCTATCGCAGCCGATCAGCAATAATAAAAAGAAAAGGGCATGAATAATCTTTCGCAATCCCATCATACTGCCGCCTCCCTTAATACTTTTGAAATTTAGGAGGTCATCCTGACCCAATAAAGGTAAACGAAACCCAATTTTATAAACAAACACCTAAAAAACAATAAAATAGGAGTAAAAAGATATCCGAACCGAGGCCAGCTCAAGCCGGCAAGCAGCGTCAGTAGGAGGAAAAGGGTTCCGCAAATGAGGCTACAGCCACTTCAACACATCCTGTTTAGGCTTCTCTACTTCTACAAAGCTTTCAAATATTTCGCTCAGGCTGGCGTCTTTTTGCAGTTCCTTGCGGCTTTCGGAATCGAGGTAAGCGATGATTTTCCCCTCATGCAGGATGGCGATGTCGTCACAGAGGTTCTCCACAATTTCAAGGATGTGGCTGGTAATGATGATGGTCTTCCCTTTTTGCTGAAGGTGCTTGAGGATGGTTTTCATCCGCCCGATGGAAATTACGTCGATACTCTCAAAGGGCTCATCAAGGAACATGATCTCAGGGTCGGAAAGGATGGCGGCACAGAAAGAGAGCTTCTTGCGGCTTCCGGAAGAGAGCTTGTTGATCTTGGCGTGCTCAAACTCTGTAAGGCCCAGATACTCCAGCATGGAAGATATTTTCTCCTGGCGCTCTGTCTGGTCAACCTCATAAATATCGCAAATGTAATGCAGGAAGTCGTTACTGGTAAAATGCTCAAACAACAGCGGAGGCTGCAATACCGAAGCGATCTGCCGCTTGATTTCCAGCTCATTCTCTTCCTTGAATTCGAGACCGTTGACCAGGATGGTACCATCGTTAAAATCCAGCAGGCCCGTAAGTATACCGATCAGGGTACTTTTACCCGCGCCATTCGGTCCGATAAGCCCAAAGATATTGCCCACCGGTACCGAAAGCGACATGTCTTTCAGTACCATCTTGGAATCATAAGCTTTTTGCAGGTTGTCGATTTCTATAGCTCGGTCCATAATCGAGGTAATATGTTGGCTTTAAAAGTACGGTTTACAGAGTAGTTGATATAGCGGTATAATATCACGGACATGAGCAATATACCGACTGAAAGCACTATTTGTTTATAAAATTCGTAACTGCCGAAAGGGATAAAAACAATGAGGCTTAATATAAACATAAGCAGGCCGGAGACCATAGCCACCGACTTTGAGACGATGGGTTGCGCATAGGTAAATGTAATCCAGGGGATTTTTTTAAACTGATGGAATGAACTCCACAAAAAGAAGAGTGCAAGAAAGAGAAAGACGAAAATGTTGCCGGCTATAAATGAAAAAAGGTAGGGCGATCCCCGGAACACTACCAGCTCTATCAGACAGATCAGCAGCAATGCCGAAAGGGGAAGAAACAAGGCTCCCATGACCCGGCTTTTGACAAGGTCGGGCAGGTGGATAGGGCCTTGCAGATGCAGCAACAGTTCGCGGTGTTCATAGCCGAAAATATTGCCCGCTCCCAGCATTAAAAATCCCAGGGGGACATACATCATAAAGAACAAAACCACAAAGGCTGCCGACGGCCGAATTTGCGGCGCATCGAGAGCTACTGAGAGATAAAAAACGGGGAAGAGGATAAAGAACAGTGCCTGCACCCTGTTGTAGGGATGGGAGGCTATATAGTAGAGATATTTTCCGGACTGGCGTCCGAAAATATTACAAAGCCAGTCCAAAAAGCGTGAAGTGCTGTAGTTACGGTCATCTGTAGAGGAGGTTTGCAGTCCCTGCTTGGTATTCCGGAAATGATCTACTGCCAGGGCATAAAGCGAACAGACACAGAAAAAAGCGATGAACAGGTGCCACCAGATAGACAGGGCGGAAATGTCGATCATACTTTTTATCATATTGCCCGGTAGCCAGACCAGAATGGCATTGGCTGCAGGAATATAGTCCTGTAGTTTCGATAAAGTCTCCAGGGTAAGTGTCTCCCGCAGATTGATACCGGCCATGAAGAGCAGCAGCCCGCCAGTTAGAAAAATCCATTTATAGTAGTCTTTCAATACCCGTAGAAAACGAAACTTGATAGAGAAAATAATCCCGAAGTTCACCCCAATGAGCAGTACTATAACGGGAATGAATTGTGGACCCGGTGCAAGCTGGTACATCAGCAAAAACCAGAGGGTGTTGAAAAGCAGGTTGATAGGATGGAAAAAGCCAATGATGGTGAGGTCGCGTGCGAGACGGTAGACAGGGTAGCCGACAGTGAGCAATTTCCTGTTTTTTTGCAATTGAAGCTGCCTGCCACTGGTAAAGAAGAATTGTGCTATCCATAGCAGGTTGACAAAAAGCAGCAGGATGAGTTGCGCCATTTGTGGTGTAAGCCACTTGAAGCGATCGGAAAGTTCAGGGTCTGATTGCATCGAAATTACCGCATAAACAACCTCGGCCGTATTATAAAAGAGCAGCAATAACAGAAAGCTATAAAGAACTATTACCGCTATAGAGGCAGCGGTAAGGTTGCTCTTAAAAACTTTCCAATTAAACTCGATTAGCTTTCGAAACATGACCTACAGTTAGTTGACTGCAATGCGTTAAAAATAGGTAAACCCTCGGTTTCTCCAATTATTAATCCCTTTTAGAGCGAAGGCTCCTCCCATAACTTATGCAAGATCCTTTTGTCGAAGGCTCTGACCAGTACTTCCATATTCAGCCACAGGTAGATACCGATGGCAATTATGAGCCCGCCCATGACCCAGAGACGGTAGATCTGGAACTCTCCCAAAGGAACGAAAACCGTATATCCCAAACCGAATATCATAAAAGTCATCAGGAAGGTAACCTTTTGGGAAATAATGGGATGCTTGAAACTGAAGGAGGTATAACTGGCCTTCTGGTAGTAATAAAATGAAGACCAAAGAAAGACAATCATGAAACAGAGAAAGAAAAAGGTGTTGGCTATATAGATGCCGAATACGGTTCCCAGCTGGGGCAGGTAGATAATCTCGGCTATGGTGATCATATAAAAGATGAAAAGCGGTACGGTAATGATTCCCAGAAAACGCTCTTTCAGCTGCTTTTCAAATGAGACCGGAAACTGTTTGTGAAGCAGGAGCTCCTTGTTTTCGTAACCGTACATATTGGCCATTCCCATGGCCAGAAGGGCTACCGGTATAGCGGCTAGCATGGTGGGAATCAAGATGGCACTCAACATGTCGTTTTTCACATAAAGCAGCAGTGGTATATAGATGGTAGGAATAAGAACAATGGTCAGTACCTGTAGCCGGTTGTAGGGATGGGAGATGATGTAGAAATAAAACTTTCCTGCATTGGCTCCCAGCCATTTTTTGAGAAACCCCCACAGTCGGTTTTTCTCTTTCTTGACGGACTCTTTAACGGGAGCGAGCAGACCTTCCCTCGTCTTGAGGAAATGGTCGCGGAAGATCATAAAAATAAGAAGGGCACAAAAGAAGTAAACGGCAATGGCAACCGGCATGCTGTAGCTTTCACGAGCGGTTGAGAGCAAGAGGCCGCCGGGCATAAATGTCAGAGCATTGATAAACGAATCGAGGCTTGGCAGGTAGGAACCTAGAATATAAGCCGGATGTCGCGAGACAATTGCAATAGCCTGCACCGTTCCGAAAAGGAGAAATAGAATGCTGAATACAATGATCTTAAATCGTTTTTCAACAATTTTCAGGAAACGATGTTTGAAGGAGTAGATGACGGCATAATTCAAAAGTACAGCTGCCAGCACAACCGGGATGTACATAAAGTGCCTGATCTGAACCAACAGAAAAGCCGCCCAAGTGAAGTTGTAGATTACGTTTAGAGGGTGAAAAAAGCCGATCAGGTTCAGGTGCCAGGCAAGTTTATTTACAGGATAGCCATAAGCCAGCAGCTTGCGATTTTCTTCCATGTTGAGCAGCCGGGTACTGGTAAATGAGAAGTGCAGGAACCAAAGAGTGTTAGAGAATACCAGCAGTATCAGCGTGTGAATCTGAGGTGTCAGCCAGGGGAGCTCTTTTATAACCAGGGGGTTTTCATCAAATAGCACGATTACCAGGGCACTACCCAATAGGTTGGAGAAAAGGACCAGCAGAAAAATGATATAGCCCACCACCAGGACGGTCTGAAACTTGGTCAGCCGCGACAAGAAAGAAGACCAGTTCAAAAGGATCATCTTGCGAAGCATAGAGAATAGCTATCTGAGGTGATAAAGAGCCTTTAAAAGGGTAATAAGATATGTGGCTAAGTACAATTAATTTATTTTAAAAAGCCGAAAAAACGGGCTTCTAAAAGGCCAGGCCGGCGATTATAAAAAGTGCCCGGTTCTTCAAATTTCCAGGGACGGTTTGGGTGAATACCGGGCTAATCCCGAAGTGATACCGCACCTCCAGAAAAAAATTTCGCTGGCTTATTTCCCTGTCAATACCCAATCCGGCAGCGAGGCCGAAAAGAACATCATTGGTATGTCCCAGCCATTCGTCCGGAGTTAGCCTGTTTTGATCTACCACTGCCACATTACTGAAGGATGAGAGGGCAAAGGAGACGTAGGGGCCTGCAAAAAAACGGGGACCGAAGGCATTGTCCCCAAGGTGGTACTGTGCCAATATGGGGACGTCTATATAATTTATTTGCAAGCGGTAGTCGATGTCGGAGTCGCTTACAGTTGCGCCTTTCTCTATATAGAGTACCTCGGGCTGAAGTGAAAATGATGACGCAAGGCGGTAATTGGCATATACACCGAGTACAAAACCTGGGTTGTTGAAAACCGACTGGCTGCTGCCGGAAGAGCTGAAAGTGGCAAAACTCAACCCTCCTTTCAGCCCTGCTTCGGAAGGGGCCTCTTGGGACCGGGCGGTGTTGACGAGCAGAGAAAAAAGAAATAGAAAGAGAGCGGTTCTTCTAAAATTCATGGTTCCTGAATTTGGCAGTAACAAGCTGGCAGCATCGATTATGTTAGGTATAAAGGAGGAGAATTGAAAAAGGGGGCACGGCAGCCAGAAAACGCCTACCAGCTTATCGTCAGCCGCCCGAAGCCGCCGTCGAAGCGTTTAAATGTAGAAGGACCTCGAGGAAGACCATTGCCTTGTTGACGATCGGCATCAAGGTCATAGGAACCACCGGCAACCAGATAGAAATTTTGGCTAAAGCGATATCCGATATGAAAGGTCAGCCTTTCGTTATAGTTTTTTATGATGGGATACATTCTTCTGAAGTCAAAGTCGCGAACCCCGTTTGCTGCTTTTTCTCCCTGGGGATAAATGTATTCGGCATGAAATTCCAGCCCGGCCCTGATCCCGGACTCCAGGGGGTCGTAGTAAATACCGCTTTTCAGGCGCACCAGTTTTTCCACATAGGAAAAGGGAACGCTTTCATCGACAAAAGGAGAAAGATCTGTAGGCACCTGCTCACCCTGTATGCCGTCTTCATTATGTTCGTACCAAAGCCACTGTTCGATTTTAAATGATTGGTAACGTCCCGATCCATAAAGTCCGTAGCGGTTGGTAACCTGGCGATTGATGAAGTCCGCTTCATAATTGGAGTCTACAGATGGTTCACGGTCAATTTTTGAAAAAGTGCGCTGGTAAGTTATTCCTGCAGTGATATAGTCGTTAGAATACTCCACCAGTCCGCCCAGATAGTGAGCCCATTCCTCTTCCACATAATTAAGGGTGTCCAGATTCTCGGTAACATGCTTTCTGGAGTAGGTTTGTATACCTCCTATTAACTCTGCTTTCAGTGAGTTTTGTTTAGGACTGATCAGTTTAAGGGAGAAGAGTTCGGGACTGTTTTTATACTGGTGATTTGTTTGGGGTATCCCATAATGCCTGTTATATCGTGCCCAGCCGTTGCGGTCCAGTTCCTGTACGGTATTGCTGGTCCAGTCCATAAGAGTGATGTCAACCTGAACCATGCCTTCGGCGAGGCTTCCGTATCGGTAATAGAGCGTGGCATCGAGATCCGACTTCTCCTTGGTAAAAGTATGGTTGCCACCGACATGGTGGTTTTTCCCTAAATCGTGTTCGTATCCCAAATAAATAAGAAAGCGGTTTGCCCTGGTATTTTCGGCATGATCGGCGCGGATCAGCAGATTGCCATCTGATCCAAGGCCGATATTATTCTTGATGCTATTTTCCATGAAGAAACCGGCCGCACTGAGACTGCCCATTGTCAATCGATAAGCGTTCTCGGAAGTGATCCAGTTGTAATCCTCATAGAGCGTATAGCGGTAGGTTGTCAGATCCAGGTCATGCTCCGGACCCATATTTACTGTATGCTCCCTAAAAAGCCCTCTGTTATAGTAGGTGCCCCCGTAATTATGATACCGGTCCAGCATAAAGTTGCGGACCCGCTGTTCCCATCCCAGAAGGGTGGCGGTTGACTCGGAAGACTGAGCATTGAGCTCCAGTGGATGGAGGCACTGAACGGCAGCAAGTATCACTAACAGTTTAACAGAAAGTCGCACGGAGAGATCTCTTGAATAAATTAGGGGTTACACACATATCGGCCTTTAATACCGGTGCAATGTATGAATTTTTTAGCCGGAATAAACTTGCCGGCACAAATTCTTGAGGTCATTTAAAAGGATTTCCAAATGGTTCAGAAAGATCCAAAGTTAGATCCCGGATTTAGCGGAAACGAAAGGCTTTCCTTCTTTATTCGATTTTAGAAGCGGTCAGTGAAACGATTTCCGAGTCTTTACCACATGAAAGGGAGCTGTTTTCATAAATATGCAGGATGAATTTGGAGTCGTCATCCGGATCAAATCCATAATTTTCAACCTCGGTAGGATAGGTTGTCACCCATCGTACTTCGCTATCTTCTTCACAATAGTAATCGGTATATACGACTCCATCGATTGTTGCTATTCTGTTTAGGGAGAGGGGAACAGAAAGAGAATCAAGAGTGGTATCAGCTTCGGTGTATGGCACGGCTTTGAAAAGCCGTCCGATCAACGGCTGGTCGGGGTCTACCCTAAGTTCTGCTTCGAAGCTCTCGGAGAATAGCGGCATGCCGAAGGGGCCGTCCACCTGCTGTTCGAACCGATACCTGCCGGTAAATTCGTCTGCAGATAAACCGTGAACCGCTTTGACTCTTAAAGGCGGGCACCAGCACGTTCCGTTTGAGACCTCTCCCCATACCAAGGTATCTCCCGTGGTCAAATACATTTTCCATCGTAGCAGTAGCTGGTCACCGGCTTCAATATCTTCAGTATTCAACCCAAAGGTGGTGGCTATGGTATCTATCGGTATGCTAAGTAGGGCAGAGAGGCTATCGGTACCCTGCATAGGTGAAAAATCCGATGCCTGCATGGTGGTCAGATGGCGTTCGTTGTAGCCAATAGTTCCGTCATGACTTTGGAAGGAGGCAACGAATTCGATTTTCTCCAGCAAATTGCCCTTCTCCCGGTCCCTGTATCGGACGGTGAATTTAGCAGCAGGCTGTTCCTCGGTGATGTCCAGCAAGGCCTCGTCATAATAGCCCGGGGTAAAAGAGAGGTCGGCACTGTGTCCGACATTATCTGTGATCTCTTTCACCAGTAAATCGTCTTTACAGGAAAACAGCAGTGCCGTTGTGGTGACCAGCAGGACCCAAAGAGATGTTCTTTTAAACAGAATTGAAGCTTTTGTAGCAATCCCGTGCATATATGCCCCTTTCTCCGATTGATGATATGGTAGAACGATGGCTCTCTTAAAATATTGAGGCTAAATGCAATCTAAACAACGGAGTAGATAAAATCAGGACAAATAATGTAGGGCAAGTGAGGGCTTATAACACCTCTTTGAGGTATTTGCCCGTATAGCTTTCTTCCACCTGTGTGATTTCTTCGGGCGTGCCGGTGCCGACGATCTGTCCGCCCGCAAAACCGCCTTCGGGGCCAATGTCGATGATGTGGTCGGCACATTTGATCACGTCCAGGTTGTGCTCGATGATGATGACCGTATGGCCGTTATCGACCAGCTCATTGAAGGAGTCCAGCAGCTTGGAGATGTCCTCAAAATGCAGGCCGGTAGTAGGTTCGTCGAAAAAGTAGAGCGTATGGTCGCCGGCCGACTTGGAGAGGAACTTAGCCAGCTTCACGCGCTGGGCCTCGCCGCCGGAGAGGGTGGTGGCGCTTTGCCCCAGCTTCAGGTAGCCCAGACCCACGTCTTCTAACGGCTGCAGCCTGGAAGTGATGGAATCTTCATCCACAAAAAACTCCAGCGCTTCCGAGACCGACATCTCCAGCACGTCGTGGATGTTCTTGCCGCGGTACTTGACCTGCAGCACGTCCTTGCGGTAACGCTTGCCTCCGCACTCTTCGCAGGTCAGTTCGATATCGGCCATAAACTGCATCTCAATCTTTTGGATGCCTTCGCCCTGGCAGGTTTCGCAGCGTCCGCCGGGGACGTTGAAGGAGAAGTGGCCGGGCTCGTAGCCCATAATCTTGGACTGCCGTGTGTTTGAGAAGAGGTCGCGAATGCCGTCAAAGGCCTTGGTGTAGGTAGCGGGATTGGAGCGTGAGGAGCGGCCGATGGGCGACTGGTCAACCATCTCCACCGAGTCGATATGATTGACGCCCGAGACGGCGCGGTGGCGGCCTACCTTGTCATTGTAGGTCCCCAGTCTCTTTTGGATGGAGGCGTAGAGCGTATCATGCACCAGCGTTGACTTGCCGGAACCGCTGACACCCGTCACGCAAATAAACTTGCCGAGCGGGAATTCGACATCCAGGTTCTTCAGGTTGTGTTCAGAAGCACCTTCCAGTTTCAGGGAGGTGTCGTGGCCCTTTCTTCGCTTTTCCGGTACCGGGATCTCCTTGCGTCCGCTCAGGTACTTACCGGTGAGGGTCTTTGACGCTTCGAGCTCGTCGTAGGTGCCTGAGAAGACCACTTCGCCGCCGTGAGTACCTGCAAAGGGTCCGATATCGATGATGTTGTCCGCGGCTTTGATCATTTCAGGATCGTGTTCGACCACCAGTACGGTATTGCCGATATCGCGCAGCGATTTCAGAATGTTGATGAGGCGGTCGTTGTCGCGGGGATGCAGGCCGATGGTGGGTTCGTCCAGCACGTAAAGGCTTCCGATCAGCGAACTGCCTAGCGAGTTGGCCAGGCTGATGCGCTGCGACTCCCCGCCGCTCAGGGTATTGGCCAGCCGATTCAGGGTGAGGTAGTCGAGGCCTACTTCGTCGAGGTATTTCAGCCGTTTGCGGATTTCATAGAGCACCTGCTCGGCGACTTCTTTTTCAAAGTCAGTAAGCTCCAGGTTTTCGAAAAACTCCCGGGCGTGGCCGATCGTCATCTCCGCCACTTCGCCGATGTGTTTGCCGTTTACTTTTACATAAAGGGCGTCGGGCCGTACGCGGTAGCCTTCGCAATCGGGACAGCGGCTGTAGCCGCGGTAACGGGAATAGAATACCCGCATATGCACTTTATAGGACTGGCTTTTAACATCCTCAAAGAAGGGCCGGATGCCTATATATTCGTCCTTGCCTTCCCACAAAATCTTGATCACTTCCTTGGGCAGGTCCTGATAGGGCGTGTCAATGGGCAGGCTGTAGCGTGCGGCCACCTTGATCAGGTCGCGTAGGTGGCGGCTGAACTTCTGTCCGCTGTAGGCGGCTATGGCGCCGTCGCGGATAGTTTTGGAGGGATCCGGTATCACCAGGTCCTCGTCGATGCCGGCAACACGGCCGAAGCCTTCGCAGGTGTCGCATGCTCCATAGGGATTGTTGAAGGAGAACATCTGTGGAGATGGTTCCTCAAATTCGATTCCGTCCATCTCGAAGCGCTCCGAGAAGGAAATTTCTTCCCCGTCCCTAATTTTTACCGAGCATCGTCCGTGTCCTTCCTGAAAGCCGGTTTCCAGCGAGCCGGCGATACGTGCCCGGCTGTCGTCGTCTTTTTTGATGGCGAGGCGGTCAACCAAAACCCGGTAGTCATCCGCTTTCAGTTTTTTAGGATCTACTTCATCCGTGGTCAGGTCCAAAATCTCTTCCTTATCCATATGAAGCAGGCGGGTGAATCCTTTCTCCTTAAGGACCCGAAGCTCGTCCTTCAGTTTCTTCTTTTCGTGATGGGGAATGGGAAAGAGAACATAGAATTTGGTTCCCTCATCATACTCATCAAACAGTTTTTCAATCGCTGTTTTGGTACTGTCTTTTTGGACCTCTTCGCCCGACTTCGGCGAGATGGTGTGGCCGATACGCGCATAGAGCAGGCGCATGTAGTCGTAGATCTCAGTGGTGGTGCCCACTGTAGAGCGCGGGTTTGTGGAAGTGGTTTTTTGCTGGATAGCCATGGCAGGCGAGATGCCCTGCATAAAGTCCACATCCGGCTTGTCCATGCGCTCCAGGAACTGCCGGGCGTAGCTGGAGAGGCTCTCCACATAACGGCGCTGTCCCTCGGCGTAAATCGTGTCGAAAGCCAGGCTCGACTTGCCCGAGCCGGAGACGCCGGTAATCACCGTCATCTTGTTGCGGGGAATTTCTACATCAATGTTTTTCAGGTTGTGGACCCGGGCACCTTTTACGATGATGGGGCGGTCGCCGTTTTTATGAATCTCTGGCTGATTGACTACTGCTTCGGTCTGCGACATTCAGTGTAAATTTGGCATTCGAATAAACAGGTAAATATACGAAATTAAATGAAGAAGATGAGGGTTAAATCCCTATGAAAAATCGGATTACTGCGGACTTTCAACAGCATGGCCGCACGGCCCGTTCATACCCAATCAATCTATTGGATCATGACCAGACGGAAGCTTTTTCGGTTGCTCGAATTCCTGCTCTTGTTTATCGGTATCCCGGTCGTATTCTATTTTGACCTGCTTCCGGTACGAAAAATTGTGGCGCTTCTGGCCATAACGGGAATATGTGTACTGATCCTGGCCTTGGATCCTGCCTATCGGTTGAAAAAGCTGCTTTACCGTCCTGAAAACAGCAAGGCCGGAAAAGAAATCCTATTCAAGAGCCTTGCCATATTCGTTTTCCTGGGTATCACGGTTTTCATAATTATTCCCGAGTCGTTTTTTGAGTTTCCAAGGCAGCGTCCCGGGATTTGGCTCATAGTGATGCTGCTTTATCCCTTTCTTTCCGCACTTCCCCAGGAGCTGATCTACCGCGAACTCTTCTTTCATCGCTACGAAAAATTGTTTTCCCGCGGATGGCCTATGGTTGTCATGAGTGCGCTCTCTTTCGGTTTTCTGCATATCATCTATGACAACTGGTGGGCCGTGGGGCTTTCCCTGGCCGGAGGTTTTCTTTTCGCACGTACCTACGAAAAGACCGACTCTCTATGGTGGGTTGCCGTGGAGCATGCCATCTACGGATGCCTGGTCTTTACGGTAGGGATGGGGCGATATTTCTTTGAGCCCTTTTGAGAGGCGGTTTTTGCAATCGTAAAAAAATGCTATAAGCTCTCGAATGTTGTGATATCTGCATTTTCTGAATTATAATGCCTCAAAGGGCATCTGACAAAAAATATCAGGGAATTATGAAGTCACTTCACTTTTTTACCTTCTTTTTAGCCATATCGTTGGTAGCGGTTCTGCCGCCCGAAAGCGTAGCCCAGAATCAGGATTACGAATACTGGGCCGGCGCGGAATACGATAACTCGATACCGAGCCCGGCAGACTTTCTTGGATATGAATTGGGCGACTGGCTCACCGACCATCACCGGATGGAAGATTATATCATGCGGCTGCAGGAACTGGCCCCCGATCGCCTTAAAGTGATAAAGGCGGGCTATTCGCAGGAGCGCCGGCCTATCTACCTGGTGGTAATCAGTTCCGCCGAAAATATGCAGGTGCTGGATGAGCACCGGGAAAGGGTGGGACAGCTCAAAGACCCGGATAATACCAATCGCTCGCAGGCCGAGGCCATTGCCGAGACGGCACCCGTCATCTCCTGGAACAACTACGCCAACGACGGGGATGAGTCGGCCGCTTTTGAAGCCGCACTGCAGGTAAGCTATCATTTTGCGGCGGGAACCGATGCCGAAACGATGGAGATTCTGGACAATACCATTATCGTAATCAACACCGCGCACAATCCGGACAGCCATCAAAATGCCATCACCTGGATGAAGGCGGCCAAAGCGAATAAGAACGGCACGGCCGACCCGATAGCCCACGAGCACCGCAGCGACTGGCTGATGTCGAACAGCAACAGCCACTACCAGATCGATATGAACCGCGACGCTTTTGCTCTGACTCAGCAAGAGACTCAGATCGTAGCTGAAAACCTACGCAAATGGAATCCACAGGTGTGGGTCGACTATCACGGCGAGCCGGAAGAGTACTTCTTTGCGCCCTACGCCATCCCGGTCAATCCCAATTATCCTTCGACAACCGAAAAGTGGGCGGATGTTTTTGGGCAAAACAACGGAGCCGCTTTCGACCGCAACGGCTGGACCTACTACGCCCGCGAAATTTTTGACCTCTATTACCCGGGCTACTGGGATTCCTACCCGGCTTTTTATGGGGCTATTGGCATGACTTACGAAACCAATGGCGGCGGGGAGAAGGGTTTCCGCTACCGCAAAGAAGACGGCACGCTATCTACTTTGAAGAATGCCATTCGCCATCATGTAGTAGCAAGCATCTCGACCATCAAGACTGCCTCCGATAACAGGCGCGGACTGCTGCTCGATTACTACGATTTTTTCCGGACGGGAATGGAAGAGGTGGAAGATGAGACCGTAAAGCAGGTAGCCCTGCTGGAAGGGGAGCACCCCAATGATACCGAAGATTTGGTCAGCCTCCTGCTGGAGCACGATATCGAGGTGTATCAGACAGATGAACGCCAAACCGCTGACGGGATAGATTATCTTAACGGCGACCGTAGCCGGGTCACGCTGCCGACCGGTACCTATATCGTACCGATGGCCCAGCCCAATAAGCGCCTGGCCAAGGTGCTGCTGGAAAGGGACGTAGCTATTCCTCAGGAATTTCTGAATCAGGCCAATGCCGCCTATCGCTATAACAAGTCGGTGGGAGAAAATGCACCCAAGAAGTCGCTGGGTTTTTATGATGTTACTTCCTGGTCGCTACCGATGACCTATGGGGTTGAAACCTATGGGCTTACGGATGAGGCGGCCGGCAATTGGAGTCTGGTGGAAGAGAGGCCGGACGGGGAAGGTACCGTAACCAAAGAGGATGCCAGCTATGCTTACCTTTTTTCCTACAGTTCCAACGATGCTGCTGAGATGCTGAGCCGGCTGGTAATGGACGGCTATAATGCCGGTATCTCAACCGAGCCGTTTACCATTGACGGCCGGACCTACAAAAGGGGCACGGTGGTACTGCGGGTCGAGCGCAATCCCGAAGAGTTGCACCTGCGCATCCGTGAACTGGCGGCAGAGACCGGCACTAATGTGGAAGCCGTAAACTCGGCATGGACGACCAGCGGTATCCTGCTCGGCTCCAGGAATGTGGTGAACCTGCAGAAACCCAATATTGCGGTATTGATGGAAGAGCCTACCCACGACCGCAGCTATGGTGCCATCTGGTTCACGCTGGAACAGCGTTTTGGGATACCTTTTACACCTTTACGGGTAGACGATTTCAACAGGGCCGACCTGTATAAATACGACGTACTGGTGCTTCCTCCCGGATCGGCTTCCGGTTACGAGCGGATGCTGGGCAAGCAGGGTATTGAAAAACTGAAGAACTGGATATCTAATGGAGGCACCTTTGTCGGAATCAAAGATGGAGCAGTTTTCGCGGCCGATGAGGATGTGCAGCTAACCACTTCGAAGCTGCTTGAGGATACGCCGATAACGCCTGGTTCGACCTTCCGCCTGAAGCTTGATACCGAACACTACCTGTCGTTGGGCTACGGTGAAAAGCTGCCGGTACACGTTTTCAGCAACAACATTTTTACCCCCTCCGAAAAGGGTGCCAATGTGGGACTGTTTGACAACAACCCGCTGCTAAGCGGCTTTGTATTTGAAGACAACAGGGATAGCTTTGCCGGTAACGCCTGGCTGGTTCACGAGCCGGTGGGCCGGGGCAATGTGGTGCTCTTTGCCGAGCAACCGATATTCCGGCTTTACTGGCGGGGGCCCGAGCGCCTGTTTCTCAACAGCCTGCTGTTCCCGGGAAGTTTCTAGGCAGGAATTATTTTAAATGAACCGATAGTATAGAAAGTATGACACTGGATGTTTCATCCGAACAGTTTGGCGAATGGATAGAGAAGGCCGGCGAGCTGATACGTGAATTCTACGAACAGAAAGATGAGGGCAAGGTTTTTGCCGGGAAGTCACCCCGAGAGGTAATGGCCCTTTTTGAGGAAAGCCTCCCCGAAGATTCCTCTGAGGTGGACGATGTGCTGCAGAAAGTCCGGTCTGACGTATTGGGCAGTATTACCAACAGCATAGGGCCCCGCTATTACGGCTACATAACCGGAGGAGGCAACCAGGTAGCTGTGCTGGCCGAAATGATCAAGGCCTCCCTCAACCAGAACAACCTGAAGTGGCACTCTTCGCCGGTCAGTACCGAGCTGGAGCGGCTGGTGATGCGCTGGGTAGCGGAGTTTATCGGCTATCCCACAACCAGCGCCGGCGTTTTGCTAAGCGGAGGCTCGGTTGCCAATTTTAACTGCCTGGCCGTAGCCCGCAAGATCAAGGCGCCGGCGGATGTGGCCCAAGACGGCATGTACAATTCCTCGCCGCTTACGGTCTATGTTTCCGAAGAGGGGCACTCAAGCTTTGATAAGGCGGTGGACATGCTGGGCATCGGCAAGAAATACCTTCGCAAGATACCGGTTGATGAAGAGTTGATGATCGATACGAAAGCCCTTGAAAAGGCCATTGAGGAGGACAAGAAGAGCGGAATGCACCCCATATGTGCCATCGCGGTCGCAGGTACTACCAACACCGGTGCTGTCGATAACCTGCAGGCAGTAGCCGATATTTGTGAACGCCACGATCTCTGGTATCATGTGGATGCCGCTTACGGAGGGCCGGCAGCCGGGGTTGAAAAAACAGCCGGGCTTTTCTCCGGCATTGAACGGGCCGATTCGGTAGTGATCAACCCGCACAAATGGATGTACGTGCCCTTTGAGGCGGGGGGCGTATTGGTAAAAAATCCGGAGCACCTGAGGGCGACCTTTAGTACGATTCCGGATTACCTCAAGTCGGATATTTCGGATGACGGACGGACCGACCTTATGGAATACAATCTGCCGTTGACCAAGGAGTTCAAGTCGCTTAAGGTCTGGATGACGCTAAAAACCTATGGCGCGAGAAAGATCCGGGAAACTATTGCTGCCGACATCGAAAAAGCCTCCTGGTTGGCTGTTCAGATCCGAAAGGACGACCAGCTTGAACTTATGGCGCCAACACCGCTTTCTATTGTATGTTTCAGGTACCGGCCGGAAGGCAAGGTTGAAAATCATCTGGATGATTTGAATAATGAAATTGTCAAAAAAATCGAGAAAGACGGCAGGGTTTTTCTAACCGGCACAAAAATAGGGAATCGCCCTGCTTTGAGGGTATGTCTCATAAATCACCGTACGACTAAAGAGGACCTCCAATTCATGATTAATGTAGTTAAAGAATTAGGGGTAGAGGTTTTGAAGGCGGTCTAATGGGTGCGGGAGGAAATGTTTTACAAATTATTAGGCAAATTATCAGCCTAAGGCATTGTTTATAAATGTTTTATACTTATTGTTTTGAGGCCGCGGTGTTTTTGAGAATAGGGTAAATTTCCTTACCTTTTTAAATATTTTTACAAGGCCTCCGAGGCCTTTTTTGTTAACGGCTTTAGTAATGGACACTCACTCATCTTAATTCAAACAAAAGAAACACATAATCAGGGTTATGGATTTATTTGAAAAATTACAGGGCAGACCTTCCCCCCTTGGCGAATTTACCTCAGAAGGTTACGGCTACTACACCTTCCCGAAACTGGAAGGCCCCCTCGGTCCCGAAATGAAATTCAACGGCAAAGATGTCATCGTTTGGAGTATCAACGACTATCTCGGGGTCGGCAGCAACAAAGAGATTTTGGAATATGATGCCGAAGTAGCAAAAAAGTACGGTTTCAGCACGCCCATGGGCGCCCGCCTGATGACGGGAAATTCCACCCAGCATGAGAAACTGGAAGAAGAGCTGGCCGATTTTGTACACAAGCCGTCGGCCCTGTTGCTGAACTACGGCTACCAAGGGATTATGAGTGTGATTCATGCGCTGGTTGACCGCAACGACTTTTTGATTTACGACGAACTGAGTCATGCTTGTATTGTTGACGGTAAGCAGCTGGCTATGGCCGAAAAGTTTGTGTTTAAGCATAACGATATCGAAAGCTTTGAAAAGCAGCTGGAGCGGGCACACCGTCGTTCCAAGCCCGATTCTTCCATCCTGGTAGTAACCGAAGGCGCTTTCGGTATGACCGGCGACCTCGGTATCCTGGATGAGATTATCGCCCTTAAGGAAAAATATCCCTTCCGCCTGCTCGTGGATGATGCGCACGGGGTGGGGACCATGGGCAAAGACGGCTCCGGTACAGGTACCCACTTGGGATGCCACGACGGCGTCGATATCTATTTCGGGACTTTTGCTAAAGCATTTGCACTGATCGGCGCTTTTGTGGCTACCGAAGAAAGGGTGGTTGAATTCCTGAAAGCGAACGTCCGCAGCCAGATCTTTGCAAAGTCGGTTCCGATGCCTATCGTCGAATCGGCGCGTAAGCGATTGAAGATGATTCAGGACCATCCCGAGTGGAGGGAAAAGCTGTGGGACAACACTCTCAAGCTGAGAGAAGGCCTCAAGAAGATAGGATATAACGTATTGCCGGCCGAATGTCCCGTGACTCCGGTACTGACTGAGGGAAGTACGGATCTTTGTCAGACGATTATGAGAAAGCTTCGTGAAGAGCACGGTGTATTTGTAAGCGGTGTTACCTATCCGGTAGTACCCAAGGGAACCGTACTGATCCGCCTGATTCCTACAGCAGCTCATACCGACGAGCACATCGAGAAGACACTGGCCGGCTTTGAAGCCATCAAGGACGTGGTTTTAGGCGGCGAAGAAGAAAAGACCAAGATGACAGCCTAATAAAGCTATCTTAAGCGAAAATAAAGCGGTATAAAAAAGCCTCCCGGTTTCGGGAGGCTTTTTGTTATTTGGAAACGGTTGTGATTCAGATCAGGAAAACAGCTTTCTGAAGAACTCAACGACGCCGGTACGTTCGTCGGTATCACCGGTTCGGCCGCCGCTCAGCTTGTCATAGCTGGGTCGTGGCAGTTCAAGCTTGTCTTCCTCTTTTTCATCTCTTTGCTTCTTGCCTTTGCCACCGCCACGCTTGGGCCGTGGTTTTCTGTTATCGCCTTTCTTCTTGTTTTTACGTTCTTTGAGCTTTTGCTTAACCTTGTCAGGCAGCGGGAGTTCCTGCGGGGCTTGTCCCAGTTCGTTCTGCAGTTCGCTTATGTCGTTGCGGTCTTGCTTGGAAACCAGGGAGACGACGCGCGTCGCTTTACCCGATCCGACCAGGTTGGCGCGGTAACGATATTCGTCGGCATCATTGGGTACGTCGTAGTTGATGACCTGTACCACATCGTTGAGGTCGAGGCTTGCGGCCGGGATGTCGGCAACCAGCAGATACTGCACATCGCCATTGGCGAAGTTGGAAAATCGCTGTTCCCGCTTTTCATCGGACAGCTTGCCGTGGATGCTGGTAACTTTCAGGTTTCGTTTTTTGAAGATGCGGTATAGCCGGTCGGTACCCCGCTTGGATGCCGTGAAGATCACACAGTTGTCCGTAGGCGTCTGCTCGATATGAGCCATCAGGGTAGTGATCTTCATCCTGCTGGGCACATTGATATAACCCTGTTCCAGTTTTTGCGAGATGGAGGGAGGATCTTCCAGCGCCCTGCCGTTGTTCCCGACTTCTTCGAAGCCGATAATCTCGGCTTTTTCGAGAAACTCCTTGGCCAGGGTTTTTACGTCGTTGTTATATTCATTTGTCAGCGCCAGTACCTGCGGCTCGCTCAGAATCCGCTTGCGGATGGCTTTCAGCCTGTCGGTCAGGCCGATAGAGACCATTT
>CAYWDK010000011.1:0-33873 GCA_964457025.1 uncultured Balneolaceae bacterium | reverse complement strand
GGCGAAGCCGGTATTTGACGTCGCTGCCGAACATCAGCCTGGCAAAGCTGACCAGCGTCTCCTTGAGTTCGGCTACGCTTACATCGGTATCTACATAAAGGGCTTCAACCTGGTGGAAAAGAAAGTAGGATTTGGGCGTGACGGCTTCATTTCGATATACGCGGCCCGGCATGATAGAGCGGACCGGAGGCTTTTTCTCTTTCATCAGCCGGATCTGTACCGGAGAAGTATGCGTCCGCAGCACCAGGTCGTCTTTGTCATCATCATCGTGCTTCTCAATAAAGAAGGTGTCCTGTTCATCTCTCGCCGGGTGGTTGGGCGGGAAGTTGAGCGCGGTAAAGTTGTGGAAGTCGTCTTCGATCTCGGGTCCGTCGGCAATATCGAAGCCCAGCCGGTAGAATATCTGCTTCATCTCTTCCAGAGTCTGACTGAGCGGATGGTACGAGCCCATCGGCAGCGGAGGCGGGGGCAGGGTGATGTCGTCGGTGGCTTGACGTGGACCGCTTTCCGATTTCTCCAGTTTCTTTTTGGCTCCTTCATAGGTCTGCTCGGCGAGATTCTTAACCTCATTCATCGCCTTGCCGGTTTCGGCCCGTTTCTCTTTGGGCACTTCACCCATCTTGCCGAACATGGTCTGCACCTTGCCCTTGCGGGAGAGGAACTCCAGGCGGAAAGCTTCCAGTTCTTCCTCGCTGGTGATGGAGTATTGTTTAATTTCTTCTTTTATCGATTCAATTTCAGAAAGCATGGAATCCCGATTGGTCACCCCGACTGCGGGGAATACGATTAATAAATTCTGGCTTCTAAACTATTGAAATGGGAGTTATCCTTCAATAACAATAAAAAAACCGATCCCGAAGTTATCAGGACCGGTTTTTAAAATTGGTCACAGGCCTACTTCGTTGCTTCTTCTACGATGGCCGTGAATGTTTCCGGATCATTGACGGCAAGATCGGCAAGGACCTTGCGGTTGATCTCTATCTCTTTTTTAGAGAGGGCTCCCATCAGCCGGGAATAGGTCGTACCGTTTTGACGGGCAGCAGCATTGATACGTGTGATCCAGAGTTTTCGAAACTCACGCTTGCGGACTTTGCGGTCGCGATACTGGTATTGTAGCGCTTTCTCAACCGCATTCTTCGCAATGGTATACACATTTTTTCTTCTGCCCCAGTAACCTTTCGCCTGATCGAGGATCTTACGGCGACGGCGACGGGAAGCCACCAGATTTCTTGAACGTGGCATTTTGTCTTGTGTTTAAGTGTTAGTAGTTAATTCGGTCAATTACGACTTGTACGGAATCATCTGCTTGACGGACTTCTCCTGGCTTTTGTCAACCAGTGTGTCCTTTCCGAGATTACGCTTCCGCTTTTGTCGCTTTTTGGTGAGGATGTGACGCTTTCCGGCCTTTTTCCGTTTGATCTTTCCGGATCCGGTTACCTTGAAGCGTTTCTTGGCCCCACTATTTGATTTCATCTTTGGCATAATAAAACACCTGCTCTGAAATTTCTTGGAATTAAAAGGCTTTGAAGATAAGAATTAATCCCCTCACATTAAACCTTGAGCACAGATTTATTTGATGTTGCTGATTTTAAAATACCTGCTTGCCGGCCTGCCGGCAAAAATCAGCGCAATCCGTGTAATCAGTGATCAGTTTTTCTTCTTGCCGGGCGAGAGCATCATAATCATTCGCCGGCCTTCCATGGAGGGCTTGGATTCGATTTCACTGATATCACTCAGCTCTTCAGCCAGATCTTTGAGCAGCTCTTCCCCTCGTTCGGTGTAGAGCATGTCGCGTCCGCGGAATTGAACGGTGGCTTTGACCTTGTCGCCGCCTTCCAGGAATTCGCGGGCGTGGCGGGTCTTGAACTCAAGATCATGGTCATCGGTATTGGGACGGAAGCGGAGTTCCTTTACCTGAACCGTATGCTGTTTCTTTTTGGCCTCTTTCTCTTTTTTCTTCTTTTCGTACATATACTTGCCGAAGTCGATAATCTTGCAGACAGGGGGTTTGGCGTTGGGTGCCACTTCAACAAGATCCAGGCCAAAGGATTCGGCGATCTCAATAGCACGGTCAAGGTCGACAATCTCATGCTCCTCGTCCGGCTTGATCACCCGGACCTCCTTGGCCCGAATTTCATTATTCACATTGGGGCGGTCTTCGTTGCCCCGGGGTGGTCGTCTTCTTCTTCCGATAGTAACCTCTGTATTTAGTTCGAATTAAAGTGTTTGGGTAACTGTTTGGAGTCTATCTCTTTAGTGAGATTAGAAATAAATTCAGAAAATTCAAAAGTACCGATATCGCCTTCTTTGTGGCGGCGGACCGATACCGTTCCGTCGGTCTCTTCATTATCACCTACTATCAACATATAAGGTATCTTGCCCGTTTCCGCATCACGGATTTTAGAGCCGATCTTTTCGCTGCGGTCGTCGACATGAACACGTACCCCATGCTGCCTCAGCTCGGCGGCACATTTCCGGGCATATTCGTTGTTGTCGTCCGATACAGGAATCATCATTACTTGTTTGGGCGCCAGCCATACGGGGAAGTCGCCGGCGAAGTGCTCGATAAGGATACTAACAAAGCGTTCCATCGAGCCGAAAGGTGCGCGGTGGATGATGACGGGTCGATGCTTGTCGTTGTCGGAGCCGATGTAGGTGAGGTCAAATCGTTCGGGCATTACATAATCAACCTGAACCGTTCCGAGTTGCCACTTGCGGCCGATAGCATCGCGGATAATGAAATCGATCTTGGGCCCGTAGAAGCTGGCTTCGCCTTTGGCTTCGAAGTAGTCCAGATCCATGCTCTCGGCTACCTCGCGGATGTTCTGTTCTGCCTTGTCCCACATTTCGGGATCACCGGCATATTTATCTTCGTCGGCCGGGTCCCTGAAGGACAGCCGTGTCTTTACCGGCATTTCGAAAGTCTTGAATACCAGCTGTGTCAAATCGATGGCATTGACCAGTTCATCTTTGAGCTGGTCTTCGGTGCAGTAGATGTGAGCGTCGTCTTGTGTAAAGCCGCGTACCCTTGAAAGGCCGCTCAGCTCACCCGACTGTTCGAAACGATAGACGCTGCCGAATTCGGCCAGCCGCAGGGGCAGGTCGCGGTAGGAGCGGAGTTCCGAGGAGTAGATTCGGTGGTGATGCGGGCAGTTCATGGGCTTGAGCATATACTGCTCGTCTTCGACCTGTATGGGCGCAAACTGCGACTCCTTGTAATAAGGGTAGTGGCCCGAAGTCTCGTACAGTTTAATGTTGCCGATATGAGGGGTTATCACTTCCTGATAGCCGCGCTTCAGCAGTTCTTCTTTAAGAAAATCTTCGAGCGTACGGCGTAAAATAGCTCCGTTGGGCTTCCAGACGGGCAGTCCCTGGCCGACCATCTGATCCATCATGTAGATGTCCAGCTCCTTGCCCAGCTTCCGGTGGTCGCGCTTTTTAGCTTCTTCTATCTGGTGCAGGTATTCATCCAGCAGCTTCTGTTTGGGGAAACTGATGCCGTAGATGCGGGTCAGCTGTTCGCTGTCCACATCGCCGCGCCAGTAAGCACCGGCTACGTTGGTCAGTTTCACGGCCTTGACGTCCCCGCTATTCGGGATATGAGGCCCACGGCACAAGTCGGTGAAATCTCCCTGCTCATAAAATGTGATGTTCCCGTCTTCGAGCTCTTTGATCAGGTCGACTTTATATTCATTGCCTTTTTCTTCATAGAAGGAGAGGGCCTCGTCTTTGGAGACATTCCGCCGCTCAAAGGTGCTTTTCTTGCGGGCCATCTCGATCATCTTCTTTTCGATAGCCGGCAGGTCGTCGGTGCCTACGGTCTTGTCACCGAAATCGATGTCATAGTAAAAACCGTTTTCGATCGGCGGGCCGATACCGAATTTGGCATCGGGATACAGCTCCTGTACGGCTTCGGCCAGAAGGTGGGCGGAAGAGTGCCAAAAGGTGTACTTGCCGTCCTCGCTGTCCCAGGTATTAATGGTGATGGTGCCGTCCCGCTCAATAGGGCGGTCGAGGTCGAGGATCTCATCGTCAAGCGTTACGCTGAGCGCTTCCCGGGCCAGGCCCTTTGAAATGGATTCTGCTATCTCTTTGCCGGTTGTTCCGGCAGGAAAGGTCTTCTTGCTCCCGTCGGGAAAAGTTATTTTGATCTGATTGTCGGCCATGCCGTTAAATTAGCTCTGCTGAATTTTTATCTGCTTTTAAAAGGCATTGAAGATATAAAAAATTGCCGTTGACTGACAGTATAAATTTCCGGAGATATTCGTCCAAGATTACCGAGAAGGGTTTATCCGAAAAGTTATTTTAGCTGCTTCAAAAAATATATGCAGAAATTTTTTACCTTCTGAAGACTAATAATATCATTTAGAAAATTACCTTATGGCTTTGACGGGATCCTCTTTCTTTGACGACCATCCCATATTTGTACTGGACCACTCGTCTCTGGATATATTGGATGTCAACGAAATTGCCCTGCAGACATACGGTTACAGCCGGGAAGAGTTCCTGGAGATGAATATCTCGCAGCTGGGAGAGAAAAAAAGGCGGCAGGCCCTGATAACTTCCCTCCGAGAAGATGCTACCTCCGACAAGGTATGGCTGCATACTACCAAAGAGGGCGACGAGTTCTATGTTCAGTTCACCTTTCACATTTTCAACTACCGGGGAAACCCCGCAAAGCTGGTGGTGGCACATGATGTTTCTGAGCTGATTGAAAGGGACGAAGAAAACAGAGCGCTCTTCCCCAAGGCGCAGACGGGCATGTCAGAAAGTCCGCTGGCTATCATCGAATGGAACAGGGACATGACCGTCAAGGAGTGGTCTGAAAAGGCGACCGACCTTTTCGGCTGGTCGGAGGATGAGGTAGTCGGTGACAAAGACTTTTTTTCAAAATTTGTTCACGAAGATGAGCTGGATAATGCCCGGAAACGATTTAGAGAGCTGTGCGAATCGGGAGAGGCAAACTATACCATTGAGGGCCGAAACTATACCAGGGACGGAAAAGTACTGAATTGCGAGTGGTATAACTCGGTGTTGTACAATAAGGACGGAGAGCTCGTTTCCATTTATGCGCTGGTGCACGATATCAGCGAGAGGAAACAATCCGAAAACCTCTTCCGTGCGCTTTCCGAAGAGTCGCTGGTTGGGGTTTACCTCATTCAGGATGGCATCTTCAAATACATCAACCCCCGTTTTGCCAAGATATTTCACTATAAAAAGGAAGAGATAGAAGGCAAACTTGGTCCCCTTGACCTTGCCCACCCCGACGACCGGCATATCGTCGATAAGAATATCAAGGATCGAATTGATGGCAGGATCAAGGCGATCGAATACGATTTCCGCTGCATGACTAAAGACAGCCAGATTATTCATGTCAACGTGTATGGTACCGGTATCGAATACCAGGGAGAGCCGGCCATCGTCGGTACCATTGTGGATATCACCGACAGCAAGCTTGCTTTCGAACGGTATAAAGCCAGTATCGAGAGTTTTGAAGACCTGTTCGACTCTATCAGCGACGCCATCTACATCCAGAAAAAAGACGGCAAGTTCCTGCAGGTCAACAAAGGCGCCGTCGAGATGTACGGCTATGATCGGGAGTATTTTATCGGAAAGACGCCCGAATTCCTTGCGGCTCCCGGCAAGGTAGACATGGAAAAGACGTTAGGCTACCTCGAGAAAGCCATAGCGGGCGAGCCCCAGCAGTTTGAGTGGTGGGGAAAGCGCAAAAACGGCGAGGTGTTTCCCAAAGAGATTGTGCTCAATCCCGGCACCTATTTCGGGGAGCGGGTGGTCATCGCCATTGCACGCGACATCAGCGAACGTTTTGAAAGCCAGGAGCAGATCCGTAAAAACGAAGAACTCTTCCGGCAGCTTTTCCAGAACGCCCACATCGGCATAGCCATGATGGACGAGCACCAGGAGATCCGGCTGGTTAACGACGCTTTTGAAGATATTTTCGGCTACTCTTCGGAGGATATACGGGGGCTGGATATCGACAAGCTGATCGTGCCCGAAGAGGAGATGACCGAAGCCCGGGAACTGTCGGCCAAGACCTTTAAGGGTATCTCCAAAGAGATGACCTCCGTTCGCAAGCGCAAAGACGGCAGCCTGGTGGATGTGCTCATATACGGGGTGCCTGTTAAAGTAGACGGCCGCACCATTGCCATCTTCGGTATCTATGTGGACATTACCGAGCGGAAGAGGGCCGAGGAACAGATCCGGCAGTCGCTCAAGGAGAAAGAGGTACTGCTTGCCGAGATCCACCACCGGGTCAAGAACAATCTGGCGGTTATTACCGGACTGCTCGAGCTTCAGTCCTACAATACCCAATCGGACGAGGCTATAGAGATCATTAAGGAGAGCCAGTTTCGGATTAATTCCATTGCGCTGATCCATGAGAAGCTCTATCAGAGCAAAGATCTATCCCAGATCTCCTTCGATGTGTATATCCGGGAGCTGAGCGACATCATTTGGGATTCCATATCGGATGCCAGCCGCGATATCAGCCTCGATATTGAAGCCGATCCGGTGCAGCTAACGGTTAACCAGGCTATTCCCTGTGGTTTGATACTGAATGAGCTCATCACCAATGCTTTCAAGCACGCTTTCAATGGAAGGAAAGACGGTGAGATCAACATTACGCTCTGCGAAGAATCCGGTAATATCGCCATGCAGGTGCGGGACAACGGACGTGGCCTGCCCGACGATTTTGATCAGGAGAACCCTTCCTCTTTAGGTATGAAGCTGATTCACACGCTCACCCAGCAGCTTAACGGCCAATGCAACTTTGCCAATCACGAAGAAGGGGCCGGCTTCAAGCTGGAGTTTGAGGTGGAGTAGGTAGCAATTTAAAACCCGGAGATAGCCGGACGGTGGTTATAGTCCGTAAAGGATACCTCCGGTGTCTTAATTCCATTTACTATTGCGTCGAACTGCGATGAACCGAATAGATATTGTCCTTGTGTTCCGAACATAACGGATACAACCGTTGCCAGAAGCCGGGATGGTTTTCATTGATTCTGCCAACCATCTCTTGCCAGAAATCAAGAAATGCAGCGTGACTTTCTACGGTATAGTACACATTCCAGTTCCACTCGTCTCCCCAGGCATGAGTCAGAATGCCCCAGCCTACAAGCATTTCTTCCTCAACCAGATCGTCAAGTACGGGCGCCCAAACGGAATCCGTTAAGGCATTCAGTTGCTGGAAGTTTTCATATGCGCACTTGTTTTGTGAAAATACGACTATACCCGGTTGGGTAGTTTCTCCATCTTGGTCTTGTGCCAAAATGCTTGTGGGATGCATAAGGTTAAAGAATAGGCAAAGTGTGGTGCCCAGCACCAAAGAAGTGAATCGTTTCATGATTTCTCCGTTAGGTTGTGTATTGAGGGGGAGGGCTGTAGATGAATAGAGTAATACACTGACCTGTCTGGCAGTATTGTAATATTTTTTATTTAAAACAAGTTTTGCAAAAATGAAGCCGGCTTTTGGCACGGTAACTGTAAGGAAATCCTTTCTCAGCGGTCTTACCTGTAATCACATAAATTAAATGCAGTAGGACTCTTATGGCTGTACCGTATATACTTATCCGACAGAAGTCGCCGCCCGTTTCGAAACGGAAGGGTGAGGAAATTGTGTATGCCCGGAGCGTAAGCAGGCGAAAAATAAAGACACCGGAACTCGCAGAGCGGATTTCAAAACGAAATACCCTGAGCGAAGCCGATCTGATGGCTGCCTTGTATTCCGAATCGGAGGTTATTATCGAGGAGTTGTCCAATGGCAACATCGTACACCTGGAAAGGCTCGGGAGCTTTCGTGTGGTCGCAACCACTCCCGCACTCGAGAAAGGGAAAAAACCCCGGTCGTCCGATTTCCGGAAGCGCCGTATCGTATTTTCTCCGGATCCCAGGCTAAAGGAAACCTTGAAAAATATCTCGTTTATGCCGAGGTAACTGAAAAGGAGTGGGGTGGTTTCGGTTCATTCACCAATGGTGAATAGCAGCAGTCACCATTGGTGATCACTTTATTTTACCAATGGTAAACTCTTATGCTCACCATTGGTGAAATATTCTAGAGATAGGCACCGACCGTTTGCGTTTACGAAATCCCCGGGCTTTGGAAGGAGACAATTACTGAAGTGGGTGCTACTGGATTCGAACCAGTGACCTCTACCGTGTCGGGGTAGCGCTCTAAACCAACTGAGCTAAGCACCCAAAAGGGAAGACCAAATATAGGCAATAGCTGTTGTCGTAAGCAAAAATAAATTCCATACGCTGCTATTTTCTTGCTGAACTTAGCCTCTCTTTTCACTTTCAGCTCTGATGCAGACTTTGTATTTTTATCGCTTTCATTCCAACGGCGAAATAATCTCATAAATGGCCCAAAGACGCGAAATCCGGGAAGTGGTACTGCAGGCGCTCTACGCAGAGGAGGTCAGTGGCAACGACTGGGAACAGATATTGAAGACGGTGATCAAATCCCGGTTAAAATCCGACAAGGATGAGTACAAATTTGCGGAGACGCTTTTCCTGAAGACGCTCAACAACCAGGAAGAGCTGGACGGCATCATCCAGAAGCATATCAACAACTGGCGGATCGAGCGCCTGACGATTCTTGACAAACTGGTGCTGCGGATGGCGCTCTGCGAGTTCCTGTGGTTCGAGCAGATTCCAACCAAGGTAACCATCAATGAAGCCATCGAGATAGCCAAGGAGTACTCCACCAACAAGTCCGGCCGCTTCGTAAACGGCATCCTCGACGCCGCACTGGAAGGGCTGAAGGAGGAGGGCCGGATCGAGAAGAAAGGCCGCGGACTCATCGAAACTTCGTTAAACGATTAGAGGCCGATGTCTTCCCAATCCGATAACCGATTTGTAGCGATAGGAGACATCCACGGATGTGCCCGCTCGGTAGAGTCGCTGCTGGAGAAACTGACGCCCGACTATGGCGAGCTGGAGTTCGTTTTTGTAGGCGACTATATCGACCGCGGGCCCGACTCCAAAGGGGTGGTGGACCTGCTGTTGGACTTTCGCGAGGACTACAATTGCCGGTTTCTGCGTGGCAACCATGAGCAGATGCTGCTGGACGCCTATGACAAGGACATGCTGGACCTCTGGCTGATGAATGGAGGGAAGACCACGCTGGAATCCTATGGCGCCAGATACAATGAGCTGCACCGCCTGGACGATCATATGGATTTTTATCGGGCAACTGAATTTTACTACGACACGGAAAGCTACTTCTTCGTGCACGCCGGCATCCCGCCGCATATGACCATCAAGCAGTGCCTGGAGGATGATGAAGCAGTACACGAGTTTTTATGGGAACGTAACCACCTGAACGCCTTTGAGACACCCTGGGAGAAGACGGTCGTCTTCGGGCATACCCCCCGGCCGCACCCCATTCGCAAAGACAAGATGCTGGGTATCGATACCGGCTGTGTCTACGAATCTCTGGGCTACGGCAAACTGACCGCCGTTGTGCTGCCCGAAACCGAATTTATACAACAGATCTGTCTGGATAACTGAATGCATCGAGTCCGGACCTAACAAAAGCAGATTACCGAAGTACCTATATGAGTTTAAAATGTGGAATTGTAGGGCTTCCCAATGTGGGGAAGTCTACTTTGTTTAACGCCCTCAGTGATGCGGGCGCCGAAGCCGCCAACTTTCCCTTTTGCACCATCGACCCCAATGTGGGTGTCGTTCCCGTGCCCGATCCCCGCCTCGACCGCCTCTACGAGATCGTGGAATCCAAGCAGAAGGTCCCGACCAGCGTCGAATTCGTGGATATTGCCGGTCTGGTGAAAGGGGCCTCCGAAGGGAAGGGGAAAGGCAACGCTTTTCTCTCGCATATCCGTGAAGTCGACCTGATCGTACATGTGGTCCGATGCTTTGACGACGACAATGTAGTTCATGTAGAAGGCAGTGTCGATCCCTCCCGCGATATCCGTATCATCGAAGACGAACTGATCCTGAAGGATCTCGAATCGGTAGAAAAGCGGGTAGAGAACCTTAAGAAAGAAGCCAAGGGCGGAGACAAGAAAATTATCCAGCAGCTTGAAGTCGTACAGCGGCTCAAGGAGCACCTGGAGAACGGCAATGCGGCCCGCACCTTTGAAGCGGACGAAGAAGAGCGCAAGGCCTACAGGGAACTTTTCCTGCTTTCGGCCAAGCCGGTGCTGTACGCCTGCAACGTCTCCGAAGAAGACCTGGACAGCGGAAACGAATGGGTGGAGGAGGTCAGGCAGATTGCCGAGCCTCTGGGTGACGAAGTGGTTACTTTTTGTGCCAAGATTGAAGCCGAGATTGCGGAATTGGACGAGGAAGAGAAGCAGGATTTCCTCGAATCTATGGGAGTGGAGAGTGCGGGACTTGACCGCCTCATAAATGCCGCCTACGAAGAGCTTGGCCTTATAACGTACTTCACCGCCGGTCCCAAAGAGGTACGGGCATGGACCATCCGAAAGGGTACCAAAGCGCCCCAGGCGGCCGGTGTGATCCACACCGACTTTGAGCGGGGCTTCATTCGTGCCGAGACGGTCAGCTTTGAGACTTACGAGAAGCTCGGCTCCGAAAAAGCCGTGAAGGATGCCGGAAAGATGCGCCAGGAGGGCAAGGACTATGTAGTGAAGGATGGCGACGTAATGCTCTTCCGCTTCAACGTCTAGGGCTCAGCCCTCAGTTCTTCAAGCTGCTTCTTCAGCATTTTTGAAGCTTCGATATAACCGCCTTCGCTGCCGTCTACAAAGTGGATGTGCTGGCTCTGGTATTTGAATACCATGCAGGTGACCATCACCGAATCGCTGAAGTGGATGCCATAGGCAAGCTTACCTTCTTCATGCCGTTCCTGGAGGTACTGCTGCATTTCACTGCACTGTTCCGGGCTTCCGCTGATCACCACCCTGAGCATGTCGTCGAATTTACGGTGATCAGAATTAATTGCCAGGTCGGGCTTGTACATCGACCAGTCTGTCTCGGATGTCTTATAGTCCAGCGCCATCAGTATTTTCCCGACAATGATTTGGTATTCCAGCTTTAGGATGTATTTCATTCGCTGCAGCCAACTCATTCCGAAAGTCCGGAATTTAATCTCTCCGGACAGTTCGCGAAGCGACAGGTGCATCTTCAAACGATCTGGCCTAAGGGGATTGGTCGTATCGTCGAAGCCGAAGACTTCCCGTAGTTTTTGAAGCACCTGCCTGTAGATATGGTCGCTTTCTTCCCGTAATGGATTCGATCGTATGAGCAAGGTCAGGGCTACTTTGCCTTCCTGCTTTACTTTTTGCCAGCGGCATTCCAAGCCGGTAAAATCAGTCTTCTCCGCCTGTTCATTTTCGGATACGAGATAATTGTTATTTATCTCTTCTTTTAACATCTGTTCGGCATAAGAAATGCCGCCCCCGTTGAAAATCGCCTGCTTGTAGGCGTCAGAAACCTTGTACCGGGCTACATTTATTTCGTAGCCGGCTTCACGAATATCACGTACCGGAATGATGGCAGCACGCAGGTTAAGCTTGTACTCAATACGGCCGATCTTCTGGCTTGAGCCCAGTATTTGGCGGGTAGCTGCAAGCATCGATGGAGGGATACAGATAGCGCAGCCGTCACCCCCGAAGGTATAAGGGATTTCATCCTTATTTTCGAGATTGAGCAATCCTACAATTGAAGAAGCGCCCAGTATATTCACCCGCTTGTAATTTCCCTTGCGGACGGCCTCGGTAGAATTCTCAATGTCTGTTACGGCTACGTACCAGTCGTCGGGTAGCGGACGATAGTTTGCCGGGTCGGCCACTTCGAAGAAAGAGTCCAACAAAGGCAGATTGGATAAATACTGGCTTCGGTCTGTAGTGCCCATCCAGGCATTGAGGTTTAAGGAATTAGCAGCTAAGCACAGGAAGATACGAAAAAAAGGCCCGGCAGTTCGGCAGGTTCCACAGAAGTAGGGGCCGAATCAATTGTCTTCTTTATCTTGCCGGTTTTTCTTTTCCTCCAGCTTTTCTCTTTCCTCGGGTGGAATCAGCTTGATACCTACCGTATCGGCAGGGGCGTCGCCGGGGTTGATGCGGTCATGTACGACCCATGCTTCCGGATATTTCCGCTTGAGCAGCCTCGACAGCTGGATGGCTTTTTCACGGTCGTGGAAGTCGCCGACATGAACTTTATAATAGGGCTGTTTAAAGAAGACGTAGCTCTTGGGAAAGTAGCCGTCCATATAGTCTTCTGCCCAAAGCCGGAATTCGGTAGATACAGAATCGGCAACGGCTACATTGCGGGTGGAGAGGATCTGCACGCGGAATCCGTCAAAAGGGTTACGGACCACTTCATTTGCCGTGGTATCCATCTGGAGGAACGATTCGGGCATGTCATGTTTCTGGGTATGGTACACACTCCGCAGATAGGTGCGGTGGCTTTCGAGCAGGCTTGCCAGCCGGTCTCCGGTCTCTTCGGCCGGCTGTTCGGATATGGCCTGCTCTCTTTCGTCTGCTGATGCAGAGGGGTTGGTAGAGGCACAGCCGTAGAGCAATGCCGCCGATGAGACGAAGAGTATAAAAATATATAGCTTCGATAATTTCATAGGCTATCTACATTCCTACAGGGTGCCAGGTAGTTTTGATCTCCTGGAATTCGGAAAGCAGGTAGGGGTCCTGCCGCTCTTCTTCATTCCAGTTTTCAATTGTTTTGAATACTACTCGCTTAACGTTTAAAGCGGCATTTTCATCTATTTGTTTCCCGAATTTCTCATGAAGCTCGTTATCGGTATAGAAGAAGGCATTCACATCCTTGTGACTGCTCATATGGCCGATGAGTTCTTCCCGCAGTCCGGTGAGAATATTTACAACACCGCCGGGCACATCGGAGGTGTCAAGCACTTCAGCAAAGCTGATGGCAGGAAGGGGATACTTCTCCGAAGCAAGTACGACGCAGCTGTTGCCGCCTGTAATAACCGGGGCAATTACGGAAACCAGACCCAGCAGCGGGCTTTCCTCGGGGGCAACAATATCCACGACGCCGGTGGGTTCCGGGATAGAGAAGTTAAAGTGTGAGCTGGCCACGGGATTGACCGTTCCGAATACCTGCTGGTATTTATCGGTCCAGCCCGCATAGTAGATCAGCCGGTCGATGGCGGCATCGACTTCTTCTCCGGCATCTTTGTTTTTGAAGCCGAGCGTCTTGAGTTCTTCCACGAACTGGGCTTTGCGGCCTTCCAGCATCTCGGCGATGCGATAGAGGATTTGTCCGCGGTTGTAGGCGCTGCGGCTGCTCCATCCGCCAAAGGCGCCGCGTGCCGCTACGACGGCATCGCGCAGGTCTTTACGGGAACACCGGCAGGCATTGGCGAGTACCTTCTCCTCGCCGTCGTATACCTTGTAGTGGCGTCCCGATTCACTGCGGGGGAACTGGCCGCCGACATAAGTCTTATAGGTTTTGAGTACTTCGATTCGGTCAGACATAATATTCAATCAATGGTTACTTCAGGTTCACATAAGGGTAGAGGCCGTGCATGCCGCCTTCGCGTCCCATGCCGCTCTCCTTGTAGCCGCCAAAGGGCGAAGTCGGATCGAACTGGTTATAGGTGTTGGCCCAGACTACGCCGTTACGGACTTTCTTGCCGACCTTAAAGATCTTGGAACCCTTGTCGGTCCAGATACCTCCTGCGAGGCCGTATGGCGTGTTGTTGGCCTTCTTAATGGCCTCATCCGGCGTACGGAAAGTCTGGATGGTAAGCACCGGCCCGAAGATCTCTTCCTGGACGATGCGGTTCGACTGTGCGACGTTGGTAAAGATCGTAGGCTTGCAGAAGTAGCCTTTGTCGGGTATGTCGCAGGAGCTCTGGAAGATATCGGCACCTTCGTTGACGCCTACTTCCAGGTATTCATTGATCTTGTCGAATTGCTGCCTGGAGTTGATAGCGCCGATGTCGGTGTTTTTATCCAACGGATCGCCCACGACGAGGGTTTCCATGCGGTCACGCAGCTTTTGGACCACTTCGTCGGCGATGCCTTCCTGTACCAGCAGCCGGGAGCCCGCGCAGCAGACGTGTCCCTGGTTAAAAAAGATAGCGTTGATGATTCCTTCCACGGCTTGGTTGACGGGTGCATCCTCAAATATGATGTTGGGGCCTTTGCCTCCAAGTTCGAGAGTGTACCTTTTGTCGGTACCCGCCAGCGACTTCATAATGATTTTACCGACTTCCGTTGAACCGGTGAAAGCGACCTTGTCGATATCGGGATGGTTCACGATATGGGAGCCCGTTTGTCCGGCGCCTGTTACAATGTTGACTACACCTTCCGGAAGGCCGGCATCCTGGCAAAGTTCGGCGAATTTGAGGGCAGTAAGAGATGTGGTCTCAGCCGGTTTAAGTACAACGGTATTGCCTGTTGCCAGGGCAGGGGCAATTTTCCAGGCCAGCATCAGCAGCGGGAAGTTCCAGGGGATGATCTGCCCGGCAACGCCTACAGGCTCGGCTTTGCGGTTGGGGAATGCATAGTTCAGCTTGTCGGCCCAGCCGGCATAGTAGAAAAAGTGGGCGGCTGCCAGGGGGATATCCACGTCGCGAGACTCGCGTATCGGCTTGCCGCCGTCCATGCTTTCTATGACGGCGAATTCACGTGCACGCTCCTGTATCAGCCGGGCGATGCGGAATACGTATTTCCCTCGCTCTTTAGCGGGGAGGGGAGACCACTTCTTTTCAAAGGCTTTTCGGGCCGCTTCAACTGCGCGGTTGACATCCTGCTGGGTCGCCTCGGCAACTTCCGCTAATACCTCTTCGGTAGCCGGATTGACAGACTTGATGTAGCGCCCTTTCTCCGGCTCGGTAAATTCCCCATCGATAAAGAGCTCGTAGCGGTCTTTGATCTCTACATGTTCGCTGCCCTGAGGGGCTTCATCGTAGTTCCAGACGGAAGCGAAATCAAGCTTGGAGCTCGGCGATTTAGGCTTGTACCGCTCTTCCTGTTGTCCGATATCGGTTTGTTGGTCTTCTGACATGGTAGCGTTCTGTATTAATCGTTAGAAAAGTAGTCCGGGCTTTCGTATACGCCGGTTTGCTGTTTTACGATCTGCATAAGCAGGTCATTGGCCAGGGAACTGGCGCCGAAGCGGAACCAGTCCGGAGAGAGCCATGCTGCCCCCAGCGTCTCTTTCACCAGCACAAGGTACTGTATGGCCTGCTTTGCCTTGCGGATGCCGCCCGCGGGCTTCATGCCCACCATGCGGTCGGTTTCGTAGTAGTAATCGCGGATAGCTTCCAGCATGACAAGGGTCACCGGCTGTGTAGCGGCCGGCTGGATCTTGCCGGTAGAAGTTTTGATAAAGTCGGCTCCCGCATGCATAGCCAGGTCACTTGCCTTACGTACATTCTCATACGTCTGAAGCTCGCCTGTTTCAAGGATCACTTTCAGGTGGGCCTCGCCACAGGCCTCTTTGACCTGGGCAATTTCGTCAAAAACGTAGTTATAATTCCCTTTAAGGAACTCGCCTCGGGAGATGACCATATCCACTTCGTCGGCGCCGTATTCCACCGCACGACGGGTCTCTTCCAGCTTGTCTTCGAGGGTAGCCATTCCGCTCGGGAAGGCCGTAGCCACGCTGGCTACCTTGATACCGCTTCCCTTGAGTCGCTCTTTGGCAACTTTCACCATATTCGGATAGACACAGACAGCAGCCACTTTCGGCAGATCGGGCATGGCGGCATGCGGCTGCATCGCTTTCTGACAGAGCTGGATCACCTTGCCTTCGGTATCCATACCTTCCAGGGTGGTAAGGTCAACCATGCTCAATGCCATTTTCAGGGCCTGGATCTTGGACTCTTTCTTGATGCTGCGCTTGTTCAGGCGCGATACCCGTTCTTCGATACCGACTTGGTCAACGGGAACGGTCTGGTTGAAATCGGGGCTGTTTTTAATCGTATTCATTCAATTGATGGTCTGATAAATCTGATTGGAAAGCTAAAGGTAAGCATTAGAGTATAATTACACCAAGCCGAATGAGTTGCCGGATACAAACGATTCGTACCAAATATCATTGCTCGGGACAGAAGTTATTGCTATTCACCCTTTTTTTATAATTAATTGAATACAGGATGTATGTCTATGTGACTACCAACATTAACCAACGGGATACAACTATGGATATGTCAAATATCAATATTTGGGCCGTACTGGTTGCAACCCTATCAACTTTTGTGGTAGGGTGGTTATGGTACGGACCTCTGTTCGGAAAAGCCTGGATGAAAGAATCGGGTATTACCGAAGAGCAGGCTCAGCAAGGGAATATGGCAAAGATTTTTGGGCTCTCATTTGTTTTTGAACTGATTATGGCCTTTAACCTGGCTATGTTTTTCTACGGTTCGCCGGAAGCAGCCGCAGGTATCGATGCCGGTACGGGCGCCTTTTATGGTTTTCTGACCGGTTTCGGCTGGGTTTTCTTTGCACATGCCGTTGCCGGCTTGTTTGAGCAAAAGTCCTGGAAATATATCTTTATAAACGGCGGCTACTGGACCGTTGCCTTTACGGTAATGGGACTGATACTGGGCGCCTGGAAATAACGAAACCCTTCTTTACCGGCACTGTCCCAGGGATAGTGCCGGCTTGAATTAAACTTCTTTTTATTGATGAAATATATCGGAGCCCACGTCAGTGCCGCGGGAGGGGTGGAAAACGCCCCCCTGCGTGCCCATGAGATCGGAGCCAAAGCCTTTGCACTCTTTACAAAGAACCAGCGCCAGTGGGAGGGCCCGCCTCTCACAGCCGGGAATATCGACGGCTTTAAGAAGAACTGTGAGGAGTTGGGCTATTCCATGGATCATGTGATGCCTCATGACAGCTATTTGATTAACCTGGGACATCCGGAGAAGGATAAGCTTCAGAAGTCACGGGATGCTTTTCTCGACGAGATGCAGCGCTGCGAGCAGTTGGGGATCAGGCTGCTGAACTTCCATCCGGGTAGTCACCTCAACAAGCATAGTCCTGAGGAGTGTATCAAAACCATTTCGGATTCGATCAACTGGGCGCTGGAACGCACCGAAGGGGTTACCGCCGTGATCGAGAACACGGCCGGGCAGGGGACCAACATGGGTTTTCTATTCGAGCAGCTGGCGGAGATGATCGACGGTGTGGAAGATAAAAGCAGGGTGGGGGTGTGTATCGATAGCTGTCACGCTTATGCGGCCGGCTATGATATCTCGTATAAAGAAGGCTTTATAGAAACCTTTCTTGAATTCGATGAATATGTAGGCCTTAAATTCCTGAAAGGCATGCATTTAAATGATTCCAAAAAAGAATTAGGTAGTCGCGTTGACCGACACGATAACATCGGCGAAGGTAAAATTGGCGCCGAAGGTTTCAGGCTGCTAATGCAGGATGATCGCTTTGATGACATTCCCATGATACTGGAGACTCCCAATACCGAGCGCTGGCCGGAAGAGATCGCGATGCTGTATGAGATGGCAGAATCCTGAAGAGACCGGCTACAGTTTTAGGTCAAGTTTCACCTCTTCGTAGCTCTTGAAAAAAGCGGGTATCAAAAGAGCTCCTATAAAACAGGCTGATCCTATAACAGCCAAAGTAACTCCTATAGTCATATCCTTATCAAGAATATTCCACCAGGAAAGCAGGTTTGACCAGTCGTGCGACTCCTTGGAGAGTCCCCCGATCAGTGGCAGCTCACGCGCACCAGCGTCGGCGGCATAATAAGCCACCTGCAGAAAGGCAAAGCCCACCAAATAAAGAGAAAGCTGCATGCCGATCTTTTTACGGTTGTACCAGGTATAGGCAAAAATCATGACAGGGAGCAGTATCTCAAAGAGTGAACCACCCAAGACGGTAATGGTCCGGATGCCGAAAATACTGAAGAAGGTATGCCCGGCTTCGTGGGTAATGAGCAGGAAATTGTCCGTCATAAAGTTCACGATATTGATCGGGAAAGGGAAATTGTAGGATATGGCAAAGTGAATATTAAAACGCAGCGTCCAATACATCTGGTGGACGGCATAGAAGACGAAAGGGAGGAGTAGCAGGCTGCACCACCATTTTCTAAGTATCTTCCATCCCGTTCTTTTCAGTGCATCAGTGTTCATGGCCCAGTTCGCTGAAGGTTCTTTTTCCCTTGATAAAATACTGCCAAACAACCGATCGGTCGAACATCACATCCGGGTTGTGCCGGACAGTACGCTCTTTTTGCAGTTTTTTTCGCTTTCGGTGAGTATCTGTCCATCGCCCATAGAAATGCATATGAGCCTTAAAAATGGCCGCAAAGTTGCCAAGATTGCCTGAGAACAGCTCTTTGATAGCCGAAATACCGTCGAGCTTGAGCCTTAGCAAAAAACGCCAGATAAGCGTGTCTTGCTCGTAATTCTTCCAAAGCATGACCAGATTGTTGCGGTAGTTATAATAGACTTTACGTGAAGAATCCATCGGCAGGGATCCGCCGCCCAGGTGGTAAACCGTGCTTCCAGGACAGTAGCGCACTTCGTATCCGCGGTTCCAGAGCTGCCAGCAGAGATCGATCTCTTCCATATGGAATTCAAAATCTTCGTCAAATCCCCCGCACTCCAGGAAATTTTCCTTGCGAATGGCCAATGCCGCCCCGCTGGCCCAAAATATAGGGCAGGGGTCGTCGTATTGGCGGCTGTCTTTCTCTAAAGTATCGAAGATACGCCCCCGGCAGAAGGGATAGCCGTATTTATCCACGAAGCCACCTGCGGCGCCGGCATATTCGAAGTATTCGGGTTGTTCGTAGGAGAGCATCTTGGGTTGTGCGGCTGCTACATTCTGGTCTTCAAACACTTTGGCGAGTTCGGTAAGCCAGCTTGCCTCGGTTTTGACATCGTTGTTCAGGAAAACAAGAATATCTCCTTCGGCATGAGGTACGGCCCGGTTATTGCCGCCGCAGTAACCGTAGTTCCTGTCGAAGGATGCAATCTTGATATCCGGATAATTTTGCCTGACCCATTCGCCCGATCCGTCTTCGGAAGCGTTGTCGGCCAGGATAATTTCGAAATCCGGATAGTCCGTTTGCACCACGCTGGGCAGAAATGTCTTTAGATGGTGCAGGGCATTCCAGGAAACGATAATGACGCTGAAGCGGGGCATGCTAAATGAAAAGTTGTTCGTTGTGGTTCAATATTAATGTAACTTATCGGCCGAAGTACGGTCAGATTTGAAAAGGCCGCAATCATCCCTATAATTTGTTTCGATTGCGGCACTAAGATGTGAAAGAATAGAATATGATCAAAGTAGGTTTGATATCGGATACCCACGGCTACCTCGACCCGCAGGTACATGAGTACTTTGCGGACAGGGACGAGATTTGGCATGCCGGAGACTTTGGGACCATTGAGATTGCCGATGAGCTCGAAACGATAGCCCCGGTAATCGGGGTATATGGCAATATCGACGGGAGGGATATACGCCAGGAATACCCGCTGCACCAGCGTTTCAGCAGGGAGGGGTTGAACATCTGGATGACCCATATAGGAGGTACGCTGGGACGTTATTGTATCCCGATTCGCGAAGAGATGGAAAAGAACCCGCCCGATCTGTTTATATGCGGCCATTCGCACATCCTGAAAATCGGCCGCGACCAGGAAAAGAATAAGATGCTGTTCATCAATCCCGGCGCTGCCGGCAAGCATGGTTTGCAGGTGTACCGGACTTGCGTCCGTTTTGATGTTGAGGACGGCAAGCTTCACAATGTAGAAGTTATCAATCTTGGCAAGATGGGAGAAGAAGTCCCCCAGCCCTAAGACCAACTGTACCCCTCACTCATAGTTTTGCATCAACTCAACGGCATTAAAGGCGGATAAGATGACCAAAGGAATACCCCCGCCCGGATGCGTACTGCCGCCCACCAGGTAGAGCCCTTCTACCTGGGCCGATTTGTTCCTGGGCCTAAGGAAGGCAGCAGTACGGCTGTTGGAAGAGGTACCGTAAATGCTTCCCTTATTTGAGCGATATCGCTGATAGAAGTCTACCGGCGTAATTGTGTGTTGGAAACGAATATGCCGGCGAAGGCCCTCCAGCCCGTAATGTTCGAGATGCGTTATGATTTTTTCGGCGTAGGATTCTTCATGTTCCTTCCAGTTCCACTCTTTGGAAAGGTAGGGGGCATTTACCAGCACAAAGAGGTTGGATCCCCCTTCGGGGGCGTCTCCGGGATCGCTGTATGAGGTATTGGCAATATAAATGGTGGGATCATCGGGCATCACTTTATCCCGGAAAATCTGTTGAAACTCCTTTTGGTAGTCAGCACTGAAGAAGATATTGTGATGTCCCAGTATTTCGTACTTCCTGTCGATTCCAAGCAGCAGCACAAAACCGGAGCAGGAAGGCTCCAGAGATTCGATTCGTTCTCGCTTTCTGCCTGAAACGGCAGCCTCCGGCAAAAGGTGTGTGTATGTTTCTGCCGCATCACTGTTTGAAATCACCAAGTCAGCCTTCAGTCTGCTTCCATTGCCCAGCTTCAGGCCTGCGACCGATGAGTCATGGAGAAGTATATCCTCGACTTCACTGCCGAAAATGAAATCCACGCCAAGTGATTTTGCCAGCCTGGTAAGAGCGGTGACGAGCGAATACATCCCGCCTTCGATATAATATCCTCCCATATCCAGCTCCACATGGGGAATCACATTAAGGGTGGCAGGTGCCTGGAAAGGAGACGAACCGTTGTAGGTGGTAAACCGCTTGAAGAACTGCCGGAGGTGCGGGGATTCGAAATAGTCATCAATTCGGTCGGATACAGTGGTGAAGGCGTCGATCCGCAGAAAATCAGCCGGATTTACCGAGAAAAGGTCTTTAAACCGGTAGAGAGGATTGAAAAGGAAAGCGTCTTTGGTACGATCATAGAGTTTGGCAGAATACCGCATGAATTCGCGGTAGTGGTCGGGGTCTTCCGGGGCGAAACCCTCTACTTCCGCAATCGTCTTTTCAATATCGTGATAGCAACGAAAGCGGCTGCCGTCGCTGAAGAAATAGTTGCAGATAGGTTCGACCGGCCGGAGATTAAGGTAATCATCCAGGTCGGCGCCGCACCTTTTGAAAAGCTCTTCCAGGACGAAAGGCATGGTGAGCAGGGAGGGACCGGTGTCGAAGCGGAAGCCATTGGCACCTATTTGGTTGACCTTGCCGCCCGCCTCCTCATTTTTCTCCAGAACAGTAACAGTATGGCCCAGCGATGCCATCAGGCAGGCTGCAGAAAGTCCCCCAAGGCCCGCGCCTATCACTTTTACATCTTTGGCTGTCATTGTGGAAGTTTTAACAAGATTTCACCTTAAGCCCGGCTTCTGACTTTGCAACTGCATCGGCCGGAAATTATATTCGAAATGGTTTTAAAGGTAGCTTAAATCACGGCAGCTGCCAAAACGTTCGTCCAAACATCCATTAATTAAAATCGGGCACTTATGAGACGTTCACCTTCCACTATCTCTTCAATTGTTTTTTCTCTCTTCCTGGGTCTTATTCTTGCAGTACCCCATGCGAATGCGCAGCAAGTTAAAGCACCTGCGGATACCGCCATCACTTCCACGCATGAAGTGACGATCAAAGGGGAGAGGGTACCATACAGGGCGACGACCGGCAACCAACCGGTGTGGGATGAAGACGGAAATCCGATCGCCACACTGTTTTATACCTATTATGAACGCACGGATGTCAGTGACAGGACGAGGAGGCCGCTGGTCATCTCTTTCAACGGCGGACCCGGTTCCGCCTCGGTCTGGATGCACCTTGGATATACCGGGCCCAGAAAACTAAAGATTAACAATGAAGGCTATCCCGTGCAGCCGTACGGTGTGGAAGAGAACGAGCACTCCATACTGGATGTAGCCGACATCGTCTATGTTAACCCGGTAAATACCGGTTTTTCGCGTATTCTCGACAAGGAAGTTAAAAGAGAACGCTTTTTCGGCGTGAATGCGGACGTTGCCTATCTGGCCGACTGGATCGATACCTTTGTGTCTCGCAATGGGCGCTGGCGCTCTCCCAAATACCTGATCGGGGAGAGCTACGGTACCGTTCGTGTTTCAGGCCTGGCAGGGGCCCTGCAGAACCGCAACTGGATGTACCTGAACGGAGTAATCCTCGTGTCGCCCACCGAACTGGGCGTAGATCGTGAAGGTCCCGTCGAGGACGCACTGACGCTGCCTTATTTTGCAGCTGCGGCCTGGCACCATCAGGCCTTGCCTGCAGAGCTCCAGCAGCAGGAGCTGGAAGATATGCTTCCCGAGGTGGAGGAATTTACCATTGAAGAGTTTATTCCCGCGCTCAGCCGGGGTGGTGACCTTTCCGAAGAACGAAAACGAGCCATTGCTGAAAGAGTAGCCTATTACTCCGGCCTGTCCGAGGAGGTAGTCTTGAATCATAACCTGCGGGTTTCCACCTCTTTCTTCTGGAAAGAGTTGTTGCGCGACCAGGAGCTTACTATCGGCCGGCTTGACTCGCGCTACCGCGGTATCGACCGGGAAAATGCCGGCGACCGCTATGACTTCGACCCGGCACTTACATCCTGGAACCATGCCTTCACTCCCGCTATCAACCATTATCTGAGGGACGTGCTCGGATACGAGACCGACCTTCGCTACTGGCTGTTCGGCCCGGTTCATCCTTGGGACCGCAGCGGCAATAACACCGGCGAGAACCTTCGCGAAGCTATGGCCCAGAATCCTTTTCTGCACGTGATGGTGCAGTCGGGTTATTACGATGGGGGAACGCCTTATTTCGACGCCAAATACACCATGTGGAATATGGATCCTTCAGGCAAGCTGCAAGACCGTATGCGCTTCAAAGGTTATCGAAGCGGACACATGATGTACCTGAGGCAGGAAGATATCAGCACCTCCAACGAAGACATTCGCCAGTTTATCATGGATAGCATTCCACAGCAGGGTGCTCCGGCCAAATACTAAGTGCCTGAGCTGAGCTTCAATCCCGCAGTCTCAGATTGGCTACCGTCTCGATATGGTAGGTCTGCGGGAACATATCCACCGGCTGCACCTCGAGGATTTCGTAGTTCTTGTGCAGTTCCTTGAGGTCGCGGGCCATAGTTGAGCTGTTACAGCTCACATAGACAATTTTAGGTGTTTTGAGTTCATTCAGGCGTTCTACAACGTCCGGGTGCATGCCGGCCCTGGGAGGGTCGGTGATGATACAGTCAGGCCGGCCGAATTTTCGCATCACTTCTTCATTGAATTCATCCCGCATGTCACCTTTGACAAAGGAGACGTTCGATACTCCATTCTCCTTCGCATTCTGTTCTGCATTTTTGATGGCGACATCCGAAAGTTCAATGCCTATCACCTGTTTAGCCATTTCGCTCAGGTACAGGCTGAGTGTTCCTACACCGCAGTAGAGGTCATAAACTGTTTCGTCTTCTCCGATCTCGGCGAATGAGCGGGCTACCTCGTAGAGCTTCTCAGCCTGCCGGGTGTTGGTCTGAAAGAAAGCATTGGCATGAATATTAAAGTGGTAGGGGCCGATATGATCGGTTATGTAGCCGGGCCCGTACAGTACCTTTTCGAAACGGCCTTCGGCAGTGGGGCTCTTGGTATCGTTGACATTCATCACCACCGTTGTTATCTCAGGGAAATTTTCCAGCAGCGCATCACACATATTCCGGCAGGTCTCCTCGTCATCTTTATAGACTACCAGATTCACCATCAGGTCATCGGTATGATGGGAGTTTCGGATAACTACATTCCGCATGAAACCTTCGTTGTCGATAGTGTTGTAGGGAGGGATATCCCTGTCGATGCACCAGCTTCGGACAAAGTCGAGGATTTTGTAGGATACGGGATCCTGAAGGTGGCACTCCTGCAGGTTAAGAATTTTGTCAAAGCGGCCGGGGGCGTGAAGTCCGGCGGCAAAGGCACGGTCGCTTACAAATTCGTCACGGTTGATCTCTTCACGGCTTAACCAGCGTTTGTGGCCGATGGAGTACTCCATCTTGTTGCGATAATAGAAAATATCTTCACAGCCGATGGTAGGGTTTACTTCCAGGTGGGTGAGGCCCCCGATGCGGTGCATGTGGTCGCGTACCTGTTCCTGCTTGAAACTGAGCTGGTGATCATAATCCACATGTTGCCAGTTGCAGCCCCCGCAAACCCGTGCGTGGCGGCATTTGGGTTCGATACGGTGCTCACCCGGCTCGAGCACTTCCAGAAGCTTGGCCTCCCGGTAGTTCTTTTTCTTCTTGATGATACGCACTTTCACTTTATCGCCCGGGGCCGTATTGGGTACAAAAACGGCCAAACCGTTTACTTTTCCGAGCCCTTTTCCTTTAAAAGCCGCAGATTCGATCTCCAGCTCAATCTCTGCACCTTTTTTTAAAGTCATCTATAGTTGCCGCTAATTGGATTCGTTTTGCAGTTCGTCGCTGTAATAGGTCTCGAATTGGAGGGTAAAGGCATGCATTTTTCCGGAAACCTGCTCCAGCGCCTTGTTGGAAATCTCAAGCTGTTTCATGGCGATGAGAGCCAAGGTTTCCATAAACTTAACTGCAATGGAAGGATGACGCTTTTTAAGCGTCTCAAAGTCCGGTTTAAAAAAGCCCAGCAGGGTACAGTCGGTGAGGCACTTGGCTGATGAGAGCCTGCGCAGTTCATAGCCGATGGAAAGCGCTCCAAAACTTTCGGGCGGCTCAATGATAAAAGTTGTTTTCTCTTCTTCGCTCCCGGCTTCCGGTTCCACGATAAGTTGGACTTTTCCTTTTTCGATAAAGTACATGCCGGTACCCGGATCACCCTGGTAGTAGATAAACTCGTTTTCCTTATAATTCCTCCGGTGGCAGAGCTGCAGGAACTCATAGCGCTCCATGGAGGAGAAATTATTGAGAAAGCGGGATTTAAAAATCAACTCACTTTGACTTTTAAGGGACTTAAATCGTTTAGAGCCGAACATGCGGGCACCTTTTTATTTTGTTGCCGTACCAAAGTTTCTGGCAGGGAATATTGTTGCTGGCTAAGGTAACGCTATAACGACCTATTTTTCAAAAAAGGACGGATTTTTCTAGAAAGAGTGGCCTATGCCGAAGCTGAAGTACAGTTTCTTGTTGTTGAACCATCCCTGCTGCAAGTCATGAACGCGGAAGGCAAAGTCGAAACGGACAACCACATACTGCCAGTCGAGCCTGAGTCCCAGCCCCGAACCTACTGCAATCTGCTTGTAGAAGTTGTCGAAGTAAAATTTACCTTGTCTCAATTGTGCTTCCCGTTCGGCGGCCGTCGCACTTCCGTCACCGGATGTAGGGAATTCGGTACTGGGTTCGTACCAGATATTACCGGCATCGGTAAACCAGGCGCCGATCCAGTCGGCGGAAAGGAAGTCCCTGAAGAGCGTCTGCCGGGCTTCGGTCTGGGCAAGCAGCTTTATTCCACCCCCGTTAATAGTGACTTCGCCGAAGGGGATACTTCCCGGACCAAGGCTGTAGAAGTCCCAGCCGCGGATGTCGTTGCTTCCCCCCGCATAAAAGCGCTGGTTGAGAGGAATCGAGTTGCTCTTGCCGTAGGGTAGCGCGATTCCGGCAAAGCCGCGATAGGCAAATACGGCATTATTGGATAAGGGAATATACTTCCGGTAGTCGGCCGTGGCTTTGACAAAGCGACTGTACGACAAACTGTTGGAGCTGACTTTAACAGGAGAAGGGAGATTGCCTTCTACCGATCCGGGAGTTACAAGGTACCGGTCAATAAGGTAGGGAATATTGCCGCCCATCGCGATGGAGTACTCGCTGAAGTAGCCGTAGTCCCTCTGAATGATATCGGTACGTTGGCTGCGGAAAGTGTATCTCAGAATAGAAGATACCTGCGGCCTGAAGTCTTCCAGAATCCTGCGATACTCAAAGGAACCTTCTCCGAACTCCTCGGCTATGGACCTCTCGAATGAGGGGGTCGGGTCGGTGTCAAGCAGGTCCAGCTCGATCAAATCCAGGAAGCTCGAAAAGCGCTGGTTATGCTGTACCTCATAACGCAGGTTAAAGCGGATGTCTGAGTTGATATCGAACAGCAGCTGATTTGACCTGCCGTAAGAAAGCAGGTAGCGGGTACGTGCATTGGCAAAGAAAAGGTTGTCTTCCAGAAACGAAAAGGGAAAAATAAGCCTCGGCAGCGAATATTCGGCCCGTGTTTCAAAACTTTTGAAGATGGTATTGCTGTACGAACGGTCGGTTGAGTCGCTGTCGATCTTTTCCAGGGTTTCTGCCGTGACATATTCAAAACTTCCGTTGATACCCAGCTGCAGGTTTTCGGCTTTGCCGAAGAGGTTGTTGTTGGTATAGGTGACACCGGCACCTGAGCCGAAGCCGTACCGTCTCATCCCGAAAAGGTTGAAGTTGACCGAGTGCTTTGGCAGGGTTTGCAGCGAGAACATGACCGGGATGTCCTCTTTGGAATAGTCGGGTTGCGAGCCGTCTTCGCTGAGCCCGAACTGCCGGATGGTCATCATTCCGAGATTCTGGAATTCGTTGATGGTGCGGATATAGAGTTCGTTATTAAAAGTGGCTCCGGGTGTAAACAGAATCTGGTCGGTCAGCAAACTGAAGCGGCTTTGGGCCGATTCTTCTTTTTCCAGGTAGATGGTTTTTCCATTGATGGCATAGGGCCTGGTGTTGAGAGTATCGAACTCTTCATAAGCCAGGTTTTGGTCGGGACCGGCCAGGCTGATGTAGACATCTCCGAAACTATATTTACGGCCCGGATCTATAGTAAAGAGGATATCGAGACGGTGCTGGTCGGCTTCACTTTTTCTTACCTGGGCCAGTACCGAGTCGCGTTGTACCGACGCATAACCGTTGTTCTTAAGGAAGTTTATGATGCGGTTCCGTTCATTGGAAAGGCCGTTTTCGAGGTACGGTTTGTCAACGGTAAAGGTAGTATCGTTAATCTGTTTTTCCGTCAGGTTGCCGGACCTGTAGAAGTCGCTGACAAGGTCACTTCTCCGGTCTTCAAAGGCCGGCATGCCCGAATAGGCGATACTGTTGATGTAAGAGCGCTCTCCTTCGTTTATCAGGAAGGAGACTTCCACCCTGTTTTCCCTGAACTCCACGATGTTGGTATCTACCGTAGCCTCGAGGTAACCGATGGTTTCATAGTACCGCTTGATGCGTTCGGTGTCGGTGGCAACGGTAGAACGGTTCAGGTAAATGGGCGGCTCTCCGAACTTTTTGCTGATTCGCCAGAGGTAATACCAGGGGGTGAAGCGGGGGATACCCAAAAACTCCCTGTTGGTCTTTGTGCGTATCAGCGTCTCCAGCGTACTGCTCTTAACATGGTCATTACCGACAAAACGTATGATCCTGACCACCTTGTCGGTGGTATCGTTTTGAGCCGTATTGTTTTGGGTACGGCCCTCGAGAGGCAGGCACAAAAGAGTGAGCAGCCCCAAGCCAAGTACTAAAGTCAGAAGTGTATTCTTATTTAAAAAAATCAAAGCAGCCGGTGATAATAAGATGCATTCATAAAAAACGGTTGACCCGCTTTGCAGGACAACCGTCAATACTATGTGCCATAGCCAACAGAAATGCGATTACCTGTTAGACGTCGTCGTAGTCAAACCCCTCGTCTTCTTCATTATGGAAAAAGTCTTCTTTGCGGATATAATCGGGCCAGATATCTTCAATGCCTTCATAAATCATATCTTCACCTTCTTCAATCTCGTCCAGTTCATAAAGGTTATCAATAACCTGCTGCGAGAGGCCATTCCTTTCGGCCCATTCGATCAACTCTTCGCGGGTTGCCGGGAAGGGGGCGTCATCCAGTGCTGCAGCTAATTCAACAGTCCAAATCATAGAGTAGTGCTTCTTGTTTTTTTGGTTTCATTACAATTTCTTAGCACGTTATAAAACGGATTGTTTCATAAAATTCAAGTCTTTCTTCCATAAATGTAGAATTATTTTTAAATCTACAACTGAAAGGTTCGAAAATTTATTCTTATCTTGTTCATTCTTCAATGTAAACCTAATTTAAAGAGGAATATTATATGTTTGGAGGTATAGGCGTACCTGAAGTTTTAATCGTTCTTTTGGTGGTTCTCCTGTTCTTCGGTGCGAAACGAATTCCCGAACTGGCGCGCGGAATCGGCCAGGGTATTAACGAATTTCGCAAAGCTTCTGATGAAATTAAAAAAGAGATCGAGCAGGGCGAAAAAGAGGGCTTTACTTCCGGCCAGCAAGCCAAGGCAGACGATAAACAGGAATCTACAACCGAAAAATAAGCTTTTTCATTGAATTTTCGAGATTTTAGCGAAATCCGCACTTCTATTAAGTCCGGCGAGCTTAGCTTACCCCAACTGGTTGAAAACTATTTAGAACGCATTGAAGAGGAAAACGATACCATCAATGCGGTCATAGATCTGGACGCCGACACCGCCCGGCAGCAAGCCCGGGACATCCAAAGCAGGATCGAAGATGGCAATGCCGGTAAACTGGCGGGATGCGTGGTAGGTATCAAGGATCTGATTTGCGAAAAAGGGAAGACAACGACCTGTGCTTCCGACATACTCGCCGGTTTTGAAAGTGTCTATGATGCCACCGTCGTGGAGCGGCTTAAACAAGAAGACGCTCTGCTGCTGGGACGGATGAATATGGACGAATTCGCGATGGGTTCGTCGAATGAGAACTCGGCTTACGGACCTGTCCACAATCCCCATGATACCTCCAAGGTGTCGGGCGGATCGTCGGGTGGCAGCGCGGCCGCAGTGGCTTCCGGTTTCTGTACGGCCGCCCTCGGTTCCGATACGGGCGGCTCTATACGTCAGCCTGCTGCACTCTGCGGCGTGGTGGGACTGAAACCAACCTACGGAAGGGTTTCGCGTCACGGCCTGGTAGCCTTTGCATCTTCTTTCGACTGCATCGGTCCGCTTGCCAATTCAGTGCATGACGCCGCTTCCATTCTTGAAGTCATTGCAGGAGCCGATAAAAACGATAACACCTCGTCGAGCAGGGCTGTACCCAATTATGTCGAAAGCCTGGACAATCCTCACTCCAATATTCGTATTGGAGTTCCGGAAGAGTACTTCGGAGAAGGACTGGATGACGAGATTCGCGAAGGTATCCAATCCATACTCGGTGAGCTTGAACAGGAGGGAGCCGAGCTGGTTCCTATCCACCTCCCGCACATGAAGTACGGTGTAGCTACCTACTATATACTTGCAACGGCCGAGGCGTCGAGCAACCTGGCCCGCTATGACGGGATTCGCTACGGCCACAGGGCCGACATTAAAGAAGTTGAAGAAGAGCTGAAGCAGGAGAAGGCTGCTATCACCGAACAGATGGAGCTGGCTTCTGGAGACGATAAAGTACAGCTTTCCAAAGAACTCGATTCCGTAGACTCTTCCCTGATACGCCTCTATAAGAAGAGCAGGACCGAAGGCTTTGGCACCGAAGTGAAACGGCGCATTATGCTGGGAACCTATGTGCTCAGCGCCGGTTATTACGATGCCTATTACGGCAAGGCGCAGAAAGTGCGCCGGCTTATCAAAAATGACTTTACCGATGCTTTCGAAGATGTGGATGTAATCGTCTCACCTACCACTCCCACTACTGCTTTCGGTATCGGTGAAAAGACGGACGATCCGGTGCAGATGTATCTCAACGATGTTTATACTATCTCCGCCAACCTTGCAGGCATATGCGGCATCAGCGTGCCTGCAGCCGTGCATTCGGATGGCTTGCCTTACGGCATTCAGTTTATGGCGAATACCTTTGAAGAAGGCAAGCTCCTGAATGCCGCACGCCTGGTTGAGCGGATCAACCGTACAAACTAAAATCTGATATCATGGAAAACCGACTGCAGGGAAAACTGGTACTCGTAACCGGGGCAACAGCAGGTATAGGGAAGGCGATAGCGGAACTGTTTGCGGAATCGGGCTGCAAGCTGGCACTGACCGGCCGAAGGGAAAAACGACTCGAAGCACTCAGGATGCAGCTCGAACAGGACCATTCAATAGAGGTAACGATCGGCGCCTTTGATATCCGGGACCGGGAGGCGTGCGGACAGTTCCTCGAGACCCTGGTCAAGCCGGTTGATATCCTCATTAACAATGCGGGCCTTGCCAAAGGGGTTGATGCGGTCTACGATGCCGATCCGGATGACTGGGATACGATGATTGATGTCAATATCAAGGGATTGCTTACCATGACGCGGCTTGTTTCTCCCTCTATGAAGGAGCGCAATGCCGGCCATATCATCAACATAGGCTCTATTGCGGGTTATGAGGCATATCCCGGTGGATCGGTGTATTGTGCCACCAAACATGCTGTCCGTGCCATCACACAGGCCGCCAAAAAAGACCTGCACGGCACCAAGGTACGTGTGAGCAGTGTTTCTCCGGGCCTTGTAGAGACCGAGTTCAGTGAAGTTCGATTTCGGGGAGATGAGGAGAGGGCGGCTAAAGTATATGAAGGCTTGGAAGCCCTGACGGCCCTGGATATTGCAGAGATTGTACATTTTACAGCCAACCGGCCGCCTCATGTCAATATTTTGGATACTATCGTATTCCCGGTTGCACAATCCTCGTCGGCCATGGTACACAGGCAGCAGGATGGGGAAAATGATGAGTAGGTGCGTTATAGGAATTTTGACTCTGCTTGTCGTTCTGATTTCATCATGCGGGAAAACAGATCCCAATCGCCTCAACTTTGAGGAGAAGGGAAGGGAAGTCCCGGTATTTTCGGCCGATAGCGCCTACGCCTTTGTTGAACGGCAACTCTCCTACGGCCCCCGTAACCCCGGTTCGGAAGGGCATGAGCAGGCCAGAGACTACCTCTTGCAGACCTTGAAAGACTATGCCGGCGAGCGAGCCGTTTTTGCGCAGCAGTTTTCGCATGTTGGATATGAGGGTGACACTCTTGACCTCACGAATATTATTGCGGCCTTCAACACTTCGGCTCCCGACCGCATTATGCTCTGCGCTCACTGGGATACCAGGCCCAGGGCCGACCGCGATCCCGATGAGCCTGCCAGGCCGATACTGGGGGCCGATGACGGAGCCAGCGGAGTAGCGGTACTGCTGGAGCTTGCCAGGATGATGAGTAAAGAGAGGCCGGATATAGGTGTAGATATTGTTCTTTTTGACGGCGAAGATTACGGCAAGGAGGGAAGCCTGGAGCAGTATTTCTTGGGTTCCAGGTATTGGGCCAACAATCCTCCCGTACCGGGCTACAGCCCGCGTTTCGGCATTTTACTGGATATGGTGGGAGGGCAGAATGCGCAGTTTCCGAAAGAAGGGAATTCGCTCCGCTTTGCGCCGGCCCTGGTTAATGAAATTTGGACAATAGCGGATGAAAAAGGGTACAGCAATCAATTTCCCGACACGCAGGGTTCTTCCATAGCCGACGACCACGTCGTCATAAACCGTATCCTGAACATCCCAACAATTGATATTATCCGTCATACGCCCGGCAGCGAATCGGTTCAGTTTGCTCCCTATTGGCATACTCATGAAGACGATATCGACATCATCAGCCGGGAAACCTTGGGGAGCGTTGGGAATGTACTGGCCGAGCTGATCTACAACCGTATTTGATCATAAAGTACAATTAAGGTACAACGCAGTTGAAATACATCAAGCTGGAAATTGCTATTGAAGAGGAATACCAGGAAAGCCTTATCGCAGAGCTTTCTGAGCTGGAGTTCGATGCCTTCGAGCAGCTGGATGGCAGCATCATTACCTACGTCTCCAAGGAACGGTTTTCGGATGTAAACCGGGAACAGATCGAGCAGCTCCTTATCAATTATCCCGGGGAAGGCTACATCCGGTCTGAAGAGGTGGTAGCTGACCAGAACTGGAACCGGGAGTGGGAGCGAACCATTCGGCCACAGACCATTGGCCCGTTTTTTGTGAAACCTACCTGGAGTGATGACGAAGCCCCGTCCGGCTCTATGATGCTGGAGATCGACCCCAAGATGGCATTCGGGACGGGCTATCATGAGACTACCCGGCTGATGCTTGAATTCCTGCCTTCGGTGGTAAGAAAGGATGACTTTGTCCTCGATGCCGGTACAGGCAGTGGCATTCTTGCCATTGCATCCGTAAAGCTGGGAGCGAAACAGGTCTTTGCTTTCGATATAGACAACTGGAGCATTACGAATACCAAAGAGAATATTCATCTCAACAATGTAGTGGACCAGGTAATCGTCCGGAAAGGTTCAAGCGAGGCTATTCCCGAGCATGCAGAGTATGATCTTATCCTGGCCAATATCGAGCGTAATACCATTGTGGAGATGTTGCCGGATTTTAAAAGGGTATCCAAGGCCGACACCCGCATCATACTCTCCGGCCTGTTGAAGACCGACGAACAACTGGTACTGAAAAAGGTGAAAGAGCAGGGCCTGGCCGTTAAAGAAGTGCGCCAGCAAAACGAATGGATTGCCATTTATTGCCGGGTGAAAGAAACATGAAAGCCTCCATCGATATCGGTTCGAACACTATTTTGCTGCTTGTAGCTGAGCCGGCGGCTTCGGGCCTGCAGGTTATTTTTGAGGACCAGCATGCACCCCGGCTGGCCAAGGGGGTAGACAGCTCCGGCTGGCTCCATCCCGAATCGATGGAAAGAGCCATCCGGGCTTTGGCTGATTACCGTCAATTGCTGGATAACGATTTTCCTGAAATTGAAGAGGCGATCGTTACCGCTACCAGCGCCGTGCGGGATGCTGCCAACAGGGAAGCCTTTCTCAAGCAAGTACGGCAGCAGACCGGCTTTCAGGTCCGACTCCTGAGCGGTTTGGATGAGGCCGAATATACATTTGCCGGAGCTCTGTCGTTGCTGCCAAAGTTGAATGGGGAAGTTGCTGTTCTGGACATCGGAGGTGGCAGCACTGAATTAGCTTTAGGGAGCGGAAATGAACTTGCCGACTGCCACTCATTCGACATGGGCTGCGTACGGTTTACCGAACGGTATATAAAGGAAGATCCGCCGGCTGCCGGTCAGATTTCGGCTTGCAGAGAGGCTGTGATAGAAATGCTTGAACAAAGGCCTTTTAAACTCGGCGATACGGTGCAACTGGTGGGAGTAGCCGGAACGCTGACTTCGCTGGCGTGGATGGATGCCGGGCTGTCGCGCTACGACCGGAATAAACTGGACGGTTACCGGCTTTCGCTTAGCCGTGTAGAGGCATGGAGCAACAAGCTCTCCAAGATAAGTAGCGATGAAATTTTAAAAGAGCATCCGAAAGTGATGAAGGGGAGGGCGGATGTGTTTTTAGCAGGTGTGTTGATACTGGAAGGAGTGATGCGGTGCTATGGCCTGTCGGGATGTATTGTGTCCACCGGCGGCATACGGCACGGTGCCATATTGAAAAGCGGAACCCAATAAAAAAGGGGCACTTTTAGTGCCCCTTTAAATGCTAAGCTGTTATAGGCTTAGAGATCAAATCGCAGGCCTGCGCCGAGAACCAGCTGATCGGCGTCACCGCCTATACCGGCAAACTTCAGTTCGCCAAAGAGGTTGGCGAAATCCAGACCATATTCAATTCCGGCACCGAGGTTTAAACCGGTTTCGGAGTTGGTATCGCTATCTCCACCAAATTCTACTTTAACACTGAGATAGTTAATACCTGCCAGACCGTAAACCATAAGATCATTTTCATTTACAAAAACATAATGTCCATTGATGTTTACAGCGAAATAGTTCGTAGTTAATTCGCTTCCCCCAATGTCGGTTTTGTCAGGGAAATAGTAAACCAGATCAACACCGGCACGGAACTGCTCGTTGATGGTGTAGTATCCATCAGCTCTGATACCGAGATTCTCGACCTGGTCACCATAAGCAAGCCCGACTCCCAATTGCATGTCGCTTTGAGCCAATGCAGTACTATTTGAAAAGCAAACGAGTCCCAAAACCAACGTAGTTATGCTTAGTAATTTTTTCATAATGAATTGTGAT